>NZ_QSHC01000001.1:236699-305568 GCF_003467545.1 Collinsella sp. AM38-1BH | reverse complement strand
CGCTAGCTGCGGAAACGCGGGGCCCGTTCAGGCTGTTGCGTTGAGATTGAAAATCAACCCGCGTGTCACAGCGGAGCTGATTCAGTTGAGATTGCCTGAACATTCCGCCCCTCTTTACGCCCTCGGGTATACTCAAAAGCTACTGATTCGATTTGATGCCCAGCAACAGCAGAGGGGATAGTATATGTGCGGTTTTGTCGGTTTTGTCGGTGGGACGGATAACCAATCCGAGGTGCTCACCAAGATGATGGACCGCATCGTCCATCGCGGTCCCGACATGGGCGGTCAGTTTATCGACGGCCGCGTTGCCCTGGGCTTCCGCCGCCTGTCGATCCTCGACCTGACCGAGGCCGGCGCTCAGCCCATGGCCAACGAGGACGGCAGCGTCGTCATTGTCTTTAACGGCGAGATCTACAACTTCCAAGAACTCCGTTCCGAGCTCGAGGCCAAGGGCTACAAGTTCCACTGCGGCGCCGACACCGAGAGCCTCCTGCACGGCTACGAGGAGTGGGGCGAGGCCGTTCTCGATCGCCTGCGCGGTATGTACGCCTTCGTCATCTGGGACAAAAAGAAGAACAAGCTTTTTGGCGCCCGCGACATCTTTGGCATCAAGCCGCTCTACTACTATCCCATGGCCGATGCGGGCGACGGCGCTCCGGGCGTGCTCTTTGGTTCCGAGATCAAGAGCTTCCTGGACTACCCGCACTTCCACAAGGCGGTCAACAAAAAGGCTCTGCGTCCGTACATGACGCTGCAGTATTCGGCAACCGAGGAGACCTTCTTCGAGGGTGTCTACAAGCTGCCGCCGGCGCACTACTTTACCGTCGATATCCCGACCGGCAAGATGAACATCGAGCGTTACTGGGATTGCGATTACTCTGCCGTCGAGAAGCCGTTCGAAGAGTATGTCGATGAGCTGGACGAGGTCGTGCACGAGAGCGTCGAGGCCCATCGCATCGCCGACGTCAAGGTCGCGTCGTTCCTCTCCGGTGGCGTCGACTCCAGCTACATCGCCGCTTGCCTCATGCCCGACAAGACCTTCTCGGTGGGCTTTGACTACAAGAACTTCAACGAGACCAACTACGCCAAGGAGCTTTCCGATAAGCTCGGCGTCGAAAACGTTCGCAAGATGATTACCGCCGACGAGTTCTTCGGTGCGCTCGAGGACATCCAGTATCACATGGACGAGCCGCAGTCCAACCTGTCTTCCGTGCCGCTGTGGTTCTTGGCCGAGATGGCCCGCAAGGACGTCACCGTGGTGCTTTCGGGCGAAGGCGCCGACGAACTCTTTGGCGGCTACGCCTACTACGAGGATACGGTCCCGGTGCGCAAGTACAAAAAGATGGTGCCGCTGCCCGTCCGTCGCGCGCTCGGTAACCTGGCGCTGCATATGCCGTACTTCAAGGGACATAACTTCCTGGTCAAGGGTGCCGAGATCCCCGAGAAGTCGTTCCTGGGACAGGCTCTGGTATGGCCGGAGCGCGAGGTCGACGACGTGCTCAAGCCCGAGTACAACACCGGCGATGGTGCCTTCGAGCTTGCCGCTCCCATCTATGCGCGCGTGAAGGGTCAGCCCGAGCTGGTCAAGAAGCAGTACCTGGACATGAACATGTGGCTCCCGGGCGACATTCTGCTCAAGGCCGACAAGATGTGCATGGCACACTCACTGGAGCTGCGCGTGCCCTTCCTGGACCGCAAAGTCATGGAGTTCGCCGAGCACATTCCCGATCGCTACCGCATCAACGAGAACGGCAACAAGCAGGTACTCCGCCACGCTGCCAACAAGTCGCTGCCCGATGAGTGGGCCACCCGTCCCAAGGTGGGCTTCCCGGTGCCGATTGTCTACTGGCTGCGCGAGCAAAAGTGGTACGACTATGTCAAGGAGTACTTCACCGCGCCGTGGGCAAGCGAGTTCTTCGATACCGACGAGCTCATGCGCCTGCTCGATCTGCACTTTGCGGGCAAGGGCGATTTCCAGCGCAAGATCTATACGCCGCTCGTGTTCCTAGTGTGGTACAAGCGCTTCTTTATCGACGAGGGCCAGCCTTCTGTTCAGGCTGCCTAGCCTCGGCTTACGAACGCCTGCGCGTAACGGCTCCTCCGGGAGCCGTTTTTGCGTGGGTGCGTTTCAGTTACTATAAAAACCGTCCCTGCCAAATGGCTGAGAAAGGTGAAAGATGCACCATTCGGATTCCGCGACCGTGACCACGGTCGATACGCTTGCCAAGCTGCTCGATGTGTGCGGCGAGCTGCGCGCATCAGAGCAGGTTGACGAGCGTGCCGTGACCGGCTGCTCGTTTGATTCGCGCGCGGTCTCGGCAGGTGACGTGTTCTTCTGCAAAGGTGCTGCCTTTAAGCCCGCGTTTTTGCGCATGGCGCTCGATGCGGGCGCCGTCGCATTTGTGTGCGAGGAGTCGCTGGTCGAGTCTCTGGAGCCGCTGGCGCAGGAGAGCGGTGCTGCGATGCTGGTCGTGGACAGCGTTCGCACGGCCATGGCCTTGTTGCCGCCGGAGGTCTACGACCGTCCCGACCACGACGTCAAGATCGTGGGCATCACCGGCACCAAGGGAAAGACCACGGCCGCTTTTATGCTCCAGTCCATCATCAAGGCGGCGGGCGAGTCCTGCGGCATGATCGGCTCGGTGAGTACCGACGATGGTATCGAGTGCTACGAGAGCACCAACACCACGCCCGAGGCCCCCGAGGTTTGGCGCCATATCGCCAACTGCCGCACGTCCGGTCGCCAGTCCATGGTCATGGAGGTCTCGAGCCAAGCGCTCAAGTACCAACGCGTCGAGAATCTGCCGTTTGACGTGGCGTGCTTACTCAACATCGGCCGTGACCACATCTCACCGATTGAACACCCCACGTTTGAGGATTATTTTGAGAGCAAACTCAGGATCTTTGACCAGGCAAAGACCGCCGTGGTGAATCTGGGCATCGAAGAGGTCGACCGTGTGCTGGAGGCAGCGTCGACGGCCGAGCGCTTGGTGACCGTTGGCGTCGAGCATCCCGAGGCAAGCCTGTGGGCGAGCGATGTACGCATGGTCGGCTTTAGCATCGAGTTCAACTTGCATGGCCTGTGTGCCGACGAGTCCGAGGCGGGGGAGAAGATCCTGCTGGGCATCGCGGGAGACTTTAACGTGGAGAACGCGCTGGTCGCTATCGCCGCCGCGCGCGAGATCGGCATCGGTATCGAGGCCATCAAGAAGGGCCTCTCCAAACTGCGTGTGCCGGGCCGTATGGAGGTCGTGGAGTCGAAGGACGGCCGCGTGATTTGTGTCGTCGACTACGCGCACAACCAGCTTTCGTTCCGCTCGCTTTTCTCGTCGGTTAAGCGCGCGTTTCCCGCTAGTCCCGTCATTGCGCTGTTTGGCGCTGCCGGCGGCAAGGCGCAGGAGCGTCGCGAGCAGCTTCCGCGCGAGGCCGCACCATATTCCGACCTGATGATCTTTGCCAACGAGGATCCAGCTCACGAGGACCCGATGAAGGTCTGTCGCGAGCTTGCCGAGCATGTTCCCGACGATACGCCGAACAAGATCATCCTCGATCGCGAAGCCGCTGTGCATGCGGCGTTCAAGGCGGCGCGCGAGGAGTACGTCAACCCCGATGCTCCCACCATTGTCTTGCTGCTGGCGAAGGGTGACGAGGAGCTCATGCATGTGGGCGACGAGTTCGTGCCCATCGAGAGCGACCTTTCGCTGGCCAATCGCCTGATCGATGTTACCCAGTTTGACTAATGAACCATGATGGCGGCGGCGCCCTGAGTGCGCTGTCGCCATAAGCGTGTTCCCTCAATCAAAACATGCCGTCCAAGTCCAAACCCTTCTACGTAAACGGAGTAACCATGTCCCACAATACCCTGCCGACCGTCGCTGAGCTTTCGGGCGAGATGCGCGAGCGCTTGGCCAAGGTCAAGTACGTCTTTACCGACCTGGATGCCACGATGCTCGCACCCGGCTCGTGCGTGCTGCGCGACAACGACGGCAACCCCTCGACCAAACTCGTCGAGGCCGTCGTGGCGCTCGCTCGCGCTGGTATTCAGGTGGTTCCCACCTCGGGCCGCAACCGTACCATGATCCACGAGGACGCGCGCGTGCTCGGTCTCAACTCCTACATCGGCGAGATGGGCGGCCTGGTCATGTACGACCTCAAAGCCAACGATTGGGAGTATCTGACCGGCGACATGCCCTACGACTCCTCTTGCGGCCTCACGCCGCACCAGGTGATCGAGCAGACCGGCGTGTGCGAGAAGATCCTCGCCCGCTGGCCGCACAAGATCGAGTATCACAACGACATGTCGACCGGCTACAAATACCGTGAGGTCACCGTCGGCATGCGCGGCGATGTGCCCGACGATGAGGTTCAGGCCATCCTGGACGAGGCCGGCTGCGGTCTGATCTGGGCTTGCAACGGCCATCTGACTCACCTGTCCAAGCCGACGACGCTCGAGCTCGATCGCGTCGAGGACGGTCGCTCATTCAACATCAACCCCGCGGGTCTCAACAAGGGCGTTGCCATCGCGCGCTTCTGCGAGCACCTGGGGATCGAGCGCGAGGAGACGCTCGCGCTCGGCGATTCCGAGTCCGACTTCTACATGGCCGATCACGTGGGCACGTTCTGCCTGGTCGAGAATGGCCTGACGAGCGCCGGCGCGCCCGAGTTCCTGGCTGCTTGCGAGAACGCTTTCGTTACGCGCGGCAAAATTGTCGACGGTTGGGCGGCGACGGCAGAGCTGCTGGTCGCGGCGCGTTCGTAGCGCGGCGCCGCCGCACTTGGACATGTCTTTTCGAGAGAGACTGGTGAGGTAATGTCCGATATCGAGAATCCGGCAGGCGACACGCGCCCGATTGGCGTGTTCGATTCTGGTTTGGGCGGTCTGACGGTTGCGCGCGCCATCGCGACGGCGCTGCCGCACGAGTCCGTCTACTACTTTGGCGACACCAAACGCTGCCCCTACGGCACGCGCACCGAGGATGAGGTGCGCTCGTTTGCGTTGCAGGCGGGTCGTTGGCTTTCGAAGCACGACGTCAAGATTATGGTCATCGCCTGCAATACGGCGACTGCTGCGGCCTTGCGTCTGGCCCAGCAGGTGCTCGACGTTCCTGTGATCGGCGTGATCGCGCCGGGTGCCCGTGCGGCAATCAACAGCACCCGCACGCGCCGGGTGGGCGTGCTCGCCACCAACCTCACTATTCGCTCGGGCGCCTACACGCGCGCCATTCAGGATCTAGATGCCGGCGTCGATGTATACGGCTGTCCTGCCTCGAGCTTTGTCGAGGTTGTCGAACACGAGCTCGCCTCGGGTGCACATCTGCAGGAACAGTGGCTTGAGAACGAGGACATCTTCGATACGCCTGCCGTGCGTGCGCTGGTGGGTGCCACGGTTGAGCCGCTGCGCGACCACGGTATCGATACCGTGGTGCTCGGCTGTACACATTTTCCGCTGTTGGTGGGACCTATCCGCCATGCGCTGGGGCCTGGGGTGCGCGTCGTGAGTTCCGCCGAGGAGACCACGTGCGAGCTGACCGATATCCTCACGCGCCGCGAGCAGCTGGCGGGCGACGCCGCCGAGCCGCAGCATCGTTTTGCCACGACGGCCGATAACATTGCCGAGTTTGCGGTGGCGGGCAGCTTTATCTTTGGTCAGCCGCTCAAGAGCATCGAACATATCGATATCGATGAGCTGAAATAGATGTAAGGCAGCCGCCAAAGCCTTCGCCTCATCTTTTGCCGAAAGGATATTTCTATGGAGTACATGCAGGTCAACCGCGCCAACGGTCGCGCCGCCAACGAGTTGCGCCCCGTTAAGCTCACCCGTGGCGTCATGAAGCACGCTCACGGCTCGTGTCTGGCCGAGTTCGGTGACACGCGCGTGCTGTGCGCCGCCACTATCGAGGAGGGCGTGCCGGGCTGGCGAAAGGGAGCTAAGGCCGGCTGGGTGACCGCGGAATACGCCATGCTGCCGGCGTCGACCGGCAAGCGCTGCAAGCGCGAGCACGCCAACCGCAAGGGCCGCTCCATGGAGATCGAGCGCCTCATTGGCCGCAGCCTGCGTACCGTCGTCAACATGAAGGCGCTCGGCGAGTACACCGTCACCGTCGACTGCGATGTGATTCAGGCCGATGGCGGCACGCGTACAGCGAGCATCACCGGTGCCTGGGTGGCGCTGCACGACGCCCTCGCCATGTGGGTCGAGGCGGGCAAGATCGAGCGCATCCCGCTTATCGGCCAGGTGGCTGCCATCTCCATGGGCGTTGTCGACGGCAACACTCTGCTCGACTTGGATTATTCCGAGGACAGCCATGCCGAGGTCGACATGAACCTCGTCGCCACCGACACTGGTGAGATGATCGAGCTCCAGGGCACTGGCGAGCAGGCGCCCTTCGACCGCAAACGCCTCAACGCCCTGCTCGACCTGGGCGACAAGGGTATCGCCGAGCTCATCGAGCTCCAGCGCCAAGCCCTCGCCTAACCTACCAAAAAGGGACAGGTTTATTTTGGTAGGTTTTATCTGGGAAAACGTCGAAGTATAAGACTGCCGTTGATTGAGAGGGGAGAGAGGCCGAGGTCCTCGTCGTCCTCAACACGGCATTGCTATAGAGACAAGGAGGCCAGCTATGGCACTTGAGAAGATTGACATCGACACCCTCGACCCGGCGGCGACCATCGTCGTGGCAACCGGCAACGCCCATAAGCTCACCGAGATCGAGGTCATTTTGGGCAAGGTCATGCCCGAGGTACGCTTTGTGGCGCTCGGTCAGCTGGGCGATTTTGAGGACCCCGAGGAAAACGGCACGACGTTTTTGGAGAACGCCATCATCAAGGCGCAGGCTGCGGTCGAGGAGACGGGGCTCATGGCCATTGCCGACGATTCGGGCTTGGTCGTTGATGCCCTGGACGGCGAGCCGGGCGTGTATAGCGCGCGCTATGCGGGCGTGCATGGCGACGATGCCGCCAACAACGCCAAGCTGCTCGTTAACCTGGAAGGCGTGGCCGACGAGGATCGCACCGCGCGCTTTATGAGCGTCGTTGCACTCATCGACACGGACGGTTTGGTCACCTATGGTGAGGGCGCCTGCGAGGGCACTATCGCACACGAGGGGCGCGGCGATCACGGCTTTGGCTATGACCCGCTGTTCCTGCCGGTCGACACGCCGGGCAAGACCATGGCCGAGCTGACGGCGGACGAGAAGAACGCCATCAGCCATCGATTCCATGCGCTCGAGCACCTATCCGCCAAACTGACGGGCGAGGAGTAGGCCGTGCGCGCGGTGGTGCAGCGCGTGCTCAACGCCGGCGTGACGGTCGACGGCGAGTGCGTGGGTCGCATTGGACGCGGCTACCTGGTGCTGCTGGGTGTGGGCCATGGCGATACGCGTGCCGAGGCCGACAAGCTGTGGGGCAAGCTCCGCGGGCTGCGTATCAACGAGGATGAGAACGGCAAGACCAACCTGGCACTTGCCGATGTCGACGGCGAGGTACTCGTGGTGTCGCAGTTCACGCTGTTTGCCGACTGCCGCCACGGCCGCCGTCCGTCGTTTACGGATGCCGGCGCCCCCGATGTCGCCAACGAGCTCTACGAGTACTTCTTGACGCTTGTGCGCGAGGACGTTGAGCATGTGGCGCACGGTATCTTTGGCGCCGACATGAAGGTCGACCTGGTCAACGACGGCCCATTCACCATCGTCTTGGACACCGATAGTCTGTAAGTAATCAATTTGGGACCGGGTTTTTAGCTACTTGCGTATGGCCACAACAGGGTGCTATAGTATTAGAGTTTTGTCTATCTTAGGGGTATTATCCCCTTTTTGAATTGCACCTTCTGGAGGCCCTGTTCATGGAAGAGATGGAAGTCAATCACGTCGACGACATCCACGAGAAGCTGACCGATATGGTGGGCGATCGCGTCAAGGTTAAGGCCAACATGGGCCGTACCCGCGTCGTCGAGCGCATGGGCACCATCAAGAGCGTCCACCCGGCCGTCTTCATTGTCGAGGTCGACGAGCGTCGCGGCCGCAAGTCGCGTCAGTCCTACCAGTATATCGATGTGCTCACCGGTCAGGTCGAGCTGTTCGACCCCGAGAGCGGCGAGCACATCTTTACCCCGCTCGGCAATCAGCTCGAGGAGCATTAACGGTGACCGATCGGTCCCTGACTCTTTCCGCGCCGGCAAAGATTAACCTCTACCTGGGGGTTCATACCGAGCGCGATGACCGCGGCTACCACAGGGTCGATTCCCTGATGGCGGCCGTCGGTCTTTCCGATACCGTGACGGTCACGCCGTCGCAGGCGCTGACCGTCCAGACGGTTCCAGCATCAGATTTTCCCATGCAAAAGAATACGGCGTATCGGGCTGCGGTTGCTATGGCCGAGCATTATGGTCGCGAGGCAAACATCTGCGTGACGATTGAGAAGCGCATTCCATTGTGCGCCGGCTTGGGCGGCCCCTCGACGGATGCGGCCGCGGTCATTGTCGCCTTGGCAGAGCTCTGGGGCATTGATCGCACCGACCCGGCGCTCGACGACATTGCGCGGGGCATTGGTGCTGACGTCCCGTTCTTTTTGCACGCGAGTCCTGCGTTCTACGTAGGCGGGGGAGACGTGCTGGCAACTGAGTACCCCGCGCTGCCCGCGACGCCCGTCGTGCTGGTCAAGCCGCGCGAGGCAAGCGTTTCGACAATTGAAGCCTATCGACGTTTTGACGAGGCCCCGGTGCCTGCGGACGAGCCCGGCGCGATAGCTTCTGCCTTGCGTGCTGGTGATGCTGAGACGGCATATGCGCTCATCCATAACAACCTTGGTGTCATTTCCGCACAGATGGAGTCGCAGATTCAAACGGTCCTCGACTGGCTGCGTAAACAGGACGGAACCGTTGCTGTAGATGTGTGCGGATCGGGTGCCTGCTCGTTTGCCATTTGCGACACCGCTGCCACGGCCGAAAGGCTTGCCGATGCTGCCCAGCAAAATGGCTGGTGGGCCTGCGCGACTGAGCTTATTCCCAACACGGTTCAAATCGACGCGCCAAAGAAATAAAAATTTCTCTAGCACACGACGAAAATCTTTGTTACTATAGTCGAGCTAACGGGTTGTGGCTCAGTTTGGTAGAGCACTGCGTTCGGGACGCAGGGGTCGCTGGTTCAAATCCAGTCAACCCGACCAGAGCATGAGGAGGGACCGCTTCTTGCGGTCCCTTTTTTTAGCTAGTGTTGTGATACCGCGATACCCGCGGTATACTCATTCGAGCTTGTCTCGCTGTATTGTGGAGGTCTACATGTTTGGACTGAGGGCTCCTGAGCTCATCATTATTCTCGTCGTTGTCCTGATTATCTTCGGGCCCAAGAACCTGCCGAAGCTCGGCAAGTCCCTCGGCTCTACCGTCAAGAATATCCGCGAGGGTATGGAGGGCGACGATAAGGCCGAGACCAAGCAGGCCGAGGAGGTCGTGGTCGAGCAGTCCGAGGAGGACAAGGAGATCGCTGAGCTCGAGGCCAAGCTCGCTGCTGCCAAGAAGAAGCAGGCAGAGGACAGCGACGCGGACGCAGAGTAGTCCCATCCCTTTGGGGTGAGCACCTGACCGGCTTGCCCGCAGGCTAGCCGGTCTTTTTCGTTTTGTTGACAGTTGATTGTTTGATCAGAGTTGGGGAGATATCCGTATGGACGCAAGCCAGATCGTACTGACCGCTGAGGGCCGCCAGAAGCTCGTCGAGGAGCTCGCTTGGCGTGAGGGCGATTACGCCAAGGAGATCGTCGAGGACATCAAGGAAGCCCGCGCGTTCGGCGACCTTTCGGAGAACTCCGAGTACGACGCCGCTAAGGACAAGCAGGCCCAGAACGCCGCTCGTATTGCCGAGATCCAGGCCATCCTCGCCAACGCTCAGGTTGCTGCCACCACGGGCGACCTGACCGTCTCCATCGGTTCCACCGTTTCGCTGATTGATCCCAACGGCGAGGTCATGGAAGTCACGCTCGTCGGTACCACCGAGACCAACTCGCTCGAGCACAAGATCTCCAACGAGTCTCCGGTCGGTCACGCCATCATCGGTCACGGCGAGGGTGATTCCGTCGAGGTCGTTACGCCTTCCGGCAAGACTCGCGTCTACACCATCGCCAAGATCGCACGCTAGACCACGGTCCCGCGTAAAGGTATGTTTTCGCTCCCTGGGACCGAATCCTGGGGAGCGTTTTAGTTTGAGGAGCTAACTTATGGCAGAGAACCAGAACGCCGCCGATCAGGCATCGACGCTCAACGACGAGCGCGCCACCCGCCTGGCCAAGCGCGCCGCCCTGTTCGAGGCGGGCCAGAACCCCTATCCCGAGCACTCTGAGCTTGAGGACTACGTCGCCGATATCGAGGCTAAGTACGCCGAGCTTGCCGATGGCGAGGACACCGAGGACGTCGTGAAGATCGCTGGCCGTGTGGTCGCCAAGCGCGGTCAGGGCAAGATCATGTTCATCGTCGTGCGCGATGCGACTGCCGAGATTCAGCTGTTCTGCCGCATCAACGACATGGACGAGGCTGCCTGGAGTACGCTCAAGGCCCTCGACCTGGGCGACATCCTGGGCGTGACCGGCGTGGTCGTGCGCACCCAGCGTGGCCAGCTTTCCGTTGCCCCTAAGAGCGCGACCCTGCTTGCCAAGGCCGTTCGTCCGCTGCCCGAGAAGTTCCACGGTCTTTCCGATAAGGAGACCCGCTATCGCCAGCGCTATGTCGACCTGATCGCCAACGACGACGTTCGCGAGACCTTCCGTAAGCGTTCGCAGATTCTCTCCACCTTCCGTCGCTTTATGGAGTCCGACGGCTACATGGAGGTCGAGACCCCCATCCTGCAGACCATCCAAGGCGGCGCTACTGCCAAGCCGTTCATTACCCACTTCAACGCGCTCGATCAGGAGTGCTACCTGCGTATTGCCACCGAGCTGCACCTCAAGCGCTGCATCGTCGGTGGTTTTGAGCGCGTGTTCGAGATCGGCCGCATCTTCCGTAACGAGGGCATGGACCTTACCCACAACCCCGAGTTCACCACGATGGAGGCCTACCGTGCCTTCTCCGACCTCGAGGGCATGAAGGCACTCGCCCAAGGTGTCATCAAGGCTGCCAACAAGGCCATCGGCAACCCCGAGGTCATCGAGTACCAGGGCCAGACCATCGACCTTTCTGGTGAGTGGGCCAGCCGTCCCATGACCGACATCGTCTCCGACGTGCTCGGCAAGCAGGTCACCATCGACACGCCGGTCGAGGAGCTTGCTGCCGCCGCGCGCGAGAAGGGCCTGGAGATCAAGCCCGAGTGGACTGCTGGCAAGATCATCGCCGAGATTTACGATGAGCTGGGCGAGGACACCATCGTTAACCCGACGTTCGTGTGCGATTACCCCATCGAGGTCAGCCCGCTCGCCAAGCGTTTTGAGGACGACCCGCGTTTGACCCACCGCTTTGAGCTGGTCATCGCCGGCCACGAGTACGCCAACGCTTTCTCCGAGCTCAACGACCCGGTCGACCAGGCCGAGCGCTTTGCCGCCCAGATGGCCGAGAAGGCCGGCGGTGACGACGAGGCCATGGAGTACGACGAGGACTACGTGCGCGCCCTCGAGTACGGTATGCCTCCCGCGGGCGGCATTGGCATTGGTATCGACCGCGTGGTCATGCTGCTCACCAACCAGGCTTCTATCCGCGACGTGCTGCTGTTCCCGCACATGAAGCCCGAGAAGGGTTTCCAGTCCGGTGCCGCTGCCGCCAAGGCTGCCGAGGCCGGCAACGCCGCGAGCCCGTTCGTTACGTCGCTTAAGCCCACGCTCGATTACTCCAAGATCGCCGTTGAGCCGCTGTTTGAGGAGTTCGTCGACTTTGATACCTTCTCCAAGAGCGACTTCCGCGCTGTGAAGGTCAAGGCATGCGAGGCCGTCAAGAAGTCCAAGAAGCTGCTGAACTTTACGCTCGACGACGGTACCGGTACCGACCGCACCATCCTCTCCGGTATTCACGCTTATTACGAGCCCGAGGACCTGGTCGGCAAGACCTTGCTCGCCATTACCAACCTGCCTCCACGCAAGATGATGGGTATTCCCAGCTGCGGCATGCTGATCAGCGCTGTCCACGAGGAGGAGGGCGAGGAGCGCCTCAACCTGATCCAGCTCGACGCCTCCATCCCTGCCGGCGCAAAGATGTACTAGGGGGTTACGCGGGTTTACCAACCCGCGTAACCAGTTGACGCTGCGCGCCGCCCAGGGCGACAATTTGTCATTCAAAAGGCAAGGCATGACCAGAAGGTCTATGCCTTGCCTTTTTCATGCCAACTTGTTCGCCCTGGACGTCGCTCGCTGTCCGTCCTCTATCTGCGGTGTTGCCCTGGTTGGCACTTAGGGACGTTCCTTTTCTGCCGGCACTTGGGGACAGTCCTTGTCAAGCTATTGGTGCAAGGGAGACGACTGCCCAACGGATATTGCGCACATGGCTCGCGTGACAGTCGTCTCTTTTATGTTTCCTTTAGCCGTTGCTGTCTAGGATGGGGGTTAGTCGGCAGGAAGGGAGCGTCTATATGGACGACGCGAGCGAGCGTGCAATCGAAGAGGACATGCTCGATCAGTTCAACTACTTTGATGATGAGGACGAGGAATTGATCGACCGTCGCGAGCCGGCGGCGCTCGATACTTTCGACCTTATTGATGAAGAGCCCGACGAGGACGAGGTCGGATCAGCGGAGCCCCCACAGCCTTCGCGCCTTGACTCGCTGCTTTCGAGAGCCCCCATGCACCACGGCGTTCGTGCCGGCGCGCTCCATATGAAAACTGACTGGCACCAGATCGTGACGGCAGGCGATGAGCTTGCCGTCGATGCGCCACTCACCGATAAGTCATCCATCATCTGCCGCACCGGCATGCTTATGCTGGCAAGCGGAACAGGTGCCTGGCGCGTGCGCGATACCATGAATCGTGTTGCTGCCGTACTCGGCGTCACGATTCACGTCGACCTGAGTCTTCTGTCGTTTGAGTGCACTTGCATCGAAGATGGCCACTGCTTTAACGAGGTTGTCAGCCTGCCCACAACGGGAGTCAATACCCATCGCATTTGGATGATGGAGAGTTTCCTCAAGGAAATCGAGACCTATGGTCGTCGCTTCACGGTACACGAGTATCACGAGATGCTCAGGACCGTTGAGAGCTCAAAGCCTGATTACTCTCCCTGGCAACAGGGCCTTGCGGCAGCCTGTGCTTGCGGCGCCTTCGTCTTTTTGCTCGGCGGCGGCCCTATCGAGATGGCCTGCGCGTTCGTGGGCGCGGGTGTCGGCAACTTTGCCCGCTCCCATATTCTCAAGCAAGGCCTTGGTCAGTTCAGCGCGCTGACGACCGGCGTTGCGCTCGCTTGCGTTTCGTATCTGCTGGCATTGCTCGGCCTTGGCCAGGTCATACCGGGGGCAATGTCGCACCAAGAAGGCTATATCGGCGCCATGCTCTTTGTGATTCCCGGCTTTCCACTCATTACGGCAGGCCTCGACATCGCTAAGCTCGACATGCGAAGCGGTATCGAGCGCCTTTCATATGCCGTATCGATTATTGTGATGGCGACCCTCGTAGGTTGGATGGTTGCCGAGTGTGTTGGCCTGGCGCCGGACGACTTTGCCCCACTGGGCCTTTCGCCGCTTGCCCTTACGCTCCTGCGCGTGGTGATGAGCTTCGTTGGCGTATTCGGCTTCTCGGTGATGTTCAACAGCCCGGTAAAGATGGCCGCGGCAGCTGGGTTGATCGGCGCCGTGTCCAATACCCTGCGTCTGACCCTTGTCGATGCGCCGACGATGATTCCCTTCCTGGGCCTCAGCACGGGAATGCCTCCCGAGGCAGCAGCGTTTATCGGCGCGCTGGTATCGGGGCTGCTCGCAAGCTTGGCTGAAGTCAAGCTCACCTACCCGCGCATCGCCCTCACGGTGCCTTCGATTGTCATTATGGTGCCGGGCTTGTATCTGTATCGCTCGATGTATTACATGTGCACCTTCGACACGGTCAATATGCTCGGCTGGTTTGTGCGCGCAGTGCTCATCGTAGCGTTTCTGCCCGTTGGACTGGGTGTGGCGCGTACGCTCACCGACCCTCGCTGGCGCCACACCAGCTAATTGGTACAAGGGGGACAGGTTACTTTGCACCAAATGAGTTGCGGTGAAATAGGGACTGAATTGTTGCTTAAAGGGTCAAAACAGTCCGTATTCCACCGCAACTTATGGGGTCGGGGGTTTTGGTGCCCTGCATCTCCACAAACTCAACGCTTACGAAGCGCGCGCCGTTCGTGTTAGGGTAGTTCCACCACATAAGTAGTCGCAGACGCGCGTAACACGGGCGGGCGAGATGAAGTCCCAACAGCTCCATCTTGCCCGCCCGTTTTTGTTGCGTGGCGCCGCGGTACAACACAGAGAGGAATCTGCCCTTTATGCCTATCAACAAACGGGAGAGCCTGCTGTTCACCTTTATCATGTGCTTTTGCATGGTGCTCTGGATGAGCATCTACAACGTTGCCCTGCAGCATGGGGCCATCAACGGCGAGGTTGTTGCCGCCGCGTGGCTCGGCTTCCCCGTTGCCTACATTTTTGCCATGTGCTGCGACTGGTTTGTTGCCAGTCCCCTTGCCAAGGGTTTCGCTTTTAAATTCCTGGTCACGCCGGGCAAGAGCTCGCCACTTGCCATGACGCTCGCCGTCAGCTCCTGCATGGTCGTTCCCATGGTCATCATCATGTCGCTGTACGGTGCCTGTGAGGGTCTGACGCACATGCCCGGCGGCATCCTTGCGAACCTGTATTCCGTGCCCGCGATCTGGATGATCAACATCCCGCATAATTTTGTGATGGCGCTGCCGTGGAACCTTTTGGTAGCCGGTCCGATTTCCCGCTTCGTCTTCCGTCGCGCCTTCCCTGTGGGGACGGTTTTCGAGGAGGAGCATGCCGAGCTCTTGGAGCAGGCTATGGCTCCTGAGTGCGAGTAGCTCGCTTAGGGATCTGCTGAGCGCGGGCGACTTGCTTGGTTGGAGCCCTAAGCGTGGATAGCTCTCTCGGCGACATCGCGGGCGTGAGCGGTGCGCATGACCGGAGGGCCCGTGCTGCTCCGTTGCCCGACGTGCTAGCGCGCAGAACAATCTGTTGGTGCATTCGGCGGCTGCTGAAGCGTTTCGGCAGCCGCTTTTTATACGGAGTTTAAATACAACAGTCTGTTGTATTACGTAGAGTGGTATATCTCTAGCGGGAAAAATGCGAGAGACGGAGCATTATGGCGTTGCTAGTAGGACTGGACGTAGGGTCGACGACGACCAAAGTTTACGCGATGCACGAGGATATGACCGAGGCGTGGTGGGGATATCGCCGCCACGGGGCGTGTCAGACAGCGAGCGTGCGCGCCATGCTCGGCGAGCTCGCCGAGCGCTTTCCCCATGAGTCGCTGCGCGTTGCGGTGACCGGCTCGGGTGCGCGCGATATCGCGACCGCGCTGGGCGCCTCGTACGTTCAGGAGGTGGTCGCCAACGCGCTCGCGATCAGCAGGTTCTATCCGCAGACGCGCTGCGCCATCGAGCTGGGCGGCCAAGACGCCAAGATGATCTTCTTCCGCACCAACGATAAGGGAGACATCGAGGTTGCCGACATGCGCATGAACGGCTCGTGCGCAGGCGGTACCGGTGCATTTATCGACGAGATGGCAAAGCTCATGGGGGTCGGCACCGAATCGGGCGAGTTCGAGCAGCTCGCAAGCCGGGGAACGACCGTCCACGAGGTCTCGGGCCGCTGCGGCGTGTACGCAAAGACCGATATCCAGCCGCTGCTCAACGAGGGCATTCCTGCCACCGACCTGGCGCTTTCGGCGCTTCACGCGGTCGCCCGCCAAACGATCGGCGGTCTGGCCCAGGGTATCGACATCGAGCCGCCGGTAATCTTCGAGGGCGGTACGCTCGCCTACAACCCCACACTGGTCCGCGTGTTCCGGGAGCAACTGAATCTATCGGACGATCAGGTTATCGTCCCGCGCGATCCGCAGATCATGGTCGCGCGCGGTGCCGCCCTGTCGCTGACCGACATGTTCGCATCGTCCCAACCGATCGACCTTCCCGACGCTTTTGTCCGGCTGGATAAGCTCGAGACGGTCGCGCCCGCAAGCGGGGAGGGACGTCTTGCCCAGCCCTTTTTTGCCACACCTGCCGAGCAGGCGGATTTTACGGCACGCCATGGCAAAGAGACGCCGGCAAAGGGTCCGGATGCGTATGCGCCCGGAGAGACGGTGCGTGTGGCGCTCGGTATCGATTCGGGGAGCACGACGACCAAGTTCGCCCTGGTCGATGAGGCGGGTGAGCTTGTCGATTCGTTCTACGCGTCTAATAACGGCAGACCGCTCGACGTCGCCCAACAGGGTCTTGTCAGCTTGAAGAACCGCTGGGAGACAGCGGGAGTCACGCTTGCGATCGATGCCGTGGGCACCACGGGATACGGCGAGGAGCTTTTCGCGCGCGCGTTCCACGCCGACTACCATACGGTCGAGACGGTCGCGCACGCCCGCGCCGCGTGCGCATGCGTTCCCGATGCGACCTTCGTGCTCGACATCGGCGGACAGGATATGAAGGCCATCTGGCTCAACCACGGCGTGCTGACCGATATCGTCGTCAACGAGGCGTGCTCTGCGGGCTGCGGCTCGTTCCTCGAGGGTTTTGCCAAAAACCTCGGAATAGCCGTTGAGGATATCGCGACCGAGGCATTTTCGTCCAAAGCCCCCGCCGTTCTCGGCAGCCGCTGCACGGTGTTCATGAACAGCAGCGTCGTTTCCGAGCAGCGGCGCGGTAAGGGTCCGGGCGACATCATGGCCGGTCTCTGCCGTTCGATTATCGAGAACGTGTTCACCAAGGTCATTCGCGTTTCAAATCTCAACCGTCTGGGCGACAAAGTCGTCGTCCAGGGCGGCACGTTCCGAAACGACGCGGTGCTGCGCGCATTCGAGCAGTATCTGGGCAAACCCGTCACGCGTGCGCCCCACCCGGGGCTGATGGGCGCTATCGGTATCGCCCTGCTCGCGCGCGAGGAATGCCGCAAGGGCGACGCCGGCACGTCGTTTATCGGGCTCGATGCCGTGGAGCGCTTCGAGCATCGCGAGTTCGGCGGCGTTACCTGCCGTCGGTGCAACAACCGCTGCCAGCGCGCGGTCGTGGCATTTGGCGACGGCTCGCTTTACGTCACGGGCAATCGCTGCCCGCGCGGCGGCGCCATCTCATGGGATGAGCTCGTGCGCGAGGTTCCCGCGGCGGAGGAGCTGCGTCCGCAGGGTGCTTGCGAGGCACAGGCACCCGGCACGGGGCGCGACCGGACCGCGGCTGCCCCCAATCTCTTTGTCGACCGCGAGAAGCTGCTGTTCGAGTCGTACCCCACGGTTCCCGTCTGCGGGGGGCGCGATGTCACGATCGGCATTCCCCGTGTGCTCGAGTTCTGGGACACCATGCCGTTCTGGTCGACGTTCTTCAGCACGCTCGGCTTTAAGGTGCGCGTCTCGGGACGCAGCACCAAGGCGATGTACGAGCGCGGTCTGGCGCACGTCACATCCGACACCGTGTGCTTCCCGGCCAAGCTCGTCCACGGGCACATCCGCAATCTCGTCGACGCCGGCGTCGACCGCATCTTCATGCCCATCATCACGACGGTGCCCACCGAAAACACCGCCTCTACCAGCGAGTGGATGTGCGCCGTCGTAAAGGGATACCCCTACGTGATGCGCAATTCCGATAACCCGGAGGAGCGTTTCGGCGTTCCGTTCGATACGCCGCTGTTCCACTGGTACGACGAGGGCGACCGAAACCGCCAGCTCAAGGCGTGGTGCAAGGAGACCTTCGATATCGATGCCGACCTGGTTGCCAAGGCGACCGAGCAGGCGGACCGCGCGCAGGAGACGTTTGAGAACCAGCTGCAGCTGCGCGGCAGGCAGGTGCTCGAGAACGTGCGCGAGGACGGCGGCTACGCGGTGGTGATCGCTTCGCGCCCGTACCACAACGACCCGCTGGTCAACCACGGGCTGCCCAAGCTCTTCTCTGAGCGCGGCATCCCCGTGCTGACGCCCGATGCGGTGCCGGGGGTCTGCAACGTCGATCTTTCCAACAGCCGCATCGACATCGTGAACAACTACCATGCGCGCATGCTGTCGTGCGCGGTCATCGTCGCATCGACGCCCGAGCTCGAGCTCGTGCAGATGGGCAGCTTCGGCTGCGGCCACGATGCGTATCTCACCGACGAGATCGCGCGCATGATGGGCGAGATGGGCTCCAAGGTTCCGATGATGATCAAGCTCGATGAGAGCGACGTCGCCGGTCCCATGGGCATTCGCGTGCGTTCGTTTATCGAGTCGGTCAACCGTCGTCGCGCGGAAGAGCGTGCCGAGGGCGCCCGGGTGCACGCGGTCCATCCGCTCGACGACCCGTATAAGGTCAAGTACACCAAGCGCGACCGGCACGACAAGATCGCGCTGGTCCCCAACACCTCCCATGCGTTCTGCAGGCTCATGACCGCGGCGATGCGCAATCAGGGCGTGCGCGCCGAGGCCCTTGATATCGGGCGCGAGGATGCCATCCGCCTGGGCAAACGCTATGTGCACAACGACATCTGCTTCCCCGCGCAAATCGTGATCGGCGAGGCGCTCGCGGCACTCAAGAGCGGTAAGTACGACCCGCACGACGTCGCCGTGGTGACTGGCAAGTATATCGGCGACTGCCGCCTGACGCACTACATGCCCCTGCTGCGCCGCGCGCTCGACGACGCGGGATACGACTATGTCCCGGTGCTCACCAACGACGACGTCGATGCCCACAATGCGCATCCGGGCTTCAAGCTCGGCCTTGGCCCGAGCATCCAGATCGCCTACGGTCTTCCCATGATCGATGCCCTCGAGGCCATGCTTAGGCGCATCCGTCCCTATGAGCTCGAGAAGGGCGCGGCGGACGCTGCGTTCGACCGCGCGCTCGATGAGGTTATCGAGGGCATGGAGCGCTCGGGGCTGAGAGGCCAGGCGACGGGCTTCAAACGCGCGCTTGCGATCATGGACGCCGTTCCGTACGACCGCTCGAACCCGCATCCGACCGTTCTCATCGTGGGCGAGTACCTGCTCAATTTCCATCTCGGCGCCAACCACGAGATCGAGCGCTACCTCGAGGACAACGGGCTCGAGGTCATCGAGGCGCGCATGACCGACGTGATCCGCAAGACCTATTTCTACAAGCATGCGCAGTCGCGCGAGTTCCACGTCGACCTGTCGCTGCCCGAAAAGGCCTGGTACGCCACGGCGGACAACCTGTTCGAGCTCGCGCACGACCGTTGCGACCGCCTGGGCGCGGCGAGCCCGCTCTACGAGCCGCCGACGCGCATGCCCGAGCTCGTGCGCGCGAGCGATAAGATCCTGCACCATACGTTCGATGCGGGCGAGGGCGTGCTGATTCCGGCGGAGATCCTCGAGCACGCCAAGCGCGGCTGCCGCAACTTCGTGATCCTGCAGCCGTTCGGGTGTCTGCCCAACCATGTCGTGGGGCGCGGGCTCATCCATGCGCTCAAGGAGCAGTATCCCACGGCGCAGTTCCTGCCGCTCGACTACGATCCCGACGTGAGCTTCGCCAACGTGGAGAACCGTCTTCAGATGCTCATCATGAACGCCAAGGCGCAGGGGTGCGGTGAGGCGCATGGCGAGACCGCGTAAGGACGCCGATGCGCCCGATGCACGCACCCGTATCATCGAGGCGTTTTGGGAGCTCATCGAGAACAACAGCATCTTCGAGCTGTCGGTTGGCGAGGTGACCCGCGCCGCCCAGTGCAATCGCGGAACGTTTTACTACTATTTTCACGATTTCGATGAACTCGTCGCCATCGCCATAGCCCAGCTGCTGCAGGATAACGAGCTCATCACCGATGCCCTCTGGCATTTTTCGAGCGAGGGCGACCTTTCGGCGTTCGACCGGCGCGACGTCCGCTGCCTGCTGCGGCGCATCGTCATCACCATGAGGGCGGGTGCCGCCGAGCAGGTCGAGCAGGGCATCCATACGATCATCATCGACCGCGTGAGAGAGATCGTCCACCCCGACGGAGAAGAGCTCAAGGCAGATTCGAGCTTTGCGGTGGGCTTTCTGGTCTCGGGCATCATGGGCTTTGTGATGGCGGTCGGCTTTGCCCGGGAGGGCGGCGAGGAGATAGACCTCGAGCAGCTGGGGGACAGCGCGTGCGCGTACCTGAGGGCGGTCGCCATGCAGACGGTTGAAACGGTCGCGCAAGTCGAGGGCGTCGATACATCCGAGCTGCTCGAACGCGTCTCCAAGGAGGCCGATGCCTATCGCGCATCGCGTGCGACGAGTCCCGACGTGGTGAAAGACGTCTAGGGTTTCTCTTGCGGGGCGCCCGTCGCGCATCGCGCGGTGAGTCCCGCGATGCGGTCATAACCTGCATTCATGTGAGCCGGGTTTATAGATATTCCTCCAGCTGTTAACATATACTCCATATGGGTAAAGAGACCAAAGCGCTGCCGCGGGGCGGCGCTTTGCGTTTGAAAAAACTAGCTCGTCTAAGAGGAACTAGCATGTTAGACCGTTTTACCGATCGTGCGCGTAAGGTCATGTCCATGGCCAAGCAAGAAGCGCTCGATCTTCATTCAAATAAGGTGGGCACCGAGCACCTGCTGCTCGCGCTTGCCAAGGAGGACGAGGGCATTGCCGCCGAGGCGCTGCGTTCGCTCGACATCTCCTATGATGACATCATGGATACTCTCAAAGAGGTCCAGACCACGGTTCCCGAGCCCAGTGAGGAGACCGAGGCGGCCAAGCTCGCCTTTACGCCGCTCGTCATTAGCGTGATGGAGCGTTCATTCCGCGTGGCGCGCGAGAACAACCAGACCTACGTGTCGACCGAGCACTTGCTGATCGGCATCGTCGAAGAGGGCAACGGCATGGCCATGGACATCCTCATGCGCCTGGGTGTGTCGTCCGCCTCCATCAAAAAGGCTATCGAGAAACTCACCGCCAAGGACCAGGACAAGAAGCGTCCGCTCGCCGGCGCCGGTGCTGGTCGTCCCGGTGCGGGCCTGCCGTTCTTTAGCGGCTCGGATACCTCTCAGCAAAGGGGGGGTGGCACCGATACGCTTAAGCAGTTCGCGACCAACCTCACGCAGAAGGCGCGCGACGGCGAGCTCGACCCTGTAATTGGTCGCGAAAAGGAAGTCCAGCGTATGATGGAAATTCTTTCGCGCCGCACCAAGAACAACCCGCTCATTCTGGGCGACCCCGGCGTGGGCAAGACGGCCATCGTCGAGGGCCTGGCTCAGCAGATTGCAGCCGGCAACGTGCCCGAGAACCTCATGAACCAGAATATCTGGACGCTCGACCTGCCGGGCCTCGTGGCGGGCGCCAAGTATCGCGGCGAGTTTGAGGAGCGCCTCAAGAACGTGATCCAGGAGGCCACCGAAGCTGACGACGTCATCCTGTTTATTGACGAGATGCACACCATCATCGGTGCCGGCTCTGCCGAGGGCTCCATCGACGCGAGCTCCATGCTCAAGCCCGTTCTCGCACGCGGTGCTTTCCAGATCATCGGTGCCACCACGGCCGAGGAGTTCCGCAAGTACCTCACCAAGGACCCGGCCTTCGAGCGTCGCTTCCAGACCATCGATGTCGAGGAGCCGAGCGTCGAGGACACGGTCAAGATCCTGACCGCGCTCAAGCCGCGCTACGAGGAGCACCACCATGTGCGCTATACGCAGGGTGCTATCGAGGCCGCCGCGAACCTCTCCGACCGCTACATCCAGGATCGCTTCCTGCCCGATAAGGCCATCGACCTCATTGACGAGGCCGGCGCCCGCGCCCGCATCGCCGCCAACCGCGCGCCCGAGCCGGTGCGCGAGGCCGAGCATCGCGTGGAGGAGCTTAAGGCCGCCGCGCAGGAGGCCACCGAGAGCGACGACATGAACAAGGCCGCCGAGATCACCGAGCAGCAAAAGGCTGCCGAGATTGAGCTCGCCGAGGCCAAGGCTGCCTGGACGGCCGAGCTCGACGCCAGCCCGCTCACCATCGATGTCTCCCAGATTGCCGACATCGTGTCCGTGACCTCGGGCGTGCCGGTGTCCTCGCTCACCGAGAGCGAGAGCCGCCGCCTGCTGCAGGCCGAAAGCGTGCTCAAGACGCGCATCATCGGTCAGGACGAGGCCGTCGAGGCCGTTGCCAAGGCCGTGCGCCGCAGCCGCTCGCCGCTCAAGGACCCGCGTCGCCCCGGCGGCAGCTTTATCTTCCTGGGCCCCACCGGCACGGGCAAAACCGAGCTCGCCAAGACGCTCGCCGAGTATCTCTTTGGCAGCAAGGACGCGCTCATCAGCTTCGATATGTCGGAGTTTGGCAGTGAGTTCGAGGTCTCCAAGCTCATCGGTAGCCCCCCGGGCTATGTGGGCCACGACGAGGGCGGCCAGCTCACCAAGGCTGTTCGCCGTCACCCGTACTCGGTCGTGCTGTTCGACGAGATCGAGAAGGCGCACCCCGACATCTTCAATATCCTGCTGCAGGTGTTGGAGGAGGGCCGTCTGACCGATAGCCAGGGCAAGACGGTCGACTTCCGCAATACGGTGATCATCATGACGTCAAACGTGGGCGCCCGCGAGATCGCGCAGGATGCGAGCGTTGGCTTTGGCACCACCGGCGAGCAGAGTCTCACGTCGAGCGAGATCAAGGGCCGTGCGATGGGCGAGCTCAAGCGCCTGTTCCGCCCCGAGCTGCTCAACCGTATCGACGATATTGTGGTGTTCCAGAAGCTCTCGGGCGAGAACCTGACCAAGATTGCGCACCTGCTGGTGGACGATCTGCGCCAGCGCCTGATCGCAAACGGCATGAACATCAAGCTTACCGATGCGGCCTACGACAAGATTGTGGCGGAGGGTACCGACCTCACCAACGGCGCGCGTCCTCTGCGTCGTGCCATCCAAAAGCTCATCGAGGATCCGCTGTCCGAGGAGCTGCTGGCCGGTGAGTGGGGCGAGGGCGATACCGTCCTGTGCGACGTGGTCGACGGCAAGTTTGTCTTTAGCCACGGCACGGGTGAGATTCCGGCGCCGCGTCCGGCGGGTGCACTCGGGGGCGATACCGCTCCGGCGGCGCCGCACACCGGAAACGCCGCGCCTGTGAGCAGTGGCGTGAGCTCGGGCCCCGGCGGCATGATGCAAGCCGGTTCCGGCGCGCTGTAGGGCGTGGCGACAATTTGATACGCGCAATCGAGGCGCTCCGGAAAGGGCGCCTCGATTTGTAGAGCTGCGGTAACTGTGACCGTTACGCTATGCGGTCCACCGTTAGCCGATGATGCGAGGGCGCTCGGCGTTTTCGACTGGTTTATGCACGCAAAGTCTGGGAATATACAAGTCGCATGTCTTACTGTCTAACCAGTTGCGCCAAGGAGGCACCATGGACTACAAGATTACCGGCTACGAGCCCGCCCAGCTGTTCCATTTCTTTGAGGAGGTCAGCGCGATCCCCCGCGGGTCTGGCAACGAGAAGGGCATCAGCGATTTTCTGGTCGCGTTTGCCAAGGAGCGCGGCCTCGATGTGTACCAGGACGAGGTCTACAACGTCATCATTCGCAAGCCCGCATCTGCCGGTGCCGAGAATGCCCCGACCGTGATGCTGCAGGGCCACATCGATATGGTGTGCGACAAGTTGGGCTCCGTTGAGCACGACTTTACGACTGATGGTATCGACCTTGTCGTCAAGGACGGCGTCCTCACCGCTAACGGCACCACTCTGGGCGCCGACAACGGTATTGCCGTCGCTCTGATGCTCACTGTTCTCGATGACGATTCGATCATTCACCCCGCCCTCGAGTGCGTGTTCACCACCGACGAGGAGACTGGCCTGGTCGGCGCCGAGACGCTCGACAAGTCCCAGATTAGCGCCCGCACCATGATTAACCTCGACTCCGAGGAAGAGGGCGTTGCCACCGTCAGCTGTGCCGGCGGCGTCGTCGTTACCTACGCCTGCCCGATCGTGCGCGAGCACAAGACCGGTAGCACCCTCACGCTCGACATCTCCGGCCTGCTGGGCGGTCACTCCGGCAGCGATATCCACCTGGAGCGCGGCAATGGTAACCTCATCATGGCCCGCATCATCGACCGCCTGATGGTCGCCGGCGAGCCCGCCATCGTTAGCTTTAACGGCGGCACCAAGGACAACGCCATCAACCGTGAGTGCAAGGCTGTTCTGGTCTACGTCGACCACGCTGCCGCCGAGGCCGCGGCCCAGATCGCAAGGGGCATCATCGCCGACGTCACCGCCGAGCTTGAGGTCTTCGACCCCGGCTTTACCTGCACCGTCGAGATTGCCGACGACGCCGAGGTCGAGGCCATGGACCAGAAGTCCGCGCTTGCCCTCATCCGCGCCCTGCGTCTTGCCCCCAACGGTGTGATCCGCCGCAACGTCGCCACCGACGGCTCCGTCGAGGTTTCCTCCAACATCGGTGTGGTTGCCACCTCTGACGACGAGGTCAAGATCATGCTGTCCCCGCGCTCCTCGATCACCTCGCTGCAGAACGAGTTCAAGGACCGTCTGCAGACGCTGGCCGATGTCCTGGGCTTCGACGCCAAGTTCGAGTTCGAGTATCCCGGCTGGAGCTATGCCGAGCATTCGCCGGTCCGCGACGTCTTCGTCGAGAGCTATCGCGAGCTCTTTGGTTCCGAGCTGCGCATCGAGTCCATTCACGCCGGCCTTGAGTGCGGCCTGTTTGCCGAGGCCCTGCACGGCCTGGACGCCATCGCCGTGGGTCCGACGCTCTCCGATGTCCACACCCCGGACGAGAGCATGGAGCTCGCTTCTGCCGAGCGCTTCTACGAGCTGCTCATCGATGTCCTCAAGCGCCTCGCTGCGTAAAGGTCGCCTTAGTTAAGCCGCTCTAAAACGGCTGGCTATGAAAACGACCGCTTGGCGTAATGCCGGGCGGCCGTTATTCGTTACAGTGCGAGAATCCCCAGATGCTCAAGCAAGATCTTAAGCCCGATGAGGACGAGCACGACGCCACCCACGATGGTGGCGGGCTTTTCGTAGCGCGCGCCAAAGGTGTGGCCGATCGCTACGCCGGCAACGGAGAAGACAAAGGTCGTGATGCCAATGAGCGACACGGCGGGAACGATATCGACCGAGAGCGCGGCAAACGAGATGCCCACGGCAAGCGCGTCAATCGAGGTGGCGATGGCAAGGATTAGATATTCGCCAGGTCGATCTTTTCGGCATCCTTGCCGTCGCCTTCGTTCTCGTCCTCAGTAAAGGCTTCCCACAGCATCTTGCCGCCGATAAAGGCGAGCAGGATAAAGGCGATCCAGTGGTCGATGGGGCTGATGATGCCCATGAACTGGCTACCAAGGGCCCACCCAATTACGGGCATGCCGGCCTGGAAACCGCCAAAGAACAGGCCGAGTATCACGGCGACCTTAAGGTTGATCCTTTTCATGCCAAGGCCCTTGCAGATGGATACGGCAAAAGCGTCCATAGAAAGGCCGATAGCGAGCAACACAAGCTCTGCGAGTCCCATAGTCTGGCTCCCTCTCTGCGGGCGGGCCCGCGTGTACCTCTTGGGGGAGTAACAAAAAAGACCCGTGGCGTACGCGTTGCGCGCACAGCCACGAGTCTCGTTCATTAAGGCAAGCCAGGCCGCATCGGCCAGTGTGTTGACTTGCCGCGCCACCGGAGGCGAACCCGATCACGCGACTACTCCCTCATTTATGCGAATCCCGATGCTACCACATGAACAGCTGATTTGGGTTGGGCTCTCAGCTGTGTTCGCTCATTCTGTAAGCATCGGATTTCGCAAGCGCCGCAGGGACAAACCGTGAGAAACTATTTAGCGTTTATGGAGCGTATACGATGGGAGCGATGCCTTGGATAAGAACGAGCTGCAAAAGCGTATGGAACAGGCCATCCGCCTGACGGCACCTGGTCAGCCGATCCGCACCGCCCTCGACATGATCATCGCCGGTCACCTGGGCGCCCTTATCTGCGTCGGCGACACCGAAAACGTGCTCGCTGCCGGTAACGACGGCTTCCCGCTCAACATTTCGTTTACCTCGAACCGCCTGTTCGAGCTTTCCAAGATGGACGGCGCCATCGTTATCGATGGCGACCTCACCCAGATCCTGCGCGCCAACTTCCACCTCAATCCCGATCCCTCGCTCGCCACGAGTGAGACGGGCATGCGTCACCGTACTGCCGCTCGCATGTCGGTGCTCACCGATGCCATCGTGATCTCGGTTTCGGCTCGTCGCGCCGTCGTCAACGTGTACGTCCACGGCAAGAGCTACGAGATCCAGCCCGTCACCACCATCATGAGCTCGGTCAACCAGCTCGTCGCCACGCTCCAGACTACCCGTCAGTCGCTCGATCGCTCCCTGCTGCGCCTGACGGCCCTCGAGCTCGACGACTACGTCACACTCGCCGACATTACCGGTATTTTCTCGAGCTTCGAGATCATGCAGCAGGCAAAGACCGAGCTTAAGGATTGCATTGTCAAGCTGGGCAACCAGGGTAAGCTCGTGCAGATGCAGCTCGAGCAGCTCGCGGGCTCCAGCATGGATACCGAATACGACTTGATGATCCGCGACTACGCGAGCGATTCCTCTGAGGCCAACGCCGAGAAGATTCGCGCCGAGCTGAGCCGTATGACGCCTAAGGACCTGTCCGACCCGCAGCACGTGGCGGCAGTTCTGGGCTATGACGACTTGGACGAGGACTCCGTCATGACGCCGCTGGGCCTGCGCACGCTTTCGCGCGTGTCCGTCGTGCGCGACGGCGTGGCCGAGAAGATCGTCGACGAGTACGGCTCGCTGCAGGAGCTCATGGACGACATCAGCGAGGATCCGGAGCGCTTGGGCGACTTTGGCGTCAACAACCCTGCCATTCTTGCGGACTCGCTGTACCGCATGAAGGGCACCAAACAGGGGAACGCATAATGGCGCCCGTATGCGCCGTGGTCGTTGCCGGCGGCAGCGGCCAGCGCTTTGGAAATCCCGGCGGCAAGCAGCTCGTTAATGTGGCGGGCCGTCCGCTCATGAGCTGGTCCATCCGCGCGTTCGATCGTAGCGATAAGGTCGGCCATATCGTCGTGGTTTGCCCTGCCGAGCGCCGTGCCGAGATGCGCCGCCTGGCCATTGACCCGTTTGACTATGACACGCCCATCAGCTTTGCCGATGCCGGCGATACCCGTCAGGATTCCACCCGTGCCGGCGTGCATGCGGTTCCGGCGGGTTTCGAATATGTCGCCATCCACGACGGCGCTCGTCCGCTCATTACGACCGAGGCCATCGACCACGCTATCGACGTGCTCGTGAGCGACCGTGCCCTCGACGGTGTCGTGTGCGGTCAGCCCGCGATCGACACGCTCAAGATCGTTGACGGCGATAATATCGTCGAGACGCCGCCGCGTGAACTCTACTGGGCAGCGCAGACGCCGCAGATCTTTAGCGTCGATGCTATGAAGCGCGCCCACGCTGCAGCCATTGCCGAGGGCTTTATCGGTACCGATGATTCGTCGCTGGTCGAGCGCATGGGTGGGCGCGTCCGCTGCGTCCAGAGCCCACGCGATAACCTTAAGGTGACGGTGCCCGAGGACCTGCGTCCCGTAACCGCGATTCTGCTTGGCCGCATGGCCGAGGGAGAGGACCTTCCCCATGTTCAGTAACCTGCGCATTGGCCATGGCTACGACGTTCACCGTCTGGTGGAGGGGCGTCGATGTATCATCGGCGGTGTCGACATTCCCTACGAGCGCGGCCTGCTGGGCCACTCGGATGCCGATGTGCTCGCGCACGCCTTGGCCGACGCCATTCTGGGCGCCTGCCGTGGGGGAGACATCGGCAAGCTATTCCCCGACACCGATCCCGCCTACGAGGGTGCCGATTCGATGGTGCTGCTTGCCCGCGTGATGGACTATGCGCGTGAGCTGGGCTTTGAGTTTGTCGATGCCGATTGCACCATTGCCTGCCAGCAGCCTAAGATCACCCCGCATCGCGATGCCATGCGCGCCAACCTTGCCCATGCCCTGGGCGTTGACGTCGAAAACGTGGGCGTCGCCGCCACTACGACCGAAAAGCTCGGTTGGGAAGGCCAGGGCGAGGGAATCGGCGCCTGGGCCGTCTGCCTGCTACAGAAAACCGTTAAGGAGTAACGAATGCGTATCTACAACAGCGCTACCCATAAAAAGGAAGAGTTCCAGCCCATCGAGTCCGGCAAGGTCCGCATGTACGTGTGCGGCCCCACGGTCTACGACAACATCCACATCGGCAACGCCCGTACGTTCATCAGCTTTGACGTGATTCGCCGCTGGCTCATCGCGAGCGGTTACGAGGTCACGTTCGCCCAGAACCTCACCGATGTCGACGACAAGATCATCAAGCGCGCCAACGAGCAGGGCCGTACGGCCGCCGAGGTCGCGACGGAGTTCTCCGACAAGTTCATCGGCGTCATGCGCGCCGCCAACGTGCTCGATCCCGATGTGCGCCCCCGCGCCACCAAGGAGATCGGCCCCATGATCGCCATGATCAAGACGCTTATCGAGCAGGGCCACGCTTACGCAGCCGATAACGGCGACGTGTACTTTGCCGTGCGCAGCGATCCCAACTATGGTCAGGTCTCGGGCCGCAACATCGACGACCTTATGGTTGGCGCGCGCATCGAGGAGAACGAGGACAAGAACGACCCGCTCGACTTTGCCCTGTGGAAGGCCGCCAAGCCCGGCGAGCCCAGCTGGCCGAGCCCCTGGGGCGAGGGCCGTCCCGGTTGGCACACCGAGTGCGCCGCCATGGTGCATCGCTACCTGGGCACTCCGATCGACATCCACGGCGGCGGCTCCGACCTTGCCTTCCCGCATCACGAGAACGAGTGCGCCCAGGCCACCTGCGCCTGGCACCAGGGCTTCTCCAACACCTGGATGCACACGGGCATGCTGCTGGTAGACGGCGAGAAGATGTCCAAGTCGCTCGGCAACTTCTTTACGCTGGCCGAGGTCCTCGAGCAGCACTCCGCTGCCGCCCTGCGCCTGCTGATGCTGCAGACGAGCTATCGCTCGCCGCTCGACTTTTCTTGGGAGCGCCTGGAGGGTGCCGAGAACTCGCTCACGCGTATCGCCGGTACGGTCGAGAACCTGCGTTGGGCCGCGAACCACGCGACGGCCGATGCCGACGAAGCGGCTGCCGAGGCGTTTGCCGCCAAGGCCGCCGAGACCCGTGCCACCTTTAAGGAGTGCATGGACGACGACTTTAACACCGCTGGTGCCATGGGTGCCGTCTTTGGCTTTGTCACCGAGTGCAACCAGTACCTGGAGCAGGCGGGCGACGCTGCCGACAAGACCGCCGCGCTTGCCGCCGCCGACACGCTGGCCGAGCTGCTCGATACGTTTGGCGTCGAGCTTCCCGAGCCCAAGGTCGAGCTGCCGCTGGGTCTGCTGGGCGTTGCCGCCGGCCTGGTCGCCTACACGGGCGACGACGTGGACGAGGCCGCTGCCAAGATTCTCGAGGCCCGCGCCGAGGCCCGTGCCGTCAAGAACTGGGACCTGGCAGACGCCATCCGCGACCAGCTCAAGGACTTGGGCCTCACCATTGAAGATACGGCCGCGGGTACTCGTATTAAGACCCTCTAGTATTTGTCGACCGTTCGAGGTGTGGCAGATTGCCTTGAAAGGGGAAGGCATAGACCTGGTGGTCATGCCCGACGATTGAAAGGCAAGGTGCCGTGGCTCGGACGGTCGATTCTTGTTCGTTATCTATTTAAGGAGGCCGTTTTATGGCCGACAATCGCAAGCGTGTACCGCGTGGAGGCAAACAGGCCGCTTCTGGCTCGCGTCCGATTCGCCACAATGACCGCGCTGCCGCTCCCAAGGGCCAGCGCGATCGCACCCAGGCCGCACGTCCGCAGCGCGATCGCAACCGCGACGCTGCCCAGGCTCCCAAGGGTGAGTTCATCGAGGGTCGCCGTGCTGCTGCCGAGGCGCTGCGCACCGGTTTTCCCATCAAGTGCGCGCTCATTGCCGAGGGCGGGGAGCGCGATGCCGCCTTGTCGCGCCTGGTCGACGACCTCAACGCTGCGGGCGTCCGCATCAAGTATGTGCCGCGCGCGCAGCTCGACGCACTGTCGAGCCATGGCGCTCACCAGGGTATCGCGCTCGAGGTTGGTAACTTCCCTTACGCCGATGTCGCCGACATCCTCGACCGCGCGGGTGACGGACCGGCGCTCGTCGTCGTGCTCGACCATGTGACTGACGACGGCAACTTTGGTGCCATCGTGCGTTCCGCCGAGGTTGTGGGCGCGGCCGGCGTCATCATCGCCAACAAGCGCGCCGCCGGCGTGACCGTGGGCAGCTACAAGACTTCAGCCGGCGCCGTCATGCATCTGCCTATCGCGCAGGTGCCCAACATCGCCCGCGCACTCGACGATCTTAAGGACGCTGGCTTTTGGGTGGGCGGTGCCTCCGAGCACGCCGAAGGCAGTTGCTGGGATGCTCCCTTCGAGGGCCGCGTGGCGCTCGTCATGGGCTCCGAGGGCGACGGCATCTCGCGCCTGGTGCTCGAGAAATGCGACTTTTTGGCCAAGCTTCCCCAGCGCGGCATGACCGAGAGCCTCAATGTTGCCCAGGCGACCACGGCGCTGTGCTTTGAGTGGCTGCGCCGCAACGCCGGCGAGCTCATGGGGGAGGAGTAGCGCATGTCCAAAAAGAACCGCGCCAAGTCCAAGGCCAAGCGCTTTGGCGAGGGCTCGGCCAAGCCGATTGTTTCGGCCGCGACCTATGGCGTGGGCGGCAATGCGTTTGCGCAGGCCATCGCCGATCCGGTCTCGACGGTGCACTCCAACAAGCCCGAGCTGCTGGTGGTCGACGGCTACAACGTGATCCACTGTACGCCGCGCTACGAAAAGCTCGTGTACGACCATTCTGACGATCCGTATTCCAGCGACGTTCACGATATGGCGCGCACGGCGCTCATTAATGACGTAGCTGCGTTTGCCCAGGGCCGCTACGAGGCTGTGATCGTATTTGACGGCGCGGGCAATATCTCCAGCGAGCGCCCCAACCTACCGGCCCGCGGTGTGCGCATTGAGTTTTCGCCGACGGGTGTTTCGGCCGATACCGTGGTGCAGAAGCTCTGCATCGAGGCACGTGAGGAAGGCCGCGCGTGCTCCGTGGTATCGAGCGACGGCACGATCCAGGCCGTTGTCATGGGCAAGGGCGTCACGCGCATCTCGAGCCGTATGCTGGTGGACGAGATCAAACAGATCGATAACGACGTTCACGAGGCAGAGGAAGCTCCGCAGATTAAGATGACTCTGGGCAGCCGCCTGAGTCCCGATGCCCTGGCCAAGCTCAAGGCCCTGCGCGGACGGTAGGGGAGTTGGCGGGGCAATGCTGCCTTGCTAACTCCATTCAGCGATGTCGATCATTCTTTCGAGGCGCCACGTTAGCGCCTCTTTTAGATAAGGCAGTCTCGCTGCTAGGGCATCGTTTTTAGACAGAATCTCGATTGCCTCGTCGACAAAACCTTCGAGTTTGCCCCCGTCAAACCAGCTCATATCCTCAACAAGCAACATTTGTTTCGCGGGACTTGAATGGAACTGCGCGCTGGCAAAACTGTGCTCTCCTGCCCTAAGCTCCTCTAGAGATATGTTGCACCAGAGCGATGAGCCCGAATCGAAGATGGGGGCTGGTCTGCAGGCCAGTGAGTTGACGTTTCGCACGAGGCCGAAGTTGCGCCAATGACGATCGTAGTTGGCGATGATGTCGTCGCATACGATCATGCGGTCAAGGGCATCCTTAACGCCTGCCACCCCGAGCTCCTCGCAATTTGCTACATATCGCTCGTAGTCGGTTAGCCGTTCATCTGCGTTTGCGTGCTGGTTTACATAGAACGCAGGGACATACTCTTCTTCATCAGTTAAGAAGACATCGCATATGCTCAGGGCGGAAGTGCCCGTGCCCTCGAGCGAGTAAGGCACGTAATCGCAGGCGTTTAGGATGCGACGGTGGAGCGCGGTCGCCACCAGCTCGTTATAAGGTTCCTGGTTCAGGTGCGCTCCTGCCTTATGCAGAATTCGACGCCCGCCCTCGCACGTCCAGTACTTTTGAAGATTGCCGTCCGAGGTGTTATCGGGCTTTGCGGCAGCCGCTTTTCCCTCTGGGGCAAAGGGCGCAATGGACAGCGAGACGTCATCAAAGGCGTTATTGAAGAAGTTGATATCCTCCCAGGCGAGACCGGAATCTTGGGGTCTAATCCAATACTGGTCGGATAGGGAGAGGCCAAGATTTCGCTGGACGAGTTCATCGGGAACATCGACTGCGGCTTCTGCAAGCAGGGAGGCTAGCCCAATGCGTGCGAGCGGGATACCGCGGCCGCGCCACCAGATGCGGAAGGAGTCGAGCGATATGGGGCTATTAGGGCCAAATACTCCAATAGGGGCGTGGGCGTAATCGATGTCGGCGCCGATGTGGGTAAAGTCTTTTCGAGATGTGCTGTAGACCAGCTGAGCGACTTCGTGCGTGCGATTCATGAGGGTGAACGCGATCTCGCTCTTACCGTGGCCGCGGCGGGGACGTCCCCCCGTTTTGGTCACGGAGCGGAGTCGCGTGTCGACGCTGTCTTTGTCGATGAGCCATACACCAGAAGCCTTGCGGGCCTCAAGTGCTCCGTTTTTTATGAGCTCCTGCACCCTGCGCGGAGTGATGCCGAGCAGTTCGGCTGCTTCCTTGGTAGTAAGCATCGCGAAACCCTTCGTCAGAACGAATAGTTTTATATATAGCAATTGTAATTAAAACTATTCGTTCTGACGAATGGTTTTGAGATGTGGTCGGGTGAAGGGCCTGTTGCGCCTCGTCGGCAATTCCTTTATTCTTAACTGGCTTCGCGTGAAAGCGCCAAGTGTGCCAGTGTGGCGCAACGGTAGCGCAACTGATTTGTAATCAGTGGGTTGCAGGTTCGATTCCTGTCACTGGCTCCATGAGAGTTTCGGGCTCTGTCTCCAATTGGGACAGGGCCCGTTTCTATTTATGTCGACATGTAAGCGGGTTTGACTCCCACCAAGCTTCAGGTTTGTCTCGATCTGTAACACGGGTGGGCTGAAAACCCTCCTTATAGTTACAGATTGAGACAATGCCAAGGGTTGGCCGATAATATCTCGATCTGTAACACGAAGAGGCTGAAACCGTTCTTACTGTTACAGAATGAGACGTAAGCTGGTGTCTCTGCGTAATATCTCGATCTGTAACAGATGGGGGAGGAATAACCCTCTTACTGTTACAGATCGAGACAAAGGCCGGACCGGTCCCAGTCATCCTGGTCGAGTGAGGATTTCCGGACATACGAGGGTGGATAATCTCCCACTTTGGACTCGAAGCCACGCCAAAAGTGGGAGATTATCCACGCTCGATTCTGTCTGGGAAGCCCCGATCTCGACCTATATATAGGTGCAAATAAGCCATTATCGAAGTTCGATCCTGAAGGTGTACTCCACTACACCAAAGTGTTACCTCGGGAAACGTCACCTCAGTATTCAAAACCACCGTCCTTCATATCCAAACTCAACAAAACCGCAGGTCACAGCTATATAGATACGCCCGGCACCGTGTATCTAGAGGTTTTCGTTGACAGCCCCCAAGGTTGCATCGTATTATCTTTTTCGTTCGCGGGGGCGGCGGTCCAAAAGACCAAAGGACCTGCGGATACTTGAACGATTGGGAGTTTGCCCGAGTGGTTAATGGGGACGGGCTGTAAACCCGTTGGCTCTGCCTACATAGGTTCGAATCCTATAGCTCCCACCCGTCAAGTGCCTGTATAGCTCAGTCGGTAGAGCACTTCGTTGGTAACGAAGAGGTCACCAGTTCAAGTCTGGTTGCAGGCTCCATCCGGCGGTGTAGCTCAGTTGGTTAGAGCACACGGTTCATACCCGTGGCGTCACTGGTTCGAATCCAGTCACCGCTACCATAGGTAACACGGTGGCTTCTCAATAGTATGTTGAGAGGCCACTATGGTATAAAGGCAAAGTCCCGTCCGGGGACGACCTGTTTAGAGGAGGGCTTTATGGCCAAAGAGAAGTTTGAGCGCACTAAGCCGCATGTTAACATCGGCACCATTGGTCACGTCGACCACGGCAAGACCACGCTGACCGCTGCCATCACCAAGGTTCTCTCCGAGACCGAGGGCTGCAAGGCTGACTTCACTGCGTTCGAGAACATCGACAAGGCTCCCGAGGAGCGCGAGCGCGGCATCACGATTTCCGTCTCCCACGTTGAGTACGAGACCGCTGCCCGTCACTACGCTCACGTTGACTGCCCGGGCCACGCTGACTACGTCAAGAACATGATCTCCGGCGCTGCTCAGATGGACGGCGCTATCCTGGTCATCGCTGCTACCGACGGCCCCATGGCTCAGACCCGCGAGCACATCCTGCTCGCCCGTCAGGTCGGCGTTCCCTACATCGTCGTCTTCCTGAACAAGTGCGACATGGTCGACGATGACGAGCTCATCGACCTCGTCGAGATGGAGACCCGTGAGCTCCTCTCCGAGTACGATTTCCCCGGCGACGACATCCCCGTCATCCGTGGCTCCGCTCTGGGCGCTCTCGAGGGCGACGCCAAGTGGATGGACGCCATTCGCGAGCTCATGAAGGCCGTCGACGAGTACATCCCGACGCCTGCTCGTAACAACGACCTCCCGTTCCTGATGGCCGTTGAGGACGTTATGACCATCTCCGGCCGTGGTACCGTTGCTACTGGCCGTGTCGAGCGCGGTGAGCTCAAGCTCAACGAGCCCGTCGAGATCGTCGGCATCAAGGATACCCAGAACACCGTCGTTACCGGTATCGAGATGTTCCGTAAGTCCATGGACTTCTGCGAGGCTGGCGACAACGTCGGTCTGCTGCTCCGCGGCATCAAGCGTGAGGACATCGAGCGCGGCCAGGTTCTCTGCAAGCCCGGTTCGGTTACCCCGCACACCAAGTTCACCGGCGAGATCTACGTTCTGACCAAGGAGGAGGGCGGCCGTCACACCCCGTTCTTCGATGGTTATCGTCCTCAGTTCTACTTCCGTACCACCGACGTTACCGGTACGGTCAAGCTCCCCGAGGGCACCGAGATGGCTATGCCTGGTGACCACATCACCATCGAGGGCGACCTCATCCACCCGATCGCCATGGAGGAGGGCCTGCGCTTCGCTATCCGCGAGGGTGGCCACACCGTCGGTTCGGGCATCGTCTCCACGATCATTGAGTAAATTAGCTCTTTGATATAGCTGACTTAGAGAACCCGGCACTTATATGGGTGCCGGGTTCTTTTCTGCAATGGATATTGAGCCGTTGCTGGTGTCGAGAGGATCGATAATGGTCCTGGATGCACCGTCGATTAGCTCTCGATGGCTTCATTGATGTGTTCCAAATATGAATGGATCCACCGAGAACCAATTGACTCGAGGTTTTCATTGACAGCACTTACGTGGAGCTGATAAAGTATCAACTCGTGCCCGTACGGGGCGGAAATGAAAGGTTCAGGATACATGCGTACTCTAGTTACTCTTGCGTGCACTGAGTGCAAGCGCCGCAACTATACGACCACCAAGAACAAGTCGACCATGCCTGATCGTATGGAGATCAAGAAGTATTGCCCCTGGTGCCGTCACCACACGCTGCACAAAGAGACTCGCTAGTCTCTAGTCACATACGCCAGTAGTTCAATTGGTAGAGCATCGGTCTCCAAAACCGAGTGTTGAGGGTTCGAGTCCTTCCTGGCGTGCCAGTCATTATTCCGTAAGCTCCCACTTGGGGGCTTACGGTTTACTCATGTATAAGCGCATTGCGCGGAGGTAACCCAAATGGCCAACAAGAAGAACAAGAAGAAGGCTCAGCAGCCGGCACCTGCCAACAAAGCTGCCGCCAACTCCAAGGTTGAGGCCAAGAAGGCCGTTGCCAAGAAGAACGAGAAGGCTGCGAAGTCCAAGAAGAACGAGAAGCCTGGTTTCTTCGCCCGCACCAAGAAGTATTTCGCTTCGGTCAAGTCCGAGATGAAGCGTGTCACGTGGCCCGATAAGAAGGAGCTCGTGAACTACTCGGTTGTTGTTTGCGCTTCTCTGATCGTCGTCGGCGTCGTCATCGCTCTGCTCGATGCTGGCTTTGGCGAGGCTCTTGCTCTGTTCTCTGGATTGAGGGGCTAAACCATGTCTAAGCGTTGGTACGTCGTTCACACTTACTCTGGATACGAGAACCGCGTTAAGTCCGATCTCGAGCATCGCATCGAGACTATGGGCATGCAGGACCGTATCTTTGATATCGAGATTCCTATGGAGCGCGTCACCGAGATTAAAGAGGGTGGCAAGCGTGAGACCAAGGATTCCAAGATCTTCCCGGGTTATGTCCTGGTCCGCATGGAGATGGATGACGATGCTTGGACGTGTGTTCGTAACACGCCTGGCGTCACCGGTTTCCTAGGCGGCAACGGCAAGCCCGCTCCGCTTTCCCGCGACGAGTACAACAAGATGACTCGTCGTCCCGGTAAGGGCGATTCGCCCAAGCGCACCTCGGTTGATATTGAGGTCGGTACGTCCGTCCGCGTCACCGATGGCCCGCTTACCGACTTTGATGGCAAGGTCTCCGAGGTTAACACCGAGGCTGGCAAGCTCAAGGTCACGCTGATGATCTTTGGCCGCGAGACGCCGGTCGAGCTCGACTTTAACCAGGTCGCTGTCATCGCTTAAGTTTTCGTCCGTTCGCGCGAGCGTGCTTCTTCTGTGACTGCTCATCTCAGGAGTGCTTCTAACACGTGCGTGCTTACGATATAGCAAGTACTTCACACTCGTGATTCGAAAGGAATGACCATGGCTGAGAAGAAGGTTGCCAACGTCATTAAGCTCCAGATTCCTGCTGGTGCAGCAAACCCCGCTCCTCCCGTCGGCCCCGCCCTGGGCGCTGCTGGCGTGAACATCATGCAGTTCTGCCAGGCCTTTAACGCCGAGACGCAGGACAAGAAGGGTGACATCATCCCCGTTGAGATCTCTGTCTACGAGGACAAGTCCTTCTCCTTCATCACCAAGACCCCGCCGGCGGCTCACCTTATCAAGAAGGAGCTGAACCTCAAGTCTGGTTCCGCTAAGCCCCAGGCTGACAAGGTTGGTCAGCTCTCCCAGGAGCAGCTCACCAAGATCGCCGAGATCAAGATGCCGGACCTCAATGCCAACGACATTGACGCCGCCAAGAAGATCATCGCCGGTACCGCCCGTTCCATGGGCGTCACCATCGCTGAGTAGCGATTTCTTATGGTAACGGCGGGTGCTCCGACCGGGGCGCCCGTTAAATGTGTGCAATAGGGCACACGATACGATGTGGGAGGGCTCACGCCCGTTTAACCACAGGAGGTAATGCACATGGCTAAGCATGGTAAGAGCTATAACGCCGCTGCCGAGAAGATCGACCGCGCCACGCTCTACACCCCCCTTCAGGCTGCCAAGCTCATCAAGGAGCTCGACACCGCCAAGTTCGACGAGACCGTCGAGGCTCACTTCCGTCTGGGCATCGATACTCGTAAGGCTGACCAGAACATCCGTGGTTCCATCTCCCTGCCCCACGGCACCGGCAAGACCGTTCGTGTTGCCGTCTTCGCCGAGGGCGAGAAGGCCCGTGAGGCTGAGGCTGCCGGCGCCGACATCATCGGTTCCGACGAGCTCGTCGCCCAGATTCAGAAGGGCGAGATCAACTTCGACGCCGCTATCGCTACGCCGAACATGATGGCCAAGGTTGGCCGCATCGGTAAGATCCTTGGTCCCCGTGGCCTCATGCCGAACCCCAAGCTCGGCACCGTGACCATGGACGTCGCCAAGATGGTCTCCGAGCTCAAGGCTGGCCGCGTTGAGTACCGCGCCGACCGCTACGGCATCTGCCACGTGCCCCTGGGCAAGAAGTCCTTCTCTGAGCAGCAGCTCGTCGAGAACTACGCTGCCCTGTACACCGAGATTCTGCGCGTCAAGCCCTCTTCTGCTAAGGGCAAGTACGTCAAGTCCATCTCCGTGTCTTCCACCATGGGCCCTGGCGTCAAGGTCGATCCCGCTGTCCAGCGTGACTTCCTGGCTGAGTAACTGCTAGTTACTGCCTGAGTACAGCAAGCATTGCTAAAGAAACCCGGTTCTGCCTTGTGCAGGACCGGGTTTCTTGCTATCGCGTCAAAAGCACCATAAAGGGGACAGTGTCCCCTTTATGGTGGTTACCAGGGTGTTCTGGCTGTTGAGGACTCGATGGCATCGTGGCGTTTGAGCTCGCGGCGCATGGTTTGCGAATTGAGCCAGGCTGCCTGCCAGCCACGGATGGGGTAGCGCGTCTGGTCGAGCTCAAACTGCGTATAGCCGCAGGCGTTGATGATCGTCGTTCCACACACATGCTGCCGCTCGCGCTGAAAATCGTAACCGTAGCTTTGGTGTACATGCCCATGCACCATGTAGTCGGCCCCCCAGGATTCAAGCGCCGTGTTAAAGCACTCAAACCCTCGATGCGGCAGATCGTCCAGATCACCCATACCGGCGGCGGGTGCATGGGTAAGCAGAATGTCGCACCCGCCGACCATCCTAACCTTACGCGACAGCTTACGCATGCGCTTGGACATCTCGCGTTCGGTGTACATGTTGGCGCCGTCGCGATAACGCATGGACCCGCCAAGGCCCGCAATGCGAATCCCTCGGTACGTGTACACGCTGTCTTCTACGCAGATACATCCGCCCGGTGCATGACGTGCGTAGCGGTCATCGTGATTGCCACGCACGTAGATGAGCGGTTTGTTGATGACCGTAACCAAAAACTCAAGATAGTCCGGGTCCAGATCGCCGGCGGACAAAATCAGGTCGACGCCCTCAAAGCGTTCCTTGCGAAAGCACTCCCAAAGGCATCGTTCTTCGGTATCGGCTATGGCAAGGATTTTCATAGGGCAGGGACTTTCGGCTCATCGTCGAGCTGCGGAATGGTGCCTACCACGTTATCCGCCAGCCAATTCATCTCGACAATCTGCGTGCTCGGCAGCGGAGGGAAGCCTTCGATCTGTACCACGCCGTTCTGGCTGTGGAGCTCGCCGCCAAAGGGGTTGATGGATCCCTCAACAATGCCGTTACGGAGCAACTGCACGAGTTTGCGCGTCTGGTAGGGTAGGCCCGGAGCGTAACGGATGTCGATAACGCCAGAGCTCATGCCGTACCAGTAGTTGACGGCGCGCACTTGGTTGTCATCGCTGGTCTCGTCCCACGTGCCGTGCAGAAGGCTGCGAACGATGAGCTCGTAGTAACGGCCCCAGTTCCATACCGGCATGGCGATGCCGGTAACCTTGCCATCGACCAGGCGGTGAAGTCCGTAGGCCGTGGGGTCTTCGAGCGACTTTGACATGTCGGCGCCGGTCATGACGCTTACACCTTCGCGGCACATGGCCTCGGCAAGGCCTCCGGCGGGCACATCGCCCCAAGTCAGGATAATTTGCGCACGGGGGTCGAGCAGCGAGGCGCCAATCGCAAAGGCGTTGATCTCGCTGAGCGCGCCCGAGGCGAAGACCGACGCGTGGTAGCCGATGCGGTGGTTGTCCGCCATGCTGGCGGCAAGGGCGCCCAGGAGGAACTTGGCCTCGTACATCTTGCCAAAGTACGAACGGACGCTTTGATGGGGAAGGCCGATAGAGCAGTTGAGGAACCGAACCTGGGGATACTCAACGGCAGCCCTGAGCGTGTATTCCATCAGGCGGTGCGAGGTCGAGAAGATGACGTTTGCCCCATGTTTGACAGCCGTTTCCACGGCGGCGTAGAACACATCCGGATCGTGACAGTCCTCGAACGCCTCGGTGCGCACGATACCGCCAAAGTGCTCATCGAGATACTGACGCCCTTGGTCGTGCAGGCTGTCCCAGCTCGACGTCGCACAGGGGAACTCATGGATAAAGGCGATGCGCAGGGGGTTGGTCGCCGAATAGACGGTCTTGCCCATAAAGAAGTTGAGCACGCCGGAGGTGGACTTGGCGGGCGACTCCTCCTCGTCGACGCTCGGCGCTTCAACAAGATCGACCTTGTCCTCGTCATTTTTGCCGGCAATGACCAGCTCGCGCCAAATCTTGCACAGGCGGTTTACGACGATATCCGTTGGCGTATCCAGCAGGCGGTCCTGGTTGTACACATTGAGGTACACGAGCATGGCGTCGGCGGGCGTAATGTCCAGGTGGTCGCCGCCTGCGCGAAGGTAGGCGCGCTTAAAGAGCAGGAAGGTGTGGCGCAGGTAGTCGACCTTTTTCTGCGGCCATTTTTCGATAAGATTCTGACCGAGCATCTTGGCGAGCGTCTCGTAGCTTCCCTCACGCGAGAACTCGATCTCGTATAGGGGGCAGACGCGCCAAAACGCGCAGAATTCACCGTACAGGCGGCTTTCGACGGAATCCCATGTGCCGGGGTAGAGACGGGTGACCCTGGCCGAAACCGTTGGAGCGTCCAAGAATTTGAGGACACTGACGCGTTTATTGCCTTCCTGGACATAGAACCGATGCATGAACTCGGTGACGATGATGGGGTCGCGATAGCCCTCGGTTACCTGGATGTCGTAGAGGTTGGACCACTTGCGGGCGAACTCGGTGTTAAACGGCAGCAGGGGCATAAAGTTGCATGAAAAGGCGGACTGACGGCCCTTGGTGACAGTGCCGACGACCATTTCGATCGGAATATCCCGCAGGCCGACACTCACTCGCTGACCTAAGGGGAGCTGAGCAATCAAACTGTCGAGGTCCGTAAGGTATGGATGCTCGCTTTGGCTAATGGCGCGTCGACGTCCTTGCTCGCCGCGCTTGCGTGCTTGACGATAGGCCTCTTCCATGATGTTGCTCCCTTAGTCGTTTAAACAACTACATAAACCATGGTACCACGAATGAAAACCACCACAAAGGTGCCTGTCCCTTTTTGGCGGGTTAGGCGATGATGGGTGCGATGGCGCGGATGCAGGCGTCGGCTGCCGTGAAAGTAGTGCTGTCGTCGCTGACGATAAAGACGATCTTTCCTTTGATGCCAAAGTCGCCGATTTCGCTAAAGAGTACGTAGGGCTCCTTGTCAAAGCCCGAGATGGGAAGCACGGCGGCTTTGGTGGCGCTGGTCAGCTCGTCTGCCAGTGCGTCCAGTGAAGCCCACTTGGACGTGTCCTTGACCGCGACGGGCACGGCAACGCGCCCAAAGGGCATGAGGTGCACGAGCGTGTTCTTGGAGATGTTGGAGTTGGGGACGATGATGGTCTGCCCACAGGCATCCTCAATCGTTGTATGGCGCCAAGTGATGTCTTGGACCACGCCGGATACGCCGCCGACCTCGATATTGTCGCCGGGCTTGATGATGCCCATAAAGGTCACCTGCATGCCGCCGATAAGGTTTGACAGCGTGTCCTGAAAGCCGAGCGAGATGGCGATGCCGCCGACGCCAAGGGCGGCGACGAGCGCGTTTGCGTTAATGCCAAAGCAGTTATCGAGGATAAAGCTGCCGCCAATCATCCAGATGACGGCGCGCGCGATGTTGATGAAGATACTCGATGCCGGAAGCGGGTTATCGTCTCGGTTAAGCAGATGGTTCAGGGTCTTGGATACGACCTTGGCGGCGACGGCGGTGCCTATCGCCAAGATGACGGCCCAGATGATGTTGTGGACCCACCGTTGCTCAAAGAAATGAAGAATCGGCTCAAACAATTCCATGTAGGGAAAACCTCCTAATGATCGTTCAACCATGATACCCACCAAGAAGCCCGTCCGATCAAATTCGGACGGGCTTCTGTGCTCGATATAAGGTTTACGCGGCGGGGCTGTAAGGCCCGGCGGTGTAGCTTAGCGTCGACGCTTCCAGATAATGCCGAGCATGATGACGATGATGCCGCCGATAAGGCACGCGCCAACTACTGCCAGCGTGCGGTCTCCCGTTGCGGCGAGCTTACCGGTCGTCTTCTTGGTGATGACCTTCGTGGTCGTCGTGTCCGTCTTAGGCGAGGGCTTAGGCGTCGGGGCCGGTGTGGGCGTGGGGTCCACGGCAGCGGAGCCAAAGCTGATGGTGCCCGCGAGCGAGGTCATCTTGCTCTCCCAGCTGTCCTGCCCGATCAGCGCCCTTAGCGCTGACTCGCAGGTACCCCACTCGGTGTGCTTGGTGGCGTTTGCGAAGGTGGGGAAGTCGGTCGTGTTGGTGATGATGTAGTTGTTGGTGGCGACGGTATAGGTCTTGGCGGGGTCGAGCGTGCTGCCGTCTTTGGTGAGTGTGGCGCTCACAATGCGCTTGCCTTCGGGCTGTGTCCAATCAATCGTCACGTTGATGCCGCCAAAGGAGAGAACGCTGCCAGAGTCATCGCGCCACTTGTACTTGTCTTGCGCCTCCTGCTCGCTGTGACCGGCCGCCACATAAGCCTGCTGAAGCTCGTAGCTGTCGTTGCAATCGTCGCTGATTTGTAGCGAGTGCTCGAGCGCTGCGAGGAAGTCCGCGCCGGTCATGGTCCAGGTCTCCACAGTGTTGCCGTAGGGCGAGATGGCGATGACGTTGCCGGCGGTCACGTTGCCCGCCGCGATGCCGCCGCGGATGCCGCCAGCGTTTTCGATAGCGAAGTCCGCGCCCGTCAGGGCAAGATAGGAGCCGCAAATCACGTGGCCGATGGTCTGGGCCTTGGTGGTGTCGCCCTCCTTGCCGGGGCGGAAATCGGTGGTGCGCACCATTTCCCAACCATGCGTGCCTGCGGCGTCCTCGCCGTAGAAATAGTTGGTGGTGGATGTGCCGAGCACCTTGTTCGATTCGTTTTCAAAGTCCTCGTCGAGCGGCTTGATCTTGTTGCGGACGGCTTCAAGGCGGCTTTGGTAGTCGGAGCCCTTGTCGGGGTCTGTCAAAAGGTCGTTGACGTTCTTGGCGGTGTAGAGCTTCTCGTCGCTGCCGTCTGCAGGGACCGTGACCGTGTCATCGTCGGTCGTCTCGGTGCCATTCGTGTCGTATTTGTACGGAATGGAAAGCAGCCCCACCTCGGCAAAGGCGCTGCCTGCCTCGACAACGTGGATCGTCTTGCCGTCGGCTCCCGTCACCTTCTCGTTAAGGTTGATGTGCTCGTGGCCTGCGATAAGGGCATCGACGCCACGGAGCCGCGTGGCAAAGGTCTTTGCGTCGAGCGTGTGCGCGATACACACAACAACATCGCAGCCCTCCTTGCGCAGCTGCTCTGCCTCGGCATTGATGGCGTTCGCGGCACTCGAGAAGCTGGTGCCCGCGACCAGGTCCGCGCGCAGCGAGGAACCTAGCGACTCATCCATGGCTCCGACGACGCCGACCTTGATTTTGTAGTCGAATGTGGAGTGATCCTCGCTATCCTCCCAGGTGCGATCGAGCGTCTTCGTGATGCTCGAGCTCCATGCGCCGTTCGAGGACGTTGCATTCGCGCAGAGCATGGCGAAGGGCGTGCCGGTGGTGCTGTAGCCGGTCATGGTGCGGAGTTTGTCCGCGCCGTAGCTCCAGTCGTGGTTGCCTGGCGTGGTTGCGTCGTAGCCGTCGGCGTAGAAGGTGTCCATGAGCTCGGCGATGCTCTTGCCCTCGCTCATGGTGGCGAAGGACTGTCCGTGGAAGGTGTCGCCCGCATCGAGTAAAAGATCGGGGGCGCTGCTTTGGGCGCTATAGAGAACCGCCAGTCCGTCAAAGCCCACAGTGCCGGTGCCCTTGCTTGCGTTGTAGCTGTACTTGTAGCTGCCGTGGATATCGTTGGTGTGCATGACGGCCACGGAGCCGTCAATAGCGGCGGGCAGGTTTCCCGCGCAAGCGAGGCTTGGGATGCCTGCGAGCGCGCCGGCAAACAACGCGGCGGCCAACGCAAAGCGGGGGAGTCTTTTCATGGCAGTTTCCTTAGTTCTTAGCCAGAATGTCTGGTTGAATATCGGATTATCGACATAATATGCGAAAACCGCCGCAAGGGCCTCTGTCCCTTTGCGGCGGTTTTGGCGTTTGCGCAGATAAAACCTACCAAAATAAACCTGTCCCTTTTTGGCAGGTTTTAGCTTAGCAGCATGCGGTCGTTGGCGAGCTCGCCGCCCGAGACCTCCTCGAACTTCTGCAGCAGGTCGGCCACGGTGAGCGACTTCTTCTCGTCGCCGGCCACGTCGTAGATCACATGGCCCTCGTGCATCATGATCAGACGGTTGCCCAGACGGATGGCGTCGTTCATGTTGTGCGTGACCATGAGCGTGGTCAGGTGGTTCTCGTCGACGATCTCCTCGGTCAGGTTAAGCACCTTAGAGGCCGTCTTGGGGTCGAGGGCCGCGGTGTGCTCGTCGAGCAGCAGCAGGCGCGGCCTGGTGAGCGTGGCCATCAGCAGGGTGAGTGCCTGGCGCTGGCCACCCGAGAGCAGGCCGACCTTGGCGTTGAGACGCGTGTCCAGACCAAGGTCCAGGCGCTTGAGCAGCTCGACGTACTCATCTTTCTCGGCCTTGGTGACGCCCCACGAAAGACCGCGACGCTGGCCGCGGCGCTTGGCGAGGGCCAAGTTCTCGGCAATCTGCATGTCGGCTGCGGTGCCGCGCATGGGGTCCTGGAACACGCGGCCCAGGTACTTGGCGCGCTGCGACTCGCTCAGACGCGAGATGTCGGTGCCGTCGAGCTCGATAACGCCCGAATCGAGCGGATATACGCCGGCGATCATGTTGAGCAGCGTGGATTTGCCGGCGCCGTTGCCGCCGATCACGGTTACAAAGTCGCCGTCGTTGAGAGTAAGGTCGACGCCGGTAAGAGCGCGCTTCTCGGTGACGGTGCCCTTGTTAAAGGTCTTCTTGACGTGTGAGAGCTTAAGCATCTGCCTCATCCCCCTTCGTGTAGGAGCTGCGGAGCTTATAGCGCTCCCAAACCACGGGCACGCACAGGGCCACGGCAACGATCACGGCGGAGAGCAGCTTCATGTCGTTGGCGTCCATGCCCAGCTGCAGCACGATGGCGCGAATGAGGAAGTACACCACGGAGCCAAAGACTGCAGAGGCAAGACGGACACTAAACTGCGTCAGACCGCCGGGTAGCAGGCGGCCGAGCACCTCGCCGATAACAATGGCGGCAAGACCGATAACGATGGCGCCGGTACCCATGCCAATGTCGGCATACTTTTGGCTCTGGCAGATAAGTGCGCCAGAGAGGCCGATAAGGGCGTTGGAGAGCACGAGGGCGACCATCTTGGTGGAGTTGGTGTTGACGCCCAGGGCGCGGATCATGTACTCGTTGTTGCCGGTGGCACGCAGCGCCGAGCCGATCTCGGTGCCAAAGAACCAGTACAGGATGGCAACGATCGCCACGGCCAGCACAATGCCCAAGATAATGGCAACGGTGGACTGCGGCAGACCCGTCATGTTGCTGACTGCCGAGAACACGGTGCCCTTGGCGAGGATGGGCGTGTTGGACTTGCCCATGATGCGCAGGTTGATGGACCACAGGCTGATCTGGGTGAGGATTCCGGCAAGGATCGCGGGGATCTCGAAGACGGTGGTCAGAATACCCGTGACGGCGCCCGCGATGGCGCCGGCGCACATACCGGCCAGCACGGCGAGCAGCGGGTCGACGTTATTGTTGACGATGAGTACGGCGCAGACGCAGCCGCCGAGGGCAAAGCTGCCGTCGCAGGTCATATCGGGAATGTCGAGCAGGCGGAACGTGATAAACACGCCAAGCACCATAATGCCCCAGAGGACGCCCTGCGAAACGGCGCCCTGCAATGCAATGAGCATGCTTCATACCTCCTAGGATAGGATGGACACGTGAGTCACCATAATAGCGGTAACAATGCATAAAAGAGCTGCGGACGAATGTTTTGTCTCATCCGTAACAAGCAGGGCGAACGCCGGTCTTTGGCGTTCGCCCCTGTGGCTCAGATATTGAATAACACGGCAACGGCGCAAGTATGGGCCCTAGGCACATCGCCGCGCATGCCGCTACTCGTCCAGAGCGGAAAGATCGATGCCCAGCGCCTCGGCCATTTCGTCGTTCTTGACGACGACCAGGTCCTTGCTCGAGAGGTGCTTGATCGGCATGTCTTCGGGCTTGGCCTCGCCCTTCAGGATCTTAACGGCCATCTCGCCCGCGGCGTAGCCCAGGTCCTCATAGTTGATGGAGAGGGTGAACAGGCCGCCGGCCATGCACATACCCTCCTCGCCAGTCACGAAGGGGAGCTTGTTCTCCTTGCAGATCTGGCCGACCTGCGAGGCACCCGCGGCGATGGTGTTGTCGGTGGGGGAGTACAGCGCGTCGACCTTGCCCACGGCAGACTCGACGACGGACTGGATCTCGTTGGAGCTCGAGACGGTGAAATCGGTGTACTCGAGGCCCAGCTTATCGAGCTCCTTTTTGGCGGCCTTGATCTGGACGTCGGAGTTGGACTCGGCGGTGCAGTAGAGCAGGCCGACCTTTTTAACGTCGGGCAGGACCTTCTGCATCATCTCGAGCTGCTCGGCGACCGGGGTGAGGTCGGAAGCGCCCGTGACGTTGGTGCCGGGCTTGTCGTTGTCCTGGACCAGGCCGGAGGCGGCGTAGTCGGTGATGGCGCAGCCCACGATGGGGATATCCGCCGTGGCACCGGCAGCAGCCTGTGCGGCGGGCGTGGCGATGGCGTAGATCAGGTCGACGCCATCGCCCACGAACTTGTCGGCGATGGACTTACACGTGGACTGGTCGTTCTGGGCGTTCTTCTGGTCGATCTTGACCTTAAGGCCGCTTTTCTTGATGGCCTTGACAAAGCCGTCGTTGGCGGCATCGAGTGCGGAGTGCTCGGTGAGCTGTAGAACGCCGATGGTGTAGTCGGAACCGGCGGCAGCAGAGCCGGAACCAGAGTTGCCGCCGCATCCGGCGAGCGGGGCGAGCGCGAGCAGGCCGGCGGAGACCAGAAGGCTCCTGCGGCTGATGGTGATGTCCTTCATATCATTACCCCCAGTATAAAAATGGCTGGAAACACTGCACTGGGACAAAGTGCAAGTGGAACTATAGTAGCGCTGATGTCCATTTTTACAACAGCCTGGCGGGTTTTTTAATACAGAATCGGATGGGCGGTACGGGTAGTCGAATGGGCGGCGGAGGGTCTTATGCGGCGGAGGAGGCGTCGTCCTCGTCTAGGGCGGCGAAGAGCTTCTTGCCGTCGAGCAGACGCGTGCTGACGTTTCTCATACGGGCGATCTCTACGGTACGCAACGTGTCATCGGCGCCTCGGGCGTCATAGACCGTTCCCAGCAGATACGAGATGCCATCGCGCTGCCTGATGGCAAAGGGACGGAGTGTCATCCGTGCTGCTTCGGTTTCGCCGCGTGTCGTGACGCTCGAAATATCAAAACTCACCGTGGTTCCGTGGTCGATGGCCTGCTCGACGAGCTCGCAAGTGTCGATGCGCTTGATGGGCGTGCGTGTTGCCTTGGTAGCCTTGCTGCCTGCGCTTGGAGCGGGTTCGGGTGTATCGAGGTAGTCGCGAACGTCGGCACTCGCCATGGCAACTAAATGCTGCGCCATGCTCTTGCGGATAGCGATAGGCGTGGAGCGGTTGCGCATGACCATACCGTGGAGTCGGATGATCTCTTCATCGGTGAGCGGGCGGGTAAGAAGTTTGTAGCCCACGCCGCGTTTGTACTCAATTTCGTATCCGGCATGGCGAAGCGCGGAGATGGCGGTGTAGATGCTGCGACGCGCCGCCGAGATGGGCATGCGGGCGGGGTCGTCGGGATGGGCGAGGCGCCGGATCAACTCATCGGAAAGCATGGCCTTGTCCTCGCCGGTGTTTTCGCTTAATAGTTGCAGGATGCGAACGGCGCGATAGGCTGCCATCGAGGCGGCGCCTCTGGTCGTGGTATCGTAGGTTTCAACAGCGGCTTCGGTCATGGTGCCCACGTCCTTTCCGTTTTGGGTGGCGACGGTATGGAGCCTAGGACGTAGGGCTTTCCCAGGGGCGCAGGGTGCTCTGGGCGGTCGGTAGTCGTCGGCAAACGGCGGGTCGAGTTTTCAACAGCCCTGCTCAACTGACCAAAAACTTGCCAAAAGCTTGACGGATGCTGTTGAAAAAAGCGTCTCTCGACCGATGTCGAGAGACGCTTATGCGATGAGCGTCGGCGTGTGGCGATGCGAGCTGGCGTCCGACGATTAGAAGTCGGCGTTACCCACGGTGCGAGGGTGCGGCAGGACGTCGCGGATGTTGCCCACGCCGGTGAGGTACATGACCAAGCGCTCGAAGCCCAGACCGTAGCCGGCGTGCTTGCAGGAACCGTAGCGGCGCAGGTCAAGGTAGTACTTGTACTGCTCGGGATTCATGCCCAGGTCCTTGATGCGGGCCTCGAGCAGATCCAGGCGCTCCTCGCGCTGGGAGCCGCCGATGATCTCGCCGATACCGGGAACCAGGCAGTCGGCGGCGGCGACGGTCTTGCCGTCCTCGTTCATGCGCATGTAGAACGCCTTGATCTCGGCCGGGTAGTCGGTCACGAAGGTCGGGCGCTTAAAGTGCTCCTCGGTCAGGAAGCGCTCGTGCTCGGTCTGCAAGTCGATGCCCCAGCTGACGGGGTAATCAAACTGGTGGCCAGCAGCGACTGCCTGCTCCAGGATCTCGACGGCCTCGGTGTAGGTAACGCGGGCAAAGTCGGAGTTGGCGACATGGTCCAGGCGCTCGAGCAGACCCTTGTCCACAAACTTGTTGAGCATGTTGAGCTCGTCGGGGCAGGTTGCCATGACGTCCTTGAGGACATACTTGAGCATGGCCTCGGCGTTATCCATATAGTCGTTAAGGTCGGCAAAGGCCATCTCGGGCTCGATCATCCAAAACTCGGCGGCGTGGCGCGTGGTGTTGGAGTTTTCGGCGCGGAAGGTGGGGCCAAAGGTGTACACGTCGCCAAAGGCCATGGCAAAGTTCTCGGCATTGAGCTGGCCGGACACGGTGAGGCTTGCATGCTTGCCAAAGAAGTCCTGGCTCCAGTCGACCTCGCCGGACTCGGTGAGGGGCGGATTTTTGGGGTCGAGCGTGGTCACGCGGAACATCTCGCCGGCGCCCTCGCAGTCACTCGTGGTGATGATGGGGGTGTTGACGTAGACAAAGCCCTGCTCCTGGAAGAAGCGGTGGATGGCGGCAGCCGCGACAGAGCGGATGCGGAAGACGGCGCGGAACAGGTTGGTGCGCGGGCGCAGGTGCTGCTGGGTGCGCAGGAACTCGACGGTTGCGCGCTTCTTCTGCAGCGGGTAATCCGGGGCGCTCGTGCCCTCGACCTCGATGGAGGTGGCAGAAAGCTCGAAAGGCTGGGGCGCATCGGGGGTCAGCTTGACGGTGCCGGTGCAAATGAGTGCGGCCGAGACGTTTTGATGGGCGATCTCGTCGTAGTTGTCGAGTGCCTCGCGGTTCATGACGACCTGCAGGTCGCGGAAGCAGCTGCCGTCGTTGAGCGTAACAAAGCCAAAGTTCTTCATGTCGCGGACGGACTTGACCCAGCCGGCGACGGTGACGGTCTGGCCGCCGAGCGATTCGGCATCGGCATAGAGCTGCGCGATTTTGGTGCGGTTCACGTATCCTCCCATAACGGTTGAATGATAGTTATCCATACAGTTCGATATTTTAGCAGCTCGGCTCATTTGGGCTATACAGATAAAGCATTGGCGGGATGGTTTTTCAAACGAAAAGTGCCCGCGGCCAAATGGTCGCGGGCACTTGACGAGGTGCCTTTTGGCTGTGTGGCGCGGGGCCTGGCTACTTGGTCTTGGCTACCAGCAGCGGGTCGCCAAGCTTGACGAGCGGGTTGCCGCCGATAAGCGTTCCAGACTCGCCGACATGGTCGATACTCTTAAGACGATCGAGCTCGGAGACGATGACGGTTACGATGTCCTCGTGACCAGCGGCCTTAATGGCCTCGCGGTCGAAGCTGATGAGCGGCTGGCCTGCCTTGACCACATCGCCCATCTCGACAAAGCGGGCAAAACCCTTGCCGTTCATTTCCACGGTGCCCAAGCCAACATGGATGAACACGCGAAGACCGTCCTCGGTGATCATGCCAATGGAGTGGTTGGTGACAGTGGTGGCGCCGATGCGGCCGTTGGCGGGCGCATAGATGGTGTCGGTAATGGGCTCGATGCCATAGCCCTGGCCAAGCATGCCCGAGGCGATCGTCTCGTCGGGAACTTCGTCCAGATTGACGAGCACGCCGTTGACGGGGGCATAGATGACGCCTTCGCGGGTGGCGAAGCTTGCTGCGGGCGGAACGGACGCCTCGCCGGTCGAGGTGAAGGTGGACTTAAGCGAATCGAGCAGACCCATAGTTGCCTCCAACTTAAATAGGCGCATATCGCGCGTTTGGTTTGCCGGAAACGTTTCATATGTGTTTCGCGGCTTGGTCAACGCCCCCTATTCTACGCTGCTCAGCGATACCTCTGAGCTGGGATTATGTGATATATCAGTTGGAGGGAAACTTATTGCCGGAGAGTTTCTGCGTCCTGCACCCAACTGGGGTACGCTTAGATGCGAAAAACAAGGGCGCATAATTTGCGCGAAGGGAGCACATATGATTGTCGAGAACCATGCGCTGTGGGGCGAGGAGCCGACCGAGGATTATCCGGCGACCTTTACGTATCTGGGTGCCGAGCGGCTGCCCGACAAGCCCAATGGCCGCCGCCCCGCGGTGATCATCTGCGGCGGAGGCGGGTTTACGCATATCGCTCCGCACGAGCAGGACCCGGTGGCGTTTGCATTTTTGGACCGCGGCTACCAGGCCTTTGTGCTCAACTATGTCACGAGTTCTACGGGCGACGTGAGCTTTCCGCACCCGCAGGCGGACCTCGCCAAGATGGTCGCTACCGTGCGCGCCAACGCCGACGAGTGGCATGTCGATCCCAGGCGCGTGTGCGTCGTGGGTTTCTCGGCGGGCGGCATGATCTGCGCCTCGTTGGCAACGCAGTGGAAGACCGGACCTTTCGCGGGCCTTGCCGGGGCTCGTCCGGAGGATATTCGTCCCGACGCCGTGGTGCTGGGCTATCCGTTGCTCGACCTTGCCTATGTGCGCGATATGCAGACGCGCGACCCGCGCATCGACCTGCGCGTGCCCAAGACGGGTGGCAAGACGGGGCGCGATTTGCTCAACGACTATCTGTCGATGGTGACGGGCGGCGAGGCGACCGATGAGCACCTGGCCGACATTTGCCCTACCACGCACGTTTCGCGCCAGATGCCCCCGACCTTTGTGTGGGGCGTTTCGGACGACAAGACGGCGCCGATTGCGCAGGTCTATCCGTTTGCGCAGCGCATGGCCGAGGAGGGCGTCGCTTGCGAGATGCACGTCTTTGACCAGGGCGGTCACGGCCTTTCGCTCGGCAACGCCAACACCGCGGTCGACAACGAGGACAAACAGGTGGCGGTCCGTCCCTGGATTCGCCTAGCCTTCCGCTTTTTGGAACGCCACGGTTTCTAGACCGCGCAGCACGAGAGTGGATAATCTCCCATTTTTTGGTCTGCTTTTCGACAAAAACGGGGGATTATCCACTCTCGTGAGATGGGCGTCTGATAGCTTTCCTTGTTGTATTTCTACCAAACGGTGAACTGGGCGTTTTCCGTGTTCCAATGGACATCGCGAACGTAGTCGCGCACGCCCGTCGCGTCTCGTGCTTCGAACAACTCAAGAATATGAGCATGTTCGTTGTTGGCTTTATTGAGCAGTTTGCAAGCCGTCTCTTGGTCAACAGTCTCGTAATCGCGCTTGATAAAGCAACGCTCGAGCTGCGAGATCATATCGCGCAGACGGTCGTTGCCACAGCGGTTGAAGTACGTAAGGTGAAAGTCTCGCTGAATGTCGTCATACTTACGGATGAGACCGCCTTGGATCGCGAGGTCCATGGAGCCGACGAGAAATTTCAGCTGCGTAATATCGTCGTCAGTTAGATTCGGACAGGCGAGATATGCGGCCTGCCCGTCGAGCGGCCCCATAATCTCAAAGACTTCAACGGCGTTTTGCTGATCGAACCCACGGACGCGGAATCCGCGGCGGGGGAGATTGTCCAGGTAGCCGTCGCTTGCCAGCTGGATGAGCGCTTCGCGGACCGGCGTGCGCGACACGCCCATGGCATCGCAGATCGCCTGCTCGCTCAGCCGGTCGCCGGCCGAAAGCTCGCCGGCGTCAATACGGCTCGAAATATAGTCGTATACGTGGTCCTTCAGGGGCTTTCTGAGCGTTTCCATGAGCCTATGTTCCTTAACGGTATATTTCTAAAAGCAAATACGTTTCACTTGAATAGCTCAGTTGAATTATAGAACGACCAGCTAAATCATGCTACTTTGCGCCGATGCGTAAGAATACGCTTACCGAAGAATACCTACCGTTCAGGATTGTATACAATATACAAAACAGGAAAACCGCCCTAAGATAAAGCCATCGAAAGGAAGGCGGGCGCGAAGAAGTCCCGCTCTCTGCTAAGAGATCCAAGGAGGATCATCATGACCAAGTTCAGCCACGTCATCATCCGCCGCCCCGGCAAGTCCCTGAGCAATGGCATCACGAGTGCCCCCGAGCTTGGCCAGCCCATCTACGAGCGCGCCATCGAGGAGCACTACGATTACGAGCATGCGCTCGAGCAGTGCGGCGTTGACGTGTCGGTGCTGCCGGCACTCGAGCAGTATCCCGACAGCTGCTTCGTCGAAGATCCGGCCGTTATCACTCGCTGCGGCGCCATCATTACCAACCCCGGCGCCGATAGCCGCAACGGCGAGAAGGACGAGATTGAGCCGGCCGTCCGTCGCTTCTTTGACGACGAGCATGTCAAGCACATCGTTTCTCCGGGCACGCTTGACGGCGGCGACGTCATGATGGTCGGTGACCATTTCTACGTCGGTCGCTCCGCTCGTACCAACGAAGAGGGCATTCGCCAGTTCTGTGAGATTCTCGAGGGCTGGGGCCTCGAGGGTTCTGAGGTTCCGCTGGAGGAGGTCCTGCACCTCAAGACGGGCGTCAACTACATAGAGGACAACAACATGCTCGTCTCTGGTGAGTTCATCGATAAGCCCGACTTTGCCCAGTACAACAAGATCGTCGTGCCCGAGGACGAGGCGTACGGCGCCAACTGCATCTGGGTCAACGGTACGGTCATCGTTGCCGAGGGCTATCCGACTGTGCTCAAGGCCGTGCAGGATCTGGGCTACAAGACACTCGTCGTCGACACCTCCGAGTATCGCAAGGTCGACGGCGGCCTTTCTTGCCTGTCGCTGCGCTTCTAACGCGATAGCTGTAACAGTCTGATGATCGCTTGACCGATGGCCCGGCACCCGATTCGGGACGTCCGGGCCATCTTTCGTTCGATCACATGATGAAGGGGGTGCACATACAATGGCCTCTAAAGCTCAAAATGAAGAGATTATCGACCCTAATGGCCTCGATCTCTTCCGTCTGACCATGATGGTCATTACCGCCAGTATTTGTGGCGGCATCTTTTCGCTTGCCGGCGATATGGCAGCAGGCGGGGCAAATACCGGTGCGGTTATCGTCTCGTGGGGAATTTGCTTCATTGGCGTCTTTGCACTGATGATGGTGTTCAACGGTTTGTCTCAGGCCCGTCCCGACCTGACCGGCGGCATCTATGCATACGCTGCGGCCGGTTTTGGCGATTACATTGGATTCAACTCCGCCTGGGGCTACTGGATCAGCGCATGTCTTTCCAACGTGAGCTTCGCGCTCTTGCTGTTTAGCGCGCTGGGCTATTTCTTCCCTGCGTTTGGCGCGGGTAACAACCTGCTTTCCATCGTCTGCGCCAGCGTGTTTTTGTGGTTCCTTACCGCCCTTGTGCTTCGTGGTGTTAAGGAGGCTGCGGGCATTAACACGATCGTCACGTTGGCGAAGCTGGTGCCGCTGGGGCTCTTTGTGCTGAGTATCGTGCTCCTGGGTAAGTTCAACGTCGATATCTTTATGGACAACTTCTGGGGAGAGCCGGCTGGTCCTGGCTTTGGCGAGCAGGTTGTCTCGACCATGATCGCCCTTGTCTGGGTCTTCACGGGCATCGAGGGCGCTGTCGTTATCTCGGGCCGTGCTAAGTACGTGCGTGACGTCGGCCGCTCGACGGCGCTCGGATTTGCGGCTGTATTCACGCTGTATCTGATCATCTCGATGCTGTCGCTCGGCATTATGCCGCGCGAGGAGATGGCACAGCTCGCAACGCCCTCCATGGCGGGAATTCTCGAGTGCGCAATCGGTCCGGTTGGTGCTGCCATCGTAAACCTTGGCGTTATCCTCTCGCTGGTCGGCGCGATGCTGGGCTACGTCATCATCGCTTCCGAGACGCCGTTCGAGGCGGCGCGCCAGGGTTCCTTCCCGCTGGCGTTTGCTAAGACGAACAAGCATGATGCCCCGGTGGTGACGATTCTCGTGAGCTCCGGAATCACGCAGCTCTTCTTGATCGTGTCGTATGTGGCGGCGAGCACCTACCAGTTCTTCTATAGCTGCGCGGTTAACACGATTCTGGTTCCGTATGTCTGCTCGGCTGCCTATTACATGGTGATTGGTTGGAAGAAGGAGCATCTGGACGGACCGCATGCGCCAAGCGTCGGCAAGGCGCGATTCTTCGGCACGCTCGGCTTCATTTACACATTGTTCCTTGTGTGGTCGACGGGCCTCCAGGGCGTCATGATCACGACGATCCTTTTTGCTCCGGCCATTCCCGTTTATATGCTGGGCGAGCGAGGTCGCGGTAAGCCGGTACTTCCGCACCTGCACGACAAGCTGATCGCAGCGGTGGTCATTGTCGTGGCGGTCATCTCGCTGTATCTGCACTTTGCCGGCATTGCGCCGATAGTCTAAGACTATGGCGAGTTTCATTGTTTGGTAAGCCGGCGGGCATCGCGTGTCGGTGCTGCTTGGCACTCCATAACTGATGTGGGTCTCTATAACGTGCCTTTGGGAGCGCCCACCAAGCCCGCGCAGGTGACATTTGTTGCCAGCGCGGGCTTTTGCTGTTGCGGCGAAATGCTGCCAGCAGCTGGGGACGTTCCTATTGTGCCGGCACCCTGGGACACTCCTTGGACGTTCCGTATACGACGGAGGGAACAGATCATTTTGTCGAGGGGCGGGCGGCTGCTTCGGTCCTCGGGGAAACCACGTCCCGTTTCGAGAGCAGATTCCGGGCCGCAGTTTCCCCGAGGGCCCCATTGGGAAATTGCATCCCAGTCTGAGCGCCGATTCCGGGCTGCAGTTTCCGCTAGATGCTTCAACCGGAAAGCCCATCCCGTTTAGGTGTTCCGGAGTGGGATTCGGTTTCCGCAGCAGGCCCGTCTGGGAAGCAATGACCCAGAATCCCCCTTGCAACAATCTGTCGATTGAACGTCGTTGCGTGTTCGCGTTATCATGCATGGTTAAAATTGGTTAGCCATGGCAAACGGTTAGCCATGGTGAACATAAATACAACGCCCTGTGGGCGCCGGGGGAGGAACACGGACGTGAAGCTCGATACACTCGAGATTGGAAAGGACGCCGTTGTCGCATCGGTGGCATCGGACGATCAGGCACTCCGACAGCATATTTTGGACATGGGTCTAACGCCGGGCACCGAAGTCACCATGATGAAGTACGCCCCCATGGGCGACCCGCTCGAGATTCGCCTGCGTGGCTACGAGTTGACGCTGCGCAAGGACGATGCCGCACGCATTGAGCTCGTGGATGTGCACGACACCGATACCGGCCCGCGCGTTAACGCCGCAATCGGCACGACGGAGCATCCGGCCCTGGGCGAGGGGACGTATTCGCCCCGTGCGGCAAAAACGGCCGTGCCCGAGGGCGCACCGCTGCATTTTGCCCTTGCCGGTAACCAAAACTGCGGCAAGACCACGCTGTTCAACCAGCTGACGGGCTCCAACCAGCACGTCGGTAACTTTCCCGGCGTGACGGTCGACCGCAAAGATGGCACCATCCGTAATCATCCCGAGGCGAGCGTTACCGACCTGCCTGGCATTTACTCCCTGTCGCCGTACACAGGCGAAGAGGTCGTGAGCCGTCAGTTCATTCTCGACGAGCGCCCGGATGCCATCATCGACATCATCGACGCCACCAACATCGAACGTAACCTGTACCTGACGCTGCAGCTTATGGAGCTCGACCGCCCCATGGTCATCGCGCTCAACATGATGGACGAGGTGACGGCCAACGGCGGCGCCGTGGACGTCAATCTGCTCGAGAGCCTGTTGGGCGTGCCTGTTGTCCCCATTAGCGCTGCCCGCAACGAGGGTATCGGCGAGCTGGTGGATCATGCCTTGCACGTGGCGCGGTTCCGCGAGCGCCCCGGTCGCCTGGACTTTTGCGCACCCGATGGTCCAGACGGCGGTGCGCTGCATCGCTGCATCCACGGCATCGCCAACCTTATCGAGGACCATGCCGCGACGGCGCACATTCCCGTGCGTTTTGCGGCGACCAAGCTGGTCGAGGGCGATGAGCTGGTAACCGAGGCGCTTCACCTGGATCGCAATGAGCTCGACGCTATCGAGCACATCATTACCCAGATGGAGGGCGAGGCCGGCACCGACCGCCTATCTGCGTTGGCCGATATGCGTTTTAGCTTTATCGGCGACGTGTGCGGGCGTTGCGTCGTCAAGCCGCACGAAAGCCGCGAGCACGTGCGCTCCGTCAAGATTGACCGCATCCTGACAGGTCGTTACACAGCCATTCCGGCGTTTCTGGTGATCATGGGCCTCGTCTTTTGGCTGACGTTTGGCGTGATCGGCGCGGCGTTGCAGGGACTCATGGAGGACGGTATCGCTGCCATCATCGCCTCGGCCGATGCGGGCCTCAAGGCGTTCGGAACCAACGACGTGGTGCGCTCGCTGGCTGTCGACGGCGTGCTTACGGGCGTGGGTAGCGTGCTGACCTTCCTGCCGATTATCGTCGTGCTCTTCTTGTTCCTCTCCATTCTGGAAGATTCCGGATACATGGCACGCGTGGCCTTTGTCATGGATAAGGTGCTGCGTCGCTTTGGCCTGTCGGGCCGCAGCTTTGTGCCCATGCTCGTCGGTTTTGGCTGCACCGTGCCGGCTATCATGTCGACCCGTACGCTCCCATCCGAGCACGACCGCAAGATGACCGTCATGCTCACACCGTTCATGAGCTGCTCGGCCAAGCTGCCGGTTTACGGCTTGCTGTGCGGGGCGTTTTTCCCACAGGCGACGGTTCCCGCCATGGTCTCGCTCTATCTGATTGGTATTGCGGTTGGTTGCATTGCGGCTTTGGTGCTCAACCGTACGGCATTTAAGGGCGATCCGGTGCCGTTTATCATGGAGCTCCCCAATTACCGCCTGCCGAGCGCCAAGACGACGGTGATGCTGGCATGGGATAAGGCCAAGGACTTTATTACCAAGGCCTTTACCATTATCTTTGCCGCTACGGTGGTCATCTGGTTCCTGCAGACGTTCGATATCCGCTTTAACGTGGTCGCCGACCAGTCGCAAAGCCTGCTTGCCGGTCTGGGTAGCATCATCGCACCGGTGTTGGCCCCGCTCGGCTTTGGCGACTGGCGCGCCTCGACGGCACTCGTCACGGGACTTATTGCCAAGGAGAGCGTCATCTCGACGCTCACGGTGCTTTTGGGCGCAACCTCTCCCGCGGCACTGTCAGCCATGTTTTCGCCGTTTACCGTCTACGTGTTCTTGGTCTTTACGCTGCTGTACCCGCCTTGCGTGGCGTCCATCGGCGCCGTCAAGAGCGAGTTGGGCGCGCGCTATGCCGTGGCCGTATTCGCGTTTCAGGTGACGGTCGCCTGGATCGTGGCGTTTGTCGTGCATTCGGCGGGCATATTGCTGGGGTTGGCTTAGGGGCGCGTTGATGCTCCGCGCTTTTGGGCGAGCAACAATTCAATAAATATGAGCCAAAATACCGGTAATTTTCGGCCTGCGGGGACTGTCCTACGCTGCAGGTTGCCGTTCGCTGCCTATTTGCTGCCGTTTACGGATTCGTAAATACTTGCAATCGTCGGTCGATTTAACCGCATTACGCGATGCCGATGCGCATTTTGTGTGCCCCTTTCTACAATCACTTTGTGTCTATTGCCGAACATGTCTTCCGTTTCGCCTGTGTGGGGACGTGGGGTGCAATAGTCGTTTGTAGAGGCTCATTGAGGAGGGAATTGATGAAAGAAAAATTCCAATCGTTCGGAAAGGCAATGCTCGTTCCGATTACGCTCATTGCCATTTCCGGTCTCTTTTTGGGTATCGGTAGCGTTTTTACGACCGAACTGACCCTTGTGTCCCTTGGCGTTAATTGGGACTGGTATGCCGCTTCGCCGCTCTTTACGTTCTTCTCGGTATTTAAGGGTCTCGGCGAGGTAATCATTGGAAACCTCGGTGTTTTGTTTGCCGTCGGCTGCGCCTTCTCCTTGTCTCGCAAAGAGAAGGGCTGGGCTGCCTTTTCTGCCCTTGTCTGCTATCTCACCATGCTCAAGACGGTTGAGATTCTGCTTGGAGCAGCTGGCTTGGCTGCCGACAATACAACGGTGGAAGCTCTTCAGAAGGTCGGCCTTACGTCCATTCAGGCGAGTGAGCAGTCCGCACTCTACACTACCTCGCTCGGCTTTTTTGGCTACAGCTCTGGTGTCTTTGGCGGCATTATCGTGGGCTGCCTGGTCGCCTGGATCACCGGCCGTTTTTACAAGACCAAGCTTCCAACGGCGCTGGCGTTTTTTGCGGGCAGTCGAACGGTTCCCATTGTATCGCTGGTCGCCGGTGGCGTCCTGGGCGGCATCATGTACTTCGTTTGGCCCGTCATCGGTGGATGCTTCTCGGGTATTGCGACGTTCGTGAAAGGCTCCGGTCTGGTCGGTACGTTTGTCTATCGCTGGGTGCTCGAGAGCCTTGTGCCGTTTGGCTTGCATCCGCTGCTCGAGACGCCCATGTATTGGACTGAGCTTGGCGGCTCCATGGTCGTCGACGGAACGCGCGTGGTGGGCAATAGCGCTATTCAGCTTGCACAGCTCGCTTCTCCCAGTAGCGACAAGCTCTTGGTTAGGGCCTTCATGGCTGGCTATGGCATTAACGATTACGCGTTGTTCCCGGGCATCGCCCTTGCTATGTGGTCTTGTGCCAAGCCCCAGAACCGCAAGAAGGTTGCTGGTCTTTTAATCCCCACAGTGATTTCGACTGTTTTCTTTGGCGTTACGGAGCCTATTCTCTTTACGTTCCTGTTTGCCGCCCCCTGGCTCTACTTTGGCGTTTACGCTCCGCTTTCCGGACTGGGTGAAGTTCTCTCGGAGGCAATGGGCGTTTCGGTGTACCAGGGAAATATCAAGGACCTGATCCCATTCTTATTCCGCCCCGAGAAGCTTAATCTGCTTCCGTACCTTATTCTGCTCCCCGCCTTTTTCCTGGCAGCTTTCTTCCTCTTCCGGTTCTTTATTACTAAGTTCGATATCAAGACGCCCGGTCGAGACGATGGTGACGATATTGAGTTGATCAACAGCAGAGCCGAGTTCGAGGCAAAGGCCGCTGAGGCAAAGGGCGAGTCTGATAGCACTCCCGAGAAGGCAGTCCAGGGCCGTGCGACCAAGGACAGCGCGCTTGCTGTTGGCATTGTCGAAGCGCTTGGTGGAGCCGACAACATTGATGATCTTGACAACTGCATCTCACGTCTTCGCGTGATTGTCAAGGATGGTTCTAAGGTTGCAGACGACGAGGTGTTCACCAAGAATCTTGAAGCTATGGGCGTTATCCGCCTGAGCGACAAGGCAATCCAGGTCATTTACGGTCCTCGTGTCGGCGAAGTCGCTTCTGAGGTGCACGAAGTTCTCGGTGACGAGTAAAACGCGCAAGTGGCTTTCAATTGCATAGCGCAATTCCAGGGCTTGGCTTCCTATCGCATGATTTAGGGAGCCAAGCCTTCTTGTTTTAGATTGTCAAGGCAGATACTCAATAGTTCTTCGAATGCGAGAATACAACTTCCGGTAAAGCAGTTAGGCTTAACGTTCTTAAGATCCATTGGGTGATCGTCATGTATCGTAAAGATCGCGTCTGCCGTCTTGGCGAGCTCGCTGTCTTCGTTGCCGGTAAACGCGAGGGTCGTAATGCCCGCGTCGTGGCATGCCCTTGCGGTTTCCAGGATGGCTTCTGTCTGGCCCGATTTGGATATGAGCATCATGCAGCTGAGCGTATTTCGGTTGGATTCGACAAACTGATCGGTTTCTAGGAAGTCCTGTATGACGGCCAAAAAGCCAAGTCCAACGAGCTTGGTCGCCATGTACTGCGCAACGATGCGTGAGAAGCCCTCTCCGTTTACTCCGATCATTCTGTTGCGATGCAGTGCGGCGATGAATACGTCTACATCTCCGGTGTGGCATACGAAGTGGACGCTACTGTCTTTGAGTGATTGATTCATTTCGCGGGAGACATGCTGAAGGTGCTTGAGATCGTACATCATTTCGCGGTAGCCACGGTAGCCGAGCTTTTTCGAAAGCCTGATGACTGTCGTCATGCTGGTAAAGCATGCCATGGCGACGGGTTTTATGCCAATATCATCGAGGGTGTCGATATTGTTGAGCAGGTATTCGAGTACGCTTTGCTCGGTTTCGGATAGCTTTGCGGCTGAGTAGAGCTTGGAAATCTGCTTTTTATCAACCATCGGTGCTCCCTTCCCGCCGGACGTGTGTGGCCGCTTCCGTTGCGTAAATAATAACTCCTTGGGGAATTCCTTTCCCGCCTTGCAGCCGGGGCGGGAAGCGGCCCTCCATGCTGGATACAATATCCATACACAGGCGAACCATGCAATATTGAATGTGCTAATTGGGGGTTTCGATATGAAACTTACGGTCATAGGCGGCGGTGGCGTCCGCTCCATGTTTTTGGCAAAGAGCATAGCCCAGCAGGCGTCATCGCTTGGAATCGATGAACTTGTGTTTATGGACAATGATCCCGAGAAGCTGCGCATCTACGGTGGCCTTGCCGCCCATGTCTCGGGCATGCTTTGCCCCACGCTTAATTTTTCACTGACGGGCGATGCAGTCGAGGCCGTTAAGGACGCCGATTACGTGATCACGACGATTCGCGTCGGTGGGGACCATATGCGCGTTCGCGATGAGCGCATTGCTCTCTCACATGGGGTTCTTGGCCAAGAGACGACTGGCGCAGCCGGCGTGTCTTTTGCCATGCGCTCCGTCCCTGCGCTTGCTTCGTATTGCGAGTTAATCAAGAAGTACGCAAAGCCGGGCGTCAAGGTGTTTAACTTTACTAATCCCGCCGGCGTCGTATCTCAGGCCTTACGCGATATGGGCTACGATTTTACTTATGGCATTTGCGATGCCCCCTCGGGCATGTTGCATCAGTTTGCCGAGTATAAAGGCGTTGATCCCGCATCGGTTCAGGGCGAGTGCTATGGACTCAACCACCTCTCGTTCTTCCGCAATGTGACGGTTGACGGCGAGGACATCATGCCCGACTTGATCCACGACGACGGGGCATATGCTCATACGGATCTTAGGTTCTTCGAGAAGGATCTCGTTCTAAATCGCGGATGCGTGCCAAATGAGTACCTATACTATTTCTACTATCGCGAGCGCGCCGTTGCCAACGTTCTCTCTTCGCCCCAGACGCGCGGCGAACTAATCGAAGAAATTAATCGAGAAATGACGAGCGAGCTTGCATCTATCGATATTGAGAACGACTTCGAAAAGGGCCTCGCGTGCTTTGAGAAGTGGTACGGAATGCGCGAAAACAACTACATGGCGGCCGAGACAGGTATTCACCGCGACAAGCCGTGGACGTTTGACGTGTACGGCAAAGATGCTGGCGGATACGCAGGTGTTGCGCTCCGTTTCATGGATATTGCTCGCTCTGGCAAGACGCAGCAGATGATCCTGTGCACCCCCAACAATGGCGCCATCCCCGGCCTTCTCGATACAGATGTCATCGAGTCAACGTGCGATATCTCCACCGATGGCTGTGTACCGCATCGCGTCGAAGCCGATTCTGTGCCCGCGGGAAACCTCGAATTGATTCGTCGCGTCAAGTACTACGAGCGCACCGTGGCGCGTGGCATCGTTAACCGATCGAAGCGCGACATTGTCGAGAGCCTCGCGATGCACCCGCTCGTTAATTCGTACTCCTTGGCGAAAGACATCGCCGCGCAGTACTTTGAGCTTAACCGCGACTACATCGACGGCTGGACAGACTAGTCTGGACGTTAAAACTAGAAATCATGGATGGGCGGACCGGCGTTTATATTGGCGCTCGTTCGCCCTGCCTAGTAAGAAAACGGGTATAGAGTGAACTTGCGAGAGAACTTCAATGTCTTTCTGGAATCGGGCGATCGGGCGAAGGGATGCCGGAGTGGCTGCACGATGGCGTTATATATCCCCTTGTTTGTTATGAGCGCGCTTCAAATTGGTGTATCAAACGTTGCAACTGAGCTCGCCTATATCAATCCGTCCATTACGCTTATTTGCACTGTGGTCGCGGCCTTTTTAAACCTGCTTCTATCGAATGTGGCTTTTTCATTATTTGCCGTCGACCGGTCCAAAGAGACGGTGCAACCTGCTCGAACCCCTCCGGTTTATCTCTTGGCCTCGACGGTTCCCCTCCAGATTTCTGGGGCGCTGCTAATTTATTTGGTTCACTTGATTTTATCGGCAATTGTAGTCTTTGCCTCGCTTGCGAGCAGCCAGCTCGGGGTGTTGTGCTCGCTTGTGGTGGCAGTAATCGTGACGCTTCTTTCCGCGTCGTTCGTATTCGTGTTAATTGAAGATGCGGACGTGGAGCAGAGGGGACTACGAGGCATTCGGTTTGCACCACGCTACATCATGCGTTCGGTCACGGTGCTTCGTTCCTCCTGCAGGGAAATCGCGCGTCCCGCAACGCTGCTGGTGGCATGGAACCTGGTTGCAAGTTGCGCTATCCAGGTTCTTGTTGGATGGGTAGTTTCGAGTGCGGCGCTGCCGTCGGCACTTTCAGTGACGGCGCTTGTACATGAGGGACTTTATTATGGGGCGTTTGCTTATATGCTGCTTTTGCTAGTTCATTGTGCGGTTGCGAGTTGGCTCGAAATTGACGTGCTCATGGGGGTGTCCTTGTGCGTATCCGAGCAGGCGCGATAGCCCGAAGATGAAGCCGCGTTTTCGACATTGAGTTTCTGCGTACCTTGCTTTCTAAGCAGAATTGGCGCGCCATCTGTTAACGATCGTTTTCCAAGAATTCTTTTGTTGCTCATTTTATAGACTTCTCATTGCTATAATCGCCCACCGCTCTAGATGATCGGAGAGGTTTTCCTATATGGCTCAAACAAAGCAAGGTGGTATCGCACTCAGTCAGTGGCTCCCGCTTATCGGGCTCGCCTGCTGCGCGTTCGTGTTCAACACGTCGGAGTTTATGCCCATCGGCCTTCTGACTGATATCGCCGCATCGTTCTCGCTCACCGAGGCCCAGGCAGGCATCATGATCTCGGTCTATGCTTGGGGCGTCATGCTGCTGTCGCTGCCACTCATGGTGTTTGCCTCGCGCTTTGAGTTCAAGTGGATGCTGCTCGGCGTGCTCGCCGTGTTTTCTCTGGGTCAGTTCCTGTCCGCTGTGGCACCGACATATCCCATCCTGGTCTGTGCGCGCCTGGTGGTCGCTTGCGCACATGCCGTGTTCTGGTCGGTCGCCTCGATTATGGCCTCGCGCCTGGTTGACGCCCGCCACGGGGCGCTCGCCATCAGCATGATCGCCACGGGCTCGTCTATCGCGCAGATTTTCGGCCTGCCCCTCGGTCGTGCCATCGGCCTGGCCGTGGGCTGGCGCATGACGTTTGCCGTGGTCGGGGTTTTCTCTGCCGCCGCGGTGGTGTACCAGGCAGCGGTGTTCCCGGCCATGCCGGCGGGTGAGCGCTTTACCGTTAAGCAGCTGCCCGAGCTGCTCAAGAACCCGTTCCTGATCGCGCTCTACGCGGTCACGGTCTTTATGGCGACCGGCTATTACGCAAGCTACAGCTATATCGAGCCCTTCCTGGCGCAGGTCGCGCACGTCGATGCGGGTGCCATCACCATGACGCTGACGGCGTTTGGCTGTTCTGGTCTGCTCGGAAGCTGGCTGTTTGGCCGCCTGTTCGATGGGCATCGCTTCCCGTTCTTGGCTATCACGCTCTCCGGCGTGCCGGTGGCTCTGCTGCTTATGGCCCCCGCAGCCTCGGCGCTCGTGTTGGTGCTTGCCGTCTGCGCACTATGGGGCTGCTGCGCCACGGCCTTTAACGTGGCGTTTCAGGCCGAGCTCATCAAGTACACGCCGGCGGACTCGTCGGCCGTCGCCATGTCGATCTTCTCGGGCCTGTTTAACCTTGGTATCGGCACGGGCACCGCGATCGGCGGAGCCGTGGTTTCGGGTCCCGGTATCGCTTGGATTGGCTTCGTGGGCGGGGCGATTACCGTCGTGGGCGTCATCCTCGCCATCACCGTACTGTTCCCGGCCATACGCCGTGCCAAACCCGTTGCCTAATCACGTCCTCTCATCAGTTGCGGTGGAATAGTTCCTGTTTAAGGCCTCTGAAGGCCAAAGCAGGAACTATTCCACCGCAACTTATTTTGGGGAAGAGGATACAAGCTGGGCATACAATGGATGTCGTTGTGTTGGGCTTACCGGGAGGTTGCTATGTGGGCATACGAGACGACGTTCTACCAGATCTATCCGCTGGGCTTTTGCGGAGCTCCGCGCGAGAACGTCGCGCCCGTTGCCGAGGACGAGCTCTCCCAAGCTGCTGGTACCGCGTCCAATCCCGATGCCCCCATCATGAAAATCGCCCAATGGGCCGATTACCTGCAGGAGCTCGGTATCGGTGCCGTGCTGATCAACCCTCCGCTTGAGTCCGATAGCCATGGCTACGACACGCGCAGCCTGCGCCATATCGACCGTCGCCTGGGTGGGGACGCCGACTTTGCCGCCGTATGCGACACGCTGCACGCCCATGGCATCCGCGTGGTGCTTGATGCCGTCTTCAACCACGTCGGTCGTGGCTTTTGGGCCTTCCGCGATGTGCAGGAGCGCAAGTGGGACTCGCCCTACAAGGATTGGTTCCACATTAGCTTTGACGGCGACTCCTGCTATGGCGATGGCTTTTGGTACGAGGGCTGGGAAGGCCATTTTGAGCTTGTGAAGCTCAACCTGCAAAATCCCGCTGTGGTCGATTACCTGCTCGAGTCTGTGCGCCGTTGGGCCGACGTCTTTGGCGTTGACGGCCTGCGCCTGGACGTTGCCTATATGCTCGACCGCGACTTTATGCGCCGCCTGCACGCCTTTGCCCGTGAGCTCAAGCCCGACTTTGTGCTGATCGGCGAGACGCTCCACGGCGACTACAACCAGATCGTCAACGACGAGATGCTCGACTCCTGCATCAACTACGAGTGCTACAAGGGCCTGTACTCCAGCTTTAACTCGGTCAATATGTTCGAGATCGCGCACTCGCTGCACCGTCAGTTTGGCGGCGACCCTTGGTGCATCTACCGCGGCAAGCACCTGCTGTCGTTTGTCGACAACCACGACGTGCCGCGCCTGGCAAGCATCCTCACCGACAAGTCGTGCCTGCGTCCCGCCTATGGCATGCTCTTTGGCATGCCGGGCATCCCGTGCGTCTACTATGGCAGCGAGTGGGGAATTGCTGGCGAAAAGGGCGGCTCCGATGGCGACTGGGCGCTGCGCCCTGCGCTCGATGAGCCTGCGCCCAACGAGATGACGGCGTTCATCACGCAGCTTGCGCACCTTCGCTCGGCCGACGACGCGGCGGCCCGTGCTCTCAACTATGGTGCCTATCGCAATGTGGTGATCCAGAACAAGCAGCTGCTGTTCGAGCGCGCCTGCGACGACGCGACGGTGCTCGTGGCGGTGAACGCCGTGGGCGAGCCTTACACCTTTGCCGCCGGCGAGCTCAACGGGTCCTTTGTCGACCTGCTTGGCGACGGCGTGCCCACGGTCGAGCTGGCGGGCTCCCTTGAGCTTGCGCCCTACGAGGTGCGCTATCTGTTGAGGGCCTAGGCCATGGCTGCGTCCGACGTGGGCTATCAACATATTGAGCATGGGTTTGAGCCCGTGTTCGACCAGCACTCGCGCGTTTTGGTGCTGGGGTCGTTTCCCTCGGTGCTTTCGCGCGCCAATGCCTTTTATTACGGCAACCCTCAGAATCGCTTTTGGCGCGTGATGGCCGCGTGTCTCGGTGTGCCCGTGCCGCCCAACGAGGGCGACCCTTTGGCAGGCAGCGAGCCTGCGACGCTCGACGTCTCGATTGCCGCCAAGCGATCCATGCTGCTGAACGGCGGCGTAGCCCTGTGGGATGTGATTGAGGGCTGCGACATTAAGGGCTCGAGTGACGCGAGCATCAAAAACGTCGTTCCGGCAGATATCGAGCGCATTACGGGCAATGCGCCTATTGAGCTGGTGGTGTGTAATGGAGGTACGGCGGGGCGCCTCTATAAGCGCTATCTACAGGAGCGGACAGGCCTGTCCGCTGTCGTATTGCCGTCAACTAGTCCCGCTAACGCGGCTTGGCGTCTGGAACGTCTTGTTGAGCGTTGGCACGAAGCCGTTGACTGGATCGTACGGTAGTCTAGATCCTTGATTGAACATGGGCGCCGAGGCGTTTGATGATGGCGCGCCAGATTGGTGCGGGCACGGCGGGCCTGGCGCGCACCATGCCGTCGGCATCGACGCTACCGGCATTGCCGCCGCCAAGCAGCTGCGCATGCTCTATGGAGCAGCCCATGCGCACGGCGCCCACAAGCTTGTCCATCGCTTCCGAAAATGGTCGACGCAAGAGGCCCATGCGCGGGGAATGGCGAAGCGCTGCGATGCCGCTGCCGGCACAGATGACAACGCCGTCGCACCATGGCAGGTTACGTAGAATGCATGCCCGGTACAGGCGGTCGAGGACTTCGTCCGCCTGTTTGTTGTTTTTGGACAGGGCCTGGACGACGACATAGACGCGCGCGTCTGTATTCTTAAGGCGATCGAGCACCTGCTCGACAGTGATCATAGCCTCATCATCAAATGCATCATCAACAGCGAGCACCATGCCATCGACTGCATCGGCATCATCCGCCTCTAAATCGACCGGGTGGGGGAGCGCGGTGCCGGAAAGCTGAGCATAGGCGGCGATGGCATCCTGCAGGTCCCAGAGCAAAAACTCAAGATCGGCGCTATCGGGAATGCTGATATACGCAATGGTTCGCAACGTTTTTGGTACATCGCCGCGTGCGGTCGTCTCCATGCCGCCTCCTTTCCGGTTGGTTTCCGTTTAGGTTATACCGTCTGGTGGCGTCCCGCCGCGCTATCCTAGTGCAACCCTTACGAAAGGAACGCCATGCGTCTGCCCATGAACACCTCGCTTACCACGCTCAAGCCCTCAGGCATCCGTCGGATCAATGCGCTCGCCGCCCAGCACCCGGGGTGCATCGCGCTCGCGCTCGGCGAGCCCGATTTTCCCACGCCCGATGTGATTAGCGCCGAGGTGACCGCCGCGCTGGGCCGCGGCGATACGCACTATCCGCCCAACAACGGTCGCCCCGCCCTGCGTGAGGCGTTGTCTGCTTACATGGGGGACGCGGGCCTTATGTTTTCCGCCGATGAGGTCATCCTGACCGACGGTGCGACCGAGGCGCTGTCGGCAACATTCATGGCTATGCTCAACCCCGGCGACGAGGTCATTATCCCCACGCCGGCCTTTGGCCTGTACGAAAGCATCGTCGTGGCCAATCACGCCAAAGCGGTCTTTTTGGATACGGAGCCCGCGCAATTTCAGATTGACGAGGACGCACTTCGTGCTTGCGTGACGCCGGCGACCAAAGCCATCGTCATCTGCTCGCCCAACAATCCTACGGGCTGCATCCTTGACGCGGCATCGCTCGACGCCGTGGCGCGCGTGGCAGACCGGGCGGGCATCTACGTAATCTGCGACGACGTATACAACCGCTTGGTCTATGCGGACGGCTACGAGCGCTTCGCCCAGCGCCACCCGGAGCTGCGTGAGCAGACGGTAGTCATCGAGAGCTTCTCCAAGCCCTGGGCTATGACCGGCTGGCGCCTGGGCTGGCTCGCAGCCGCAGCCCCCGTCATCGCCGAGATCGCAAAGGCCCACCAATACCTAGTATCGAGCGCCGTCTCCTTTGAGATGGATGCCGCAACGCGAGCCCTCACCGTCGACCCAACCCCCATGCTCGAAGTCTACCGAGCCCGCCGCGAACGCGTACTCGCAGCCTTAGACGCCATGGGCCTCGACGTAGTAGAGCCCGCAGGAGCCTTCTACGCCTTCCCCAGCATCAAACAATTCGGCCTGACAAGCGAAGACTTCTGCATCAAAGCCATCAAAGAGGCAAACGTAGCCCTAGTTCCGGGAGACTGCTTCGGAACCGAAGGCCACGTCCGCCTCAGCTACTGCGTCTCCGACAAAGACCTAGACGAAGGCCTCCACCGCCTGTCCACCTTCATTTCGACCTTGTAGTCCTCAGGGACGCAACACATCAGCCCACCGACATAAGGGTTATGCGTGGGGCGCGCCGGCCAACGGCAACCCTGGCTGCCCCAAAGTCAACACAGGTCGCGCCGCCAAAGGCCAGGCGCAAGCTTTTCGTAGATTCCGCACGAGCCGAAGGCCACTTAATGTGGCCTTCGTGCGAGCCCAGGACCTGACCGAGCGAAAAGCTTGCGCCTGGCCTTTGGCGGCGCGACCGAGATGGTGGAATTGTGTGCGGCCAGGGTTGCCGTTGACCGACGCCGGGGTCCCCGCCATAATACTTTCGGTTCACGCACGAATCCGCTGCCAGAGACAGCCGGCGCAAACGGGTCTTACCCGCGAGCTTAATGGGACTTCCCGCCAGCCGAGGTGGTCGAGTAGATATGTCTTCTCGCCCCCGTCGCTCATGCAGCGCGGGGGCTTTCTTTTTGGACATGCCCCCGTCACGTCCTTGTGGCGGACCGTGCCC
>NZ_QSHC01000001.1:0-236689 GCF_003467545.1 Collinsella sp. AM38-1BH | reverse complement strand
CACGTCCTTGTGGCGGACCGTGCCCGGAAAGAATTCGAGGAGGTGTAATTCATGCCCCAGCAGTACAAAATCGACAAGGTTGCAGAGATCGAGTCCCGTATCGCCGAGAACGCCGGTCTGTTCGTCGTCAACTACAACGGTCTGACGGTTAAGCAGGCTCAGGAGCTGCGTCATCAGCTTCGCGAGTGCGGCGCCGAGATGAAGGTCTACAAGAACAACCTGGTCAAGATCGCCCTCAAGAACCAGGAGCAGCCCGAGATCGACGAGATTCTCGCCGGCCCCGTCGCTTATGTGTTCTACGAGACCGAGCCGGTCGAGGCCGCTAAGGCCCTTAAGGACTTCTCCGCTAAGTCCAAGGGCGTCCTTGAGATCAAGGGCGGTATCTCCGACGGCAAGGCCGTTTCCGCTGATGATGTTAAGGCTATCGCCGAGCTGCCCACCAAGGATCAGCTTCTCGGCCAGATCGCCGGTCTCATCTCCGGTTTCGCTCGCGACATCGCTGTCTGCGTCAACGGCGTTTCCTCTGGTCTCGCTCGTTCGATCCAGCAGGTCTCCGAGCAGAAGGCAGCCTAGTCGCTGTTTTCACCCGCGGCGGCAACGCCGCACCCCTGGCGCATTCGCGCCGTGTTTTAACTGATCTCCGTGCATCAGCACGGAAACCGAAAGGACTTAGAAATGGCTAAGCTTACCACCGATGAGATCATCGATGCTCTTAAGGAAATGACCCTTCTCGAGGCTTCCGAGCTCGTTAAGGCTATCGAGGACACCTTCGGCGTTTCCGCCGCTGCTCCTGCCGCTGTTGTCGCCGCTCCCGCTGCTGGCGCTGCTGAGGCCGAGGAGAAGACCGAGTTTGACGTCGTGCTCGAGGGCTTCGGCGACAACAAGATCCAGGTCATCAAGGCCGTCCGTGAGCTCACCAACCTTGGCCTGAAGGAGGCCAAGGAGGTCGTCGAGGGTGCTCCCAAGGCTGTTCTCGAGGGTGCCAAGAAGGAGGACGCCGAGGCTGCCAAGGAGAAGCTCGAGGCTGCTGGCGCTGCTGTCACCCTCAAGTAATCAGGCTTTCTCGCCAGATTTCTTTGCAGACGGGGTTCGCATTGCGAGCCCCGTCTTTTTTGTTTTTCGGTCCCTCGACATCGGTTGCTCAAACTGCCATGTTCTGTGATTTACGTCGTATCGGGTGCCCTGCCGTTGGGCAATAAAATTGCACCATTCGAGCAATAATTTGCGTTGACCTGCTGAAGAATTGTCTCTGCCTTGTAGTGATATATAGTTCCAGCGGTAAGATGCTTGGGTATCGCAATTTGGTCTGCGGCTGTGTGCCGCACGCATGGGGCGCTTTTGCGCCTGCGAAAGGATCCTTGAATAACATGAAGGCAATCATCCCCGCCGCCGGTCTTGGCACGCGTTTTCTGCCTGGCACCAAGTGCACCCCCAAAGAGATGCTGCCGGTTCTCGACAAGCCGGTCATCCAGTATGTCGTTGAGGAGGCGCTCGACCCCGAGGAGGTCGACGATGCCATCATCGTTACTTCTCCCGGTAAGCCCGAGCTACTGAACTACTTCCAGCCCGATCGTTCGCTCGAGAACCTGCTGCGCGAGCGCGGCAAGAACGCCTATGCCGATGCCGTCGCCCACGCTGGTGGTATGCCGGTCGACTTCCGTTATCAGTACGAGCCCAAGGGCCTCGGCCATGCTATCCGCTCTGCTGCCGACGCCGTGGCAGGGGAGAACTTCCTGGTTCTTCTGGGCGACTACGTTGTGCCTAACCGCGACATCTGCGACAAGATGCTCGCCGTTTCCAAGGAGCACGGTGGCGCTTCGGTTATCGCCGTCGCTGCTTGCTCGCCCGAGGAAGTCAGCCGCTACGGCGTTATCGCCGGCGAGCGCGTCGGTTCGCTCGAGGGCGCCGAGGGCGTTGCCGATGCCGAGCCGGGCGCTGTCTGGCGCATCGGCGGTCTGGTCGAGAAGCCTGCTCCCGAGGCGGCTCCGTCCAACCTGTACATCGTCGGTCGTTACTTGCTGAGCCCGCTGGTTATGGACCTGCTCGCCGATCAGCAGGCCGGCAAGGGCGGCGAGATTCAACTCACCGACGCCATGGCTCGCTCGCTTGACCGTGAGGCCATGTATGCTGTCGTCATCGATCCGCTCTCGGGCTACGACACCGGCACTCCGTCTGGCTGGATGGCCACCAACGCCCTCATGGCCGCAAGCGATCCTCGCTTTGCCAGCGCCTTCTGGGACGCCATCGACGAGCGCGGCGGCTTGATGCGCAAATAAGCCTTCGGGCATCGACATTTACGGGCGCGGACCTCGGTTCGCGCCCGTTTTTTATAAGAGCTTCGATTGTCGACTCTCTGTTCACAGAAAATATATGAACAGGTGTTCGATACACATACATCTACCTGCGTGTTTTCTGCCGAAAAACTTTGCTACTCCAAAAACTCAATCGCGTCAAGGCTTTTCTTGCCCAACGGTCGGTACCTGATAAACTATTAGGTTGCGATAACTGGCGAAGCTATGCCTCGCCAACCCACCGAGCATTTCCGTGAAGGAGGAAAAACCTGGTGACCTACGCATACACTGCCACTGAGCGCAAGCGCGTCAGCTTCGGGAAAATCCCGGAGGCCATGGAGCTCCCCAACCTTATCTCTGTTCAAAGGGAATCCTTTGAGCGTTTTAAGGACGAGGGCCTTCGTGAGGCGTTCAAGGAATCCAGCCCCATCCAGAGCCAGAACCATGTTCTCGAGGTTACCTTCGGCGAGCATCAGTTCGGCGACCCCGCGCACACCGTCGAGGAGTGCCGCGAGAAGGATATGACCTATCAGGCTCCGCTTCTGACCGACGTCCGTCTCACCAACAAGGAGACCGGCGAGATCAAGGAGCAGCTCGTCTTTATGGGCGACTTCCCCATGATGACCGATCAGGGCACCTTCATCATCAACGGTACCGAGCGTATCGTCGTCTCGCAGCTCGTCCGCTCCCCGGGCGTGTACTACAGCTCCGAGATGGATTCGGGCAAGCAGATCTACAAGGCCCAGATCATCCCGTCCCGCGGTGCCTGGCTTGAGTTTGAGGTCGACAAGCGCGACCAGCTCATGGTCTCCATCGACCGTAAGCGCAAGCAGAGCGCCACGATGTTCCTGCGCGCCCTTGGCATCGCCGTCACCAACGACGACATCATCGAGCTGCTCGGCAACTCCGATGTGATCAAGCGCACCCTGGAGCGCGACACCGCCCTTACCCGCGAGGACGCCCTCATCGAGATCTACCGTCGCCTGCGCCCGGGCGAGCCTCCCACCGTGGACGCTTCCCGCAGCCTGCTCGAGGGCCTGCTCTTTAACCCGCAGCGCTACGATCTGGCCCGCGTCGGTCGTTACAAGGTCAACAAGAAGCTCAACCTCACCACCGAGGAAGAGGTCACGGTGCTCACCGACGAGGATATCGTCGCGACGCTGCGCTACCTCCTGTCCCTCGCTGCCGGCGAGCAGGGCTTCAAGGTCGACGACATCGACCACTTCGGCAACCGCCGCATCCGCACCGTCGGCGAGCTCGTCGCCAACCAGTTCCGTATCGGCATGAGCCGTATGGAGCGCGTCGTCCGTGAGCGCATGAGCTCCCAGGACATCGACGAGATCACCCCGCAGTCGCTCATCAACATCCGTCCGATCGTGGCCTCCATCAAGGAGTTCTTCGGTTCCTCGCAGCTCTCGCAGTTCATGGACCAGGCGAACCCCCTGACCGGTCTGACCCACAAGCGCCGTCTGTCCGCACTCGGCCCTGGCGGTCTTGCCGGCCACAAGTCCGGCTCCAGCCGCCGCACCAACGTGCCGACGGCCGTCCGCGACGTTCACAACTCGCACTACAGCCGCATGTGCCCGATCGAGACCCCCGAAGGCCCCAACATCGGCCTGATCGGCTCGCTCGCCCTCTACGCCCGCGTCAACGAGTACGGCTTCATCGAGGCCCCGTTCCGTCGCGTCGAGAACGGCGTTGCCACCGACCAGATCGACTGGATGACCGCTGACGAGGAAGAGAAGCACGTCATCGCGCCGGCCAACACGCCGCTCGATCCCAAGACCAACGAGTTCATCACGACCGATGCCGAGGGCAAGATCGTTCGTCCGCACACCGTGATCGCCCGTACCCGCGACTTCGACGGCTCCTTCGGCGCTCCCGCTGACGTGCCCGTCGAGGACGTCGACTACATGGACGTCTCGCCGCGTCAGATGCTCTCCGTCGCAGCCACGCTGATCCCGTTCCTTGAGCACGACGACGCCAAGCGTACGCTCATGGGCGCCAACATGCAGCGTCAGGCCGTGCCGCTGGTTCACCCCGCCGCTCCCTATGTCGGTACCGGCATGGAGCGTCGCGCCGCCCTGGACTCCGGCGAGGTCACCCTGGCCAAGAACGCCGGCGAGGTCATCTTTGCCGACGCCTCCAAGATTATCGTCAAGCACGCTGGCGGCATGGACGAGTATCACCTGGCCAAGTACCAGCGTTCCAACCAGTCCACCTGCATCAACCACCGTCCGCTCGTGCGCGTCGGTGACACCGTTGAGCAGGGCGAGCCTCTGGCCGACGGTCCTTCGACCGATCATGGCGAGCTCGCACTGGGCCAGAACCTCACCGTGGCATACATGCCGTGGGAAGGCTTCAACTACGAGGACGGTATCGTCGTGTCCGAGCGCCTGGTGGCCGAGGACCTGCTGACGACCATCAATATCACCCGTCACGAGATCGACGCCCGCGACACCAAGCTCGGCCCCGAGGAGATCACCCGCGAGATCCCGAACCTCTCCGAGGACATGCTTGCCAACCTTGACGAGGACGGCATCATCCGCATCGGCGCCGAGGTCGGCCCTGGCGACATCCTGGTCGGCAAGGTCACGCCTAAGGGCGAGAGTGCTCTGACTGCCGAGGAGCGCCTGCTGCGCGCCATCTTCGGTGCCAAGGCGCACGACGTTCGTGACACCTCCCTTAAGATGCCTCACGGCGCTTACGGCCGCGTCATCGACGTCGTCCGCTTTAGCCGCGAGAACGGCGACGACCTGGCCCCCGGCGTTAACGAGCAGGTGCGCGTCTACGTCGCCCAGCGTCGTAAGATCCAGCAGGGCGATAAGATCGCCGGCCGCCACGGCAACAAGGGCGTTATCTGTAACGTTCTGCCGGTCGAGGACATGCCCTACATGGCTGACGGTACCCCGATCGACGTTATCCTCAACCCGCTGGGCGTTCCTTCGCGTATGAACGTCGGCCAGCTGCTCGAGTGCCACCTTGGCTGGGCTGCTGCCTGCGGTTGGGATACCGAGCAGGCCGACTCCGACAAGTACGTCCCCGGTCCGTTCTTCACCGCGACGCCCGTCTTTGACGGCGCCAAGGAGGACGAGATCGCCGAGGTCATCCGTCGCGCCAACAAGAACATGCTCAACAAGGCCACCGCTGCCTTTGGCGATCACATGCGCCCCGAGTTTGTTACCCAGCTTGACGAGCGCGGCAAGACCCGCCTGTTCGACGGCCGCACCGGTGAGGAGTTCCGCGAGCCCATTACCGTGGGTACGTCTTACATCCTCAAGCTCGGCCACATGGTCGACGACAAGATCCACGCCCGTTCGACCGGCCCTTACAGCCTGGTTACCCAGCAGCCGCTGGGCGGCAAGGCTCAGTTCGGCGGCCAGCGCTTCGGCGAGATGGAAGTTTGGGCACTGTATGCATACGGTGCTTCCAACGTCCTGCAGGAGATCCTGACCGTCAAGTCCGACGATACCGTGGGCCGCGTCAAGACCTACGAGTCCATCGTCAAGGGCGAGAACGTCCCGGTTCCGGGTATCCCCGAGTCCTTCAAGGTTCTCGTCAAGGAGATCCGCTCCCTCGCACTGGACATCGAGCCCATGCACGATGCCGACGAGGACGCCTCCGCCCCTGTGACCGCCGAGGAGACCTCTGCTCTCGACGACCTGGCTGCGCTCGCCGGCGTTGACGCCGACGCCGAGGCCCAGGATGCCGAGACCGCCGAGGCACCCGAGGCTGTCGCCGCCACGACCACTGATAAGGAGTAGTTGACTGTGGCAGATTTCGAAGCTACTGATTTTGACTCGGTAAAGATCTCCCTTGCCTCCGCCGACCAGATCCGTTCCTGGTCGCACGGTGAGGTCAAGAAGCCGGAGACCATCAATTACCGTACCCTCAAGCCCGAGAAGGACGGCCTGTTCTGCGAGAAGATCTTCGGTCCCGCCAAGGACTGGGAGTGCTCCTGCGGCAAGTACAAGGGCATCCGCTTTAAGGGCATCGTCTGCGAGCGCTGCGGCGTCGAGGTCACCTCGGCCAAGGTGCGTCGCGACCGCATGGGCCACATCGAGCTCGCCGCTCCCGTGTCCCACATCTGGTATTTCAAGAGCCCCACGAGCTTCCCGATGAGCCGTATGCTCGACATCAAGTCCAAGGACCTCGAGAAGGTTCTGTACTTTGCCAGCTACATCATCACCGAGGTCGACTACGAGGCCCGCGAGGCCGACGCTGACGACCTGCGCGAGGAGCTCGCCGCCGATCTGGAAGAGATCGATGCCGAGTGCGCCCGCCAGATCGAGTCCCTCAAGGAGCAGGGCAACCCCGAGAACTTTGACGAGTTCTCCGACGAGGAGCCGCTGACCCCCGAGGAGATCGCCTCTGGTATCGTCGACATCGAGGAAGAGTGCAAGGACGAGAAGCAGCTCCGCACGGACGCCTTCAACGCCTTCATGAAGCTCACCGAGCGCGACCTCATCTCCGATGAGCCACTGTTCCGCGAGATGACCCGCTACTACTCCATGTACTTTAAGGGTGGCATGGGTGCCGAGGCCGTCCGCGACCTGCTCGCCGCCATCGATCTGCCCTCCGAGGCCGAGAAGCTCAAGGCCATCATCGCCGACGAGGACTCCCAGAAGCAGAAGCGCGAGAAGGCCGTTAAGCGCCTCGAGGTCGTTGACGCCTTCCTGAAGGGCGGCAACAGCCCCGCGAACATGATCCTGGACGTCATCCCGGTCATTCCGCCCGATCTGCGCCCGATGGTCCAGCTCGACGGCGGCCGCTTCGCCGCGTCCGACCTCAACGACCTGTATCGTCGCGTGATCAACCGTAACAACCGACTCAAGCGCCTGCTCGACCTGGACGCCCCTGCGATCATCGTGAACAACGAGAAGCGCATGCTCCAGGAGTCCGTGGACGCCCTGTTCGACAACGGCCGTCGTGGTCGCCCGGTCTCTGGCCGTGGCGGTCGCCCGCTCAAGTCGCTCGCCGAGGCCCTCAAGGGCAAGCAGGGTCGTTTCCGTCAGAACCTGCTGGGCAAGCGTGTCGACTACTCCGGCCGTTCGGTCATCGTTACCGACCCCAAGCTGCTGCTGCACCAGTGCGGTCTGCCTAAGACCATGGCGCTGGAGCTCTTCAAGCCCTTCGTCATGAAGCGCCTGGTCGAGCTTGGCAAGGTCGAGAACATCAAGGGCGCCAAGCGTGCTATCGACCGCGGTGCCACCTTTGTGTGGGATATCCTCGAAGAGGTCATCGACGGCCGCGTCGTGCTGCTCAACCGTGCACCGACCCTGCACCGTCTGTCCATCCAGGCTTTTGAGCCGGTGCTGGTCGAGGGCAAGGCTATCCACCTGCACCCGCTGGTCTGCTCACCCTTCAACGCCGACTTCGACGGCGACCAGATGTCTGTCCACGTGCCGCTGTCCAGCCAGGCCCAGGCCGAGGCTCGCGTGCTCATGCTCTCTGCGAACAACCTGCGCTCGCCGGCATCCGGCAAGCCGGTTAACATCCCCTCGCAGGACATGATCATCGGTGTGTACTACCTCACCCAGGTCCGCGACGGCCTGCCCGGCGAGAACCACGTGTTCGCCAGCTTCGACGACGCGCTGCACGCCTATGACTGCCGCTCCGAGGTCGACATGCAGGCCAAGATCCAGGTCCGCGTGTCCGCCGAGAACGCCAACGTCATCAACGAGGACGGCACCCGTATCTTCCGCGTCAAGAACGGCAAGAACGAGTTCGTCGACTACGACGTCACCGGCAACAAGACCGCGCGTTTTGAGACCTCTATCGGCCGCATCATCTTCAACCGCCAGTGCCTGCCCGAAGACTATGAGTTCATGAACTACAAGATGGTCAAGGGCGACGTGGCCAAGCTGGTTGCCGACTGCTGCGATCGTTACCCCGAGGCCAAGGTCGGCCCGATCCTCGACGCCATCAAGTACTCCGGCTTCCACTACGCTACCCGCGCCGGCCTCACCATCTCGGTGTGGGACGCTCTCATCCCTGCCGAGAAGCAGGAGCTGCTCGACCGCGCCCAGGCCAACGTCGACCAGATCAACGAGTACTTCGAGGAGGGCTTCATCAACGAGACGGAGCGCCACATCGAAGTCGTTAACGAGTGGACCGCTTGTACCGACAAGGTCGCAGCGCTCATGCTCGACTTGTTCGACGAGGAGAACCCGCTCTACATGATGGCCGACTCCGGCGCCCGTGGTTCTAAGACCCAGCTGCGTCAGCTCGGCGGCATGCGTGGCCTGATGGCAGACATGTCCGGCGAGACGATCGACCTTCCCATTAAGGCGAACTTCCGCGAGGGTCTGCTGCCGCTCGAGTACTTCATTTCGACCTACGGCGCCCGTAAGGGCCTGGTCGATACCGCATCCCACACCTCGGACTCTGGTTACCTGACCCGTCGTCTGGTCGACGTGGCCCAGGACGTCATCGTCCGCGAGGAGGACTGCGGTACGCACGAGGGCGTCACCTACAACCTCATCATCCCCGGTACCACCGACCTCAACACCGACCTCGTCGGCCGTTGCTTCATCGAGGACGTCGTGGCTCCCGATGGCACCGTGCTCTTTGAGCAGGACGGCTACATCGAGAAGGTCGCCGACATCCAGAAGATGGTCGATGCCGGCCTTAAGAAGGTCAAGCTTCGAGCACTGCTCACCTGCCGCTCCAAGTACGGCGTGTGCCAGAAGTGCTACGGCTGGGATCTTTCCACCCGTCGTCCGGTCGCCATTGGTACCGCGGTCGGCATTATTGCCGCCCAGTCCATCGGCGAGCCTGGTACGCAGCTTACGATGCGTACCATTCACTCCGGCGGCGTCGCTGGCGTCGACGATATTACGCAGGGTCTGCCTACGGTCAGCCGTATGTTCGATATCGTCGGCAACGTCAACGAGAAGATCCTGGGTCGCGAGGCCGAGCTGGCTCCGTACTCCGGCCACCTCTCGATTAAGCCCGAGAAGTCCGAGTACGTGCTGACGCTCACCGACTCCGAGGATCACACCCGCGTCCTCGACGAGCGTCGCGTCCCCGCTTCGGTGCGCTTCATGCCCGAGATCGAGGACGGCTGCGAGGTTCGCGCCGGCGACCAGATCACCAAGGGCTTCGTCAACTTCCGCAACCTGCGCAAGCTGACCGACATCGAGTCGACGATGCACACCTTCGTCGAGAGCGTCAAGGACGTCTACACCAGCCAGGGCGTCGACCTGAACGACAAGCACATCGAGGTGCTCGCACGTCAGATGCTGCGTCGCGTTCAGATCACCAACCCCGGCGACTCCAAGTACCTGCTTGGTCAGTACGTCGACCGCTACGAGTTCGCCGACGAGGTCGAGCGCGTTGCCCGTCTGGGCGGTCAGGCTCCCGTGGCCGAGCCCGTCATCCTGGGTACGCTCAAGGTCGCGTCCAACATCGACTCCTGGCTGTCGAGCGCTTCGTTCATCCGTACCGCTGGCGTCCTTACCGAGGCTGCCATCGAGGGCAAGGTCGACCACCTGCTCGACCTTAAGTCCAACGTCATCGTCGGTAAGAAGATCCCGGCTGGTACCGGCCTCAAGCCGTACGCCAACGCCAAGCTGACGTATCGCACGGCCGACGGCTACGTGGACATCGACGGCCCGGCTTCGCCCAACGCCAAGTCGCTGCCTGAGTGGGCCCCTGTGGAGCTCAAGGACCTGGACGAGCAGCTCCCGCAGCAGCTCGACTGGGCCGGCTACGACGAGTTCGGTGGTGCTGACGGTTCGTTCACCCGCAACGGCCATACCATCTCCGCCGAGAAGGCTCGCCTGTACCTGTTCGACGACCTGGGCGTGTCGCAGCGTTGGACCAACAAGTTCAGCGAGGTCGGCATCGAGACGGTCGGCGACCTGGTCGGCAAGTCCGAGGAGGATCTGCTGCGCATCGATGGTATCGGTGCCAAGGCGATCGAGGAGCTCCGTGACGGCCTGGAGGCCCACGACCTGCTCTACATCCTCGAGAACAACGACGACGTTGCCGACGAGGAAGACCTCTCGCAGCTGCTGCAGATGGTCTTTAGCCCCGACGGTCCGGACGACATCCTGCTGGGTACCTCTGCTCCGACGCATCACGCCGACGCCGACGAGGAGCTCCTGGGCGCCCCGATCGACGACAAGAAGGCTCCCGCCAACGGCGCGATCAACGAGGACATGGCTTCCCTCGACGAGCTGCTCAACCAGCTCGTGGACACCGACGACGCCGAAGAGGCCAAGGACAACGACGAGGAGTAACTAGTTCCGCCGTTCTAACGAACGGCGGCGACCTCCGTCGCTGCGCGGCCCCCAGAGCTACAATCTGTCATTCAAAGGGCAGGGCATGACCAAAAGGTCAATGCCCTGCCTTTTTCATGCCACCTTGTACGCTCTGGGGGCTGCTCGCTTGCGTATGCTCAACCTGTTGCGTTTCGTTGATCCCTTGCCAAAAGGGACAGGTTTATTTTGGTCGGTTTTTCCTGCTTGAATTTGAAACATTTCGCCCGACAAGAGCGTATCTAAGGTGAGGGCCTCACCAAGAATTATTAACGTCACCGGGAGGTGATTATGGAAGAACAAGCATTTAGACAGGCGGTCGAAGACCACCGGGATGTCGTGTTTCGGATCGCATTGACGTACCTGCGCGATCGCGCCGATGCCGACGATGTTGCCCAAGACGTCTTTCTTAAACTGCTCAAAAGCGATGTGCAATTTGAGAGCTGGGAACATCTTCGTCGATGGCTTATCCGGGTCACGATCAATGAATGCAAATCGCTCTTTCGAAAGCCATGGAGGCGTGTGGAGGATATTGAGAACCTGGCCGAGTCGCTTTCGACAGCGCAGGATGAGACCAAGGCCGTCCTGTCAGATGTCATGCGGCTTCCGGAACGATTCCGTATCCCCATCGTGCTCTATTACTATCTGGGCTTCTCGACTTCAGAGATTGCCGAGTTGCTGCACGTGCCAGCCGCGACCGTTCGAACGCGTTTAGCTCGCGGCAGATCGAAACTCAAGTTCATCCTAGAGGAGGGCGACCGTGAAATCCAACCAAATCAAGCAGGCCTTCGAGTCCGTCCAAGCCGATAGCGATCTTGCTGACCGTGTTCTTTATGCCGCTACTGGTGAGCCGCTTCGCCGAAAGGGTCACGCGAAGCCTCTGTATGTTGCCGTGATCGGATGCCTTGCCGGAGTGCTGGCGACCGGAGGGGTCGCCTACGCCGTCGTCAATTCCAGTTATTTTGCCTCTGCCTGGGGAAACCATGGCAACGGAGAGTCCATTACCTGGACTCAAGGTGGCTCGTCGGGGACTAAATATACCTACACCAGAGAGTTTGGTGATGGTATCGCGCCCCAAAGCTTGGAGGGTTCAGTACAGAAGGTCAATCTGTCCGTCGAGGGCAACGGCTATACACTCGACATTCATGATATGGCTATCGATAAAAACGGTTGCGGTGCCGTAACGTTTACGTTGTCCAATCCAAATGGTGTTAACTACTACAAGCCGGCAGCAGAGACTGGCGAACTTGTTCTCTATGGTGAAGAAGAACAGGGCATCGGCACGCCCAGCATGAACTTCGGCGAGGAATGGGCTGATACACGCTGCACCATTGATAAAGACACATCAAGCGACACGGTCATTAACGGCACGATGTACTTTGCATCTTGGAATCGCGATCGAGATTTACGACATGCGGTCACCTGGAATATCAGTTGGACGGAGGGCAAAGGTGAGGATGCGAAGGTGATCGAGGTATCGACGCCAGAGTTTAACGTCGGAGCGCACGTCGATACAAAAGAACTCCGCTCCGATGACTCGCCTCTCGAGATCAGTCCGTTTTCCATCCAGACGCACATCGATGATCTGGGCTATGAAGCAGTTGATCATAAACTGACCGTCACCTACAAGGATGGGTCAGAGCAGATTATCGAAGATGACGACGCAGGGGCGTACAATTTCTATGTTTCGATGGGACGCAATAGCGGAGAGAACATTTGGGTGCCAACGAAGTTGATTGATGTCGACCAAGTGGTTTCAGTAACGCTCGAAGGCACACGCTGCACTTCAACAGGGGGCGCCGAAACGTCGGAACCCTTTACCATCGTCTATTCGTAAGATTTGGGGCCGCTTTCTACTAGGGGAAGCGGCCTTTTCCCAGATAAAACCTGCCAAAACAAACCTGTCCCTTTTTGGCAGGTAACGTTGCCCCGACGAGCACGTCGGATCCCCGGCCCGGGCGGCACAGGGGTTAAGTTTGTCGCGAGTTCCGCACGAGCCGGAGGCCACTTAATGTGGCCTCCGTGCGAGCCAGGACTGTAGAGCAGCAAACTTAACCCCTGTGCCGCCCGGCCCGGGAATCCGCCCCCGCGCACAGGAGGGGATTCCTTTTGTGTAGGCTTTGCGGAAATGTGCCAATTCTGGGATACGCCCGGCGGCGTGGTCTGTTGACGGCACAGCTAACGCCACGTATCCTATCGAACTGCGTGTTTCGTAGGGGGATGCTGACCCCTCGATTCAAGCCGTTGCACTTTACAGAAAGCTGGAATCATTCGAGAAGGAGTACGCTTTGCCTACTATTAACCAGCTGGTTCGCCAGGGCCGTCGTTCCGTGCCCAAGAAGTCCAAGAACGCTGCTCTGCAGCACAACTCCCAGAAGCGCGGCGTGTGCACCCGCGTCTTCACCACGAGCCCCAAGAAGCCGAACTCGGCTCTTCGTAAGGTTGCCCGTGTTCGCCTCGTCAACGGCATCGAAGTTACTGCTTACATCCCGGGTGAGGGCCACAACCTGCAGGAGCACTCCATCGTGCTCGTCCGCGGCGGTCGTGTCCGTGACCTCCCTGGTGTCCGTTATCACGTCATCCGTGGCGCCTACGACGCTGCTCCGGTCCAGAACCGTATGCAGGCCCGTTCCAAGTACGGTGCTAAGCGCCCCAAGGCTAAATAAGCCAGATAACGTTTTGATACTTTCGCCGTGTGCCGCCTAAGCGCCGCACGGTAGACACTTAAGGAGATTTCACATGCCGCGTCGTGCAGCAGCTAATCGTCGTGAGGTTCAGCCTGACGCCGTTTACAACAACCGCCTGGTGACTCAGCTCATCAACAAGGTCCTTCTTGACGGCAAGAAGGCCACCGCTGAGCGCATCGTTTACACCGCTTTCGAGATCGTTGCCGAGAAGTCTGAGGGTGGCGACGCTCTCGCTACCTTCAAGAAGGCTATGGACAACGTCAAGCCCACGCTCGAGGTTAAGCCCAAGCGTGTCGGTGGCGCTACCTATCAGGTCCCGATGGAGGTCAACTCCCGTCGTTCCACCGCTCTGGGTATCCGCTGGATCGTCAACTTCTCCCGCGCTCGCAAGGAGAAGACCATGGCCGAGCGTCTCGCCAATGAGATCCTCGACGCTTCCAACGGCCTGGGCGCTTCCGTCAAGAAGCGTGAGGACGTCTTCAAGATGGCCGAGGCCAACCGCGCGTTCTCTCACTATCGTTGGTAAGTTAAGGTAAGGAACTAACATGGCTAAGCCTAAGTACAAGCTTTCCGATACCCGTAACATCGGCATCATGGCCCACATCGATGCCGGTAAGACCACCACGACCGAGCGTATTCTTTACTACACCGGTAAGACCCACAAGATCGGTGAGGTCCATGAGGGCGCTGCCACCATGGACTGGATGGTTCAGGAGCAGGAGCGCGGCGTAACCATTACCTCCGCTGCTACCACGTGCTTCTGGAACAAGGACGGTAAGGACTACCGCATCCAGATCATCGACACCCCGGGCCACGTTGACTTCACCGCCGAGGTCGAGCGCTGCCTGCGCGTCCTCGATGGCGCTGTCGCCGTCTTCGACGCCGTTGCCGGCGTTCAGCCCCAGTCTGAGACCGTTTGGCGTCAGGCTTCCACCTTCAACGTCCCCCGCATCGCCTTCATCAACAAGTATGACCGCGTGGGCGCTGACTTCTTCAACGCTATCGAGACCATGAAGGATCGTCTCGACGCTAACGCCGTGGCCGCTCAGGTCCCGATGGGCGCCGAGGACAACTTCTGGGGCGTCATCGACCTGGTCACCATGACTGCATGGGACTTCAAGGCCGACGAGAAGGGTATGACCTACCCCGAGCCGATGGACGAGATCCCGGCTGAGTTTGCCGACATCGCTGCCACCAAGCGCGAGGAGCTCCTTGACGCTGCTGCCAGCTTTGACGACGAGCTCATGGAGAAGATCCTCATGGAGGAGGACTTCACCGTCGAGGAGCTCAAGGCTGCTCTGCGCAAGGGCGTTCTGGCCAACGAGCTCAACCTCGTCTTCGTGGGTTCCGCCTACAAGAACAAGGGCGTTCAGGAGCTGCTCGACGCTGTCGTCGACTACCTGCCCAGCCCGCTCGACGTTGAGGCCGTCACCGGTACCGATCCGGACACCGGCGAGGAGATCCAGCGTCATCCTTCCTTCGACGAGCCCTTCTCCGGCCTGGTCTTCAAGATTATGACCGACCCGTTCGTCGGTAAGCTCACCTATGTCCGCGTTTACTCCGGCCGCGCCGAGTCCGGCTCCTACGTGGTCAACGCTTCCAACGGTCAGCGCGAGCGCCTCGGCCGCATCCTCGAGATGAACGCCGCCGAGCGTATCGACCGTGACGACGCTGCCGCCGGCGACATCGTCGCTTGCGTCGGCTTCAAGAACTCCACCACCGGTGACACCCTGTGCGCCGAGGGCAAGGAGATCGTCCTCGAGAAGATCGAGTTCGCTAAGCCCGTTATCGACGTTGCCATCGAGCCCAAGACCAAGGCCGAGCAGGACAAGATGTCCCTGGCTCTGACCAAGCTCGCCGAGGAGGACCCGACCTTCCAGGTGTCCACCAACCACGAGACCGGCCAGACCATCATCGCCGGCATGGGCGAGCTGCACCTCGAGATCATCGTCGACCGTCTGCTCCGCGAGTTCAAGGTTGACGCTAACGTCGGTAAGCCCCAGGTTGCCTACCGCGAGACCGCTGGTCACGACGTCGAGAAGGCTGAGGGCAAGTTCGTCCGTCAGTCCGGCGGTCGCGGTCAGTACGGCCACGCTGTCATCAAGCTCGAGAAGATGGAGGAGGGCTTCGGCTACGAGTTCGTCAACGCTATCGTCGGCGGCGTCGTGCCCAAGGAGTACATCCCGTCCATCGACAAGGGCATCCAGGAGGCCCTGAACACCGGTGTTATCGCCGGCTTCCCGGTCCTCGACGTTAAGGTCACCCTGTTCGACGGTTCTTACCACGAGGTCGACTCCTCCGAGGCCGCCTTCAAGATCGCCGGCTCCATGGCTATCAAGGACGCCCTCAAGAAGTCCGATCCGCAGCTGCTCGAGCCGATCATGGCTGTCGAGGTCGAGACCCCCGAGCAGTACATGGGCGACGTTATGGGCAACCTCTCCGGTCGCCGCGGCAAGATCGAGGGCATGGAGGATCGCAAGAACAGCAAGCTCATCCGTGCCAAGGTGCCGCTGGGCGAGATGTTCGGTTACGCTACCGACCTTCGCTCCCAGACCCAGGGCCGTGCATCCTACACGATGCAGTTCGACTCTTATGAGCCCGCGCCCAAGTCCATCGTGGACGAGGTCATGAGCAAGAACGCCTAAGTTTGAGCTCCCTGTTACGTAATCCGCGAGAACATCTCTCGCACTCTTTGGAGGTTTAAGTTGGCTACCCAGAAGATCCGCATTCGCCTCAAGGGCTATGATCACGAGGTCGTCGATCAGTCCGCGAAGCTCATCGTCGAGACCGCTCAGAAGACCGGCGCTCGCGTTTCCGGTCCTGTCCCCCTGCCCACCGAGCGCAACCTGTACACGGTTATCCGCTCGCCGCACGTGAACAAGGACTCCCGTGAGCAGTTCGAGATGCGCACCCACAAGCGCCTCATCGACATCCTCGACCCCACCTCGGGCACCGTTGATTCGCTCATGCGTCTCGACCTCCCCGCTGGCGTCGACATCGACATCAAGCTCTAAGCGATATCGCTCATAGCTTAAAGGGCCCCGCTGCCGTTACGGTAGCGGGGCCCTTTTGTTTTGAATGGTGGTTTGGACTGTCGGACAATGCTGACGAGTAGGTGGCTGCGGCGCCCTATTCGCTCACGGGACGCAGCGATGCCTCCTCAAAATGGAAGGATCGCAAGTCGTCTTCCGTTTCGATGCACGCGCGACCAAAGGCATCAACGGTTTTAAAGATGCCGCGTGCCAGCTCGTCTCCAGCGGGTGAGCGGGCGATAACGTGCTTCCCAATCCAATTGAGGTGAGCGATATATTCGTCGTGGACGGGCGCGAGCGGACCGGCGTCTTTTTCCTTGGCGTTGAGGCGCTCTGCCCAGGCATCTACAGCGTCTATAACTGCGTGATAGACCTCATCGAGGAGCATGTCGACGGCAGGAACGTTCTCGTTAAGGTCCGAGAGATCGATTGCCGGCAAGCCGCCATCGGGCACCTCTTGGGGCGCATAGTTCACATTGACGCCAATGCCACATACGGCGAAAGGTTTGCCTTCGTTATCGCGTGCGGCCTCGACCAGAATGCCGCCGAGTTTGCGTTCACGCGCGACCAGGTCGTTGGGCCATTTGAGGCCAATTTCGTTTGCAAGACCCTGTTTTTCGAGCGCCTCGAGCACCGCTAGGCCGCTGACGGCGGCAAGACCAGAGAACTTTGCAGGATTAACGCATGGGCGCAGGACAATCGAAAGCAATAAGTTGCCGACGGTTGAGTCCCACTTGTGCCCGCGCCGGCCACGTCCTGCTGTTTGAGCCCGGGCGGCAAGTCCTGTGCCGTGCGGCGCTCCCTGTTTTCCTGCTTCGAGCAGGTCATCGTTGGTCGATCCGGTTACGTCGACTATCGTTAATTTGGCATCCATTATGGCTGCCACCTCCTTAATGAATAAGTGAATAACGCAATGGTCTCGAGAGATAGACACAATGTGAAGCCTTTGTCGCATTTGGACAATTTAATGTTAACACGTCAACAACGACAAAAATGCGCTATCCTCTCTTGGTCGATGTAAACACGTCAACAACTCAAAGGAGGTTAGTGATGGGTTTCACGATTCTTGGAACAGGCTCGGCGCTTCCTGAGCGCAGTGTTTCCAATGACGAGCTGTCCGAGTTCCTCGATACCTCGGATGAGTGGATTTTTACCCGCACAGGTATCAAGAGCCGCCACGTCTGCACCACCGAGTCACTTGACGACCTTACCGTAGCGGCGAGCGAGTGGGCACTCCGGGTGTCCGGAATCGACGCGAGCCAGCTGGATCTGATCGTCTGCTCGACGACGACAGGTGATCACCTTGTTCCCGCTGAGGCGTGTGCCGTTGCTGAGCGACTAGGCGCGACGTGCCCTGCCTTCGATGTCTCGGCGGCTTGTGCCGGCTTCGTATTTGCGCTCGATGTCGCCGAGGGCTATATCGCCCGCGGTCGCGCCGAGCATGTGCTGGTCATTGCCGCCGAGCAGATGACGCGCGCGCTCGATTGGACCGACCGTGCCACGTGCGTGCTCTTTGGCGATGGCGCGGGTGCTGTGGTCATAGAGGCTGGGGGAGAGAATCCCCTCGCTGTTGAGCTTTCGACCGCACCCGATGTCGAGACGTTGCGCGTTCCCGGTCTGGTCGGTACCTCGCCGTTTAAGGCCTCCGCAGATAGCGAGAGCGTGCTGTCCATGAATGGCCGCCGCGTGTTCAAGTTCGGCGTCAACGCCATCTGCGACATGGTCCATAAGCTTGCGAGCGATGCGGGCATTTCGGTCGAAGATATCGATCATTTTGTATTCCATCAGGCTAACGAACGAATCCTGAGCCAGGCGGTCAAGCGCCTCGGCGTGCCAGACGAGCGCGTGATTCGAACGCTGCGCGAGACCGGCAACATTTCGAGCGCCTGCATTCCCTTTGCGCTTGACCGGCTGGCACGTACCGACGCACTGAATGCGGGCGACACCATCGCCCTCGTTGGATTTGGCGCCGGCCTGGATATAGGTGGCTATCTGCTTCGTTGGAAGTAGTCGCACATAGGAAATAAAAACGCCCCTAGGGCACAAACAAAGGAGAACTACCATGGCAGATCAGAAGACCTTCGAGCGCGTTTGCGACGTTATCCGCGAGACCGCCGGCCTTGACGACGTCGAGATGAAGCCCGAGTCCACGCTCGAGGAGATCGGCCTCGACAGTCTGGGTACCGTCGAGATTCTCGTGGCCGTCGAGGACGAGTTCGATATTCAGCTCGATACCGAGGAGAACCCTAAGACGGTCGGCGAGTTCGTCGATACGGTTGAGGCGGCATTGGAGAAGTAGAGATGCTCAAGACTCCTCTCTGCGAGCTGCTCGGCATCGAAAAGCCCGTGTTCCAGGGCGGCATGGCCTGGATTGCCGATGCCTCGCTGGCATCTGCCGTGTCCGAGGCAGGCGGCTTAGGGATTATCGCGGCCATGAATGCCGACGCAAACTGGTTGCGCGATCAGATTCACGAGCTGCGCACCAAGACGGATAAGCCCTTTGGCGTCAACGTCATGCTCATGAGCCCATTTGCCGACGAGGTCGCGCAGGTCGTGATTGACGAGCGAGTGCCGGTCGTCGTGACGGGCGCCGGCAATCCCGCCAAGTACATGAAGGCGTGGAACGAGGCGGGCATCAAGGTCATCCCGGTCGTTGCCTCGGTGGCGCTGGCGCGCCTCGTGGCGCGTCGTGGAGCCACGGCGGTTGTTGCCGAGGGCACCGAATCGGGCGGCCATATTGGCGAGACCTCGACGATGGCACTGGTGCCGCAGGTCGTCGATGCGGTCGACATTCCCGTCGTGGCCGCCGGCGGTATTGCCGACGGCCGCGGCGTGGCGGCCGCCTTTATGCTGGGTGCCGCCGGCGTGCAGGTGGGTACGCGCTTTCTGGTCGCAGACGAGTGCACCGTATCGGAGCAGTACAAGGAGATGGTCCTGAAGGCCAACGACACCTCGACGCGTGCGACCGGCCGCTCGACGGGACATCCGGTGCGTGCGCTTAAGAGCCCCTTCACCAACGCGTATGCCAAGAGCGAGGCGGCGGGCGCAAGCTCCGAGGAGCTCGGGGCCATGGGCACCGGCGCCCTTCGCAAGGCCGCCATGGACGGCAATTACGAAGAGGGTTCGTTTTTGTGTGGACAGATTGCCGGCATGGTCAACGAGTGCCAGAGCGCACGTGAAATCGTTGACGACTTGGTCGATGGCGCCGAGCGCGTCCTGAAGGGTGCGTCCGCATGGGTAGCGTAGCGTTTCTGTTTGCCGGCCAGGGCGCCCAACACCCTGCGATGGGCGTCGACCTGATCGAGGCATCGCCGGCGGCTGCCGAGGTGTTCGCGATCGCCGACGAGGTGCGTCCGGGAACCAGCGAGCAGTGCCGGAGCGCCTCCAAGGAGGAGCTGTCGCAGACCGAGAACACGCAGCCTTGCGTGTTCGTCCATGACCTGGCAGCGGCTGCCGCACTGCGTGAGCGCGGCGTGGTGCCTGCCGCCTGTGCGGGATTTTCGCTGGGCGAGGTCGCCGCGCTCACCTTTGCGGGGGCGTTCGATACGCGAGCGGGCTTTGAGCTCGTGTGCGAGCGCGCGGCGCTGATGGCCGCGGCTGCCGAGCGTCACCCCGGCGGCATGCGCGCCGTCATCAAACTCGATGCGGCGCAAGTCGAGAACCTGGCTTCGCAGGTCGGCGAGGACTGCTGGCCGGTCAACTACAACAGCCCGCAGCAGACGGTTGTGGCTGGAACGCCCGATGCGTTGCAGACCCTCGACGTCCTGGTAAAAGAGGCTGGCGGCCGCGCTATGAAAGTCGCGGTGTCGGGTGCATTTCATAGCCCCTATATGGTCGAGGCGACTGAGGGGCTGGCGACGTATATCCAAGCCGGCCACGCGCCGTCTCCGCTGCTGATTCCGGTCATGGCAAACATGACGGCGGCGCCCTATCCGGCGGACCCGCGAGCGGCATCGGATGTCTTGGCCAACCAGGTGAGTCATGCCGTTCGCTGGGTCGACACGCTGCATACTCTGCAGGATCAGGGCATCGATACGTTTATTGAGGTTGGCCCTGGCAAAACGCTGTCCGGCCTGGTCAAGCGTACGCTGAGCGACGTTTGCGTGTATTCGTGCGAAACAGCCGAGCAGGTCGCAGCTATTGCCGACGAGCTCGCATAGTCCACAGGGCTGTAACCCGAAAGGAATGACATGGGCAATTTGAACAACGGCACGCTCGAGCGCAACGACTTACGTCGCGTGGCACTGGTCACGGGCGGCTCGCGTGGTATCGGCCGCGCTTGTGCGGTTGGCCTGGCGGAGGACGGCTTTGATATCGCCGTCGTCTATGCCGGTAGCGTCGATGCGGCGCGCGAGACGTGCGAAGCCTGCGAGGCCGCTGGTGCCACAGCTCGCGCGTATCAATGCGATGTGGCCGACCCCGATGCCGTCAATGCGTGCATTGAGGCCGTGCTCAACGACTTTGGTTCGATTTGGGCGCTCGTCAACAACGCCGGTATCACCCGCGATGGCCTGCTCGTGCGCATGGGCGACGATGCCTTCGACCGCGTGCTCGATGTCAATCTCAAGGGCACGTTCAATGCGACGCGCGCGCTCACCAAGACCTTTATGCGCCAGCGCGGCGGCTGCGTCGTCAACATGAGCTCGGTCGTGGGCCTGATTGGCAATGCCGGGCAAGCCAACTACGCTGCCTCCAAGGCGGGCGTGATCGGCCTGACCAAGGCGGTGGCGCGCGAGCTTGCGCCCCGCGGCGTACGAGTGAACGCGGTCGCCCCCGGGTTTGTCGAGACGGATATGACGGCAAAGCTCTCGGAGAAGGTGCGTGCGGCAACCGAGGAGCAGATTCCCCTTAAGCGTATGGCGCAGCCCGAGGAGGTGGCCGGTGTGGTGCGCTTTTTAGTGAGCGATGCGGCTGCTTACATTACGGGCGAAGTCATACGCGTCGACGGCGGAATGGCGATGTAGAAACCAGAGCCACACAACAGCTTGGATGAGGAGACCATGATGGAACAGAGAGTTGCAATCACCGGCATCGGTGCCGTATCGCCGCTCGGCAACACCGCGCTTGCCACCTGGGCGGCCATGTGCGCCGGCACGTGCGGCATCGGTCCGATCACGCACTTTGATACCGATGCATTTGCCGTCAAGGTGGCGGCCGAGGTCAAGGGTTTTGACGGCAATGAGTACTTTGGCAAGCATGACGCCAAGCATCTCGACCCCTGTGTTCAGTTTGCGATGGCGGCGTCGGACGAGGCCATGCACGATGCGGGCTTTGATGTCGAAGGCGCCATCGATCGCGAGCGCTTGGGCGTCTACGTGGGCTCGGGCGTGGGCGGCATGCAGACGCTTGTCGACAACGTCCACACGATTGCCGATCGCGGGCCTCGTCGCGCATCGCCCTACATGATCGCGATGATGATCCCCAACATGGCTTCGGGCAACATCGCGATTCGCCATAAGGCAAAGGGCCCGACCCTGCCCGTGGTGACCGCGTGCGCAACCTCGGCCCATGCGGTGGGTGAGGCGTTCCGCGCCATCAAGCACGGCTATGCCGATGCAATCCTGGCCGGCGGCGCCGAGGCCGCCATTATCCCCGATGCCGTTGCGGGCTTTACGTCCTGCCGCGCATTGACCACCAACCCCGATCCCGCGACGGCTTGTCGCCCGTTCGATGCAGACCGCGACGGCTTTGTGATGGGCGAGGGCGCCTGCGTGCTCGTGCTCGAGGGTATGGAGCACGCACAGGCTCGCGGTGCGCACATTTACGCCGAGGTCGTGGGCTACGGCAACACCGATGACGCCTACCACATCACGAGTCCCGACCCGGACGCGGCAGGTATCGCCCGTGCGATATCGTTGGCGGTGGCCGAGGGCGACGTTAAGCCTTCCGAGGGCCTCTACATCAACGCCCACGGCACCTCGACCAAGCTCAACGATTCGTCCGAGACTGCGGGCATCAAACGAGCGCTCGGCGAGGACGCGGCGCGCGCCGCACATGTCTCGTCGACCAAGTCGATGACCGGCCACATGATCGGTGCCACGGGCGCCATCGAGGTCATGGCCTGTGCCATGGCGCTCGAGCAGGGTGTGGTGCCGCCGACCATTAACTACCACACGCCCGATCCCGCCTGCGATCTTGACTACACGCCCAATCGCGCGGTTCGCGCCGACCTTACCTGGGCGCTTTCGACCAATCTGGGCTTTGGCGGACACAATGCCGCCATCGCGCTGCGTAGATATGCAAGGAGCTAGAGCATGGATTCCAAAAGACTTGCTGAGATAGCTGATGTTATGGAGGACCGCGGCCTCACGCGCGTGCGCGTTGAGGAGCCCGATGGCACCGCGGTCGAACTCGAGCGCGCGAGCGCCGCGCGGCCGGTTGCCGTGCCCATGCCTATGCCGGGTGCCGTGACTGCTCCGGCGGTGGCTCCTGTCGCCATGCCTGCCGCCGCACCGGAGCCCGCCGCGCAGGCGCCTGCCGCCGCACCGGAGCCCAAGGGCACCGAGGTGACCGCTCCCATGGTCGGCGTTTTCTATGCTGCCCCGGCGCCGGGCGACGAGCCGTTTGTGCACGTGGGCTCCAAGGTCAAGGCCGGCGAGACCCTCTGCATCATCGAGGCCATGAAGGTTCTCAACGAGGTGACGGCAGAGGCGGATGGCGAGGTACTCGAGATCTGCGTGGCCGACGGCGACCTCGTGGAGTTTGGCAGCTGCCTCATGAGGATCGGATAGGTGATATCCATGAACAAAGAAGAGCTCAAGAAACTGTTGCCGCATCGCGAGCCGATGCTTTTGCTCGACGAAGCCGAGCTGGTGGGCAACGAGGCCCACGGCAAGATCACGATTACGGGCGACGAGTACTTTTTGCAGGGGCATTTTCCGGGAAACCCGGTCGTCCCCGGCGTGATTCAGTGCGAGATGCTCGCCCAGAACTGCTGCGTGCTGCTGATGGGCGATGAGGAAGCTCGCGGTGCGACACCGTTCTACACGAGTCTGGACAAGGTGCGCTTTAAGCGTCCGGTGCGCCCGGGCGACACGGTAGATCTGGTGTGCTCCATCACGCGTGCGCGCGGGCCGTTCCGCTTTGCGACGGGTACTGCGAGCGTCAACGGTGAGGTTTGCTGTCGCGCCGATATGTCTTTTGCACTCATGCACGAAAGTTAAGGAAGGCTTCATGTTCGACAAAGTGCTCATCGCCAACCGCGGCGAGGTCGCGGTCCGTGTTATCCGCGCGTGCCGCGATATGGGCATCAAGACCGTCGCCGTCTACTCCACGGCCGATGCGGACGCGCTGCACGTGCAGCTTGCCGACGAGGCGTATTGCATCGGCGGCCCGCGTCTTGCCGAGAGCTACCTCAACGACGATGCCGTGCTCACCTGTGCCGTAAAGTCGGGAGCTAAGGCAATTCATCCCGGTTATGGCTTCTTTTCCGAGAAGGCGAGCTTCGTGCGCGACTGCGACAAGTATGGCCTGGCGTTTGTCGGTCCTTCGGCCGAGGTGATCGACAGCATGGGCGACAAGGACGCCGCGCGTCGAACGGCTGCCGCGGCGGACGTGCCCATCGTGCCGGGCTGTGATTTGCTCAAAAGCCCCGAGGAGGCAACGGCCGAGGCCGAGCGCATTGGCTGCCCCGTGCTTATTAAGGCGCGTGCAGGTGGTGGCGGTCGCGGCATTCGCAAGGTCGAGCGCGTGGAAGATGCGGCAAAGGCGTTCATCGAGGCGCGTGCCGAGGGGGAAGCCGTTTTTGGCGACGGCGAGTGCTACATGGAGAAGTTCGTCGCGCCGGCGCACCACGTTGAGGTGCAGATTATGGCCGATAAGCAGGGCCATGTGTTTTCGCTCGGCGAGCGTGAGTGCTCGGTGCAGCGCCGCAACCAAAAGCTAATCGAGGAGAGCCCCGCGCCGTGCCTCGACGGACACGACGACATTCGTGCTCGCATGCACAAGGCAGCGCGTGACCTGGCTCGTGCCGTCGGCTACGAAGGAGCCGGTACCATCGAGTTCCTGTATTCGGACGACGGCAATTTCTACTTTATGGAAATGAACACGCGCTTGCAGGTGGAGCATCCGGTTACGGAGTTTGTGACCGATACCGACTTGGTCAAGTGGCAGCTGCGCGTGGCGGCCGGCCAGCCCCTGCCCTTTGAGCAGGAGGACGTACCGGTCCGCAACCACGCCATGGAGTGCCGCATCAATGCCGAAACGCCGGACTTTCTGCCGTCATGCGGAACGGTCACCGCGTTGCGTGTGCCGGGTGGTCCGCGCGTGCGCTGGGATTCCGCCATGTTTACCGGTGCGAAAGTCCCGCCGTACTACGATTCCATGCTCGGCAAGCTCATCGTGTGTGCGCCCACGCGCGACGGCGCCATTCGCAAGATGCGCTCGGCCCTGGGCGAGCTCGTGATTGAGGGCGTGAGCGAAAACAGCGAGCTTCAGCTCGACGTGCTGGCAAACGATGAGTTCTTGTCGGGCATGTACCACACCGATCTGATGGGGCATCTCTATGCTGATGAATAGAAAAGCGAAGACGGTCAACGTCCTCGAGGGGCCGATGACCGAGTCGTGCGCCGAGTTTCCCGCGCGCCACGTATTTATCAAGTGTCCGGAGTGCCGCCGCGTGATCGATGAGGCACGCCTGCACGACAACCTTGAGGTCTGCCCTCGTTGCGGCAAACACTTTCGCGTGAGCGGTCGCGCGCGCATGCGCATGACGGTCGACGAGGGCACGTTTGAGGAATGGGATGCCAATCTGGCGTCGGAGGATTTCCTCTCGTTTCCCGGCTATGCCGACAAGCTCAAGAGCGTGAGCGAGCGTTCGGGCGAGCGCGATGCCGTTGTGTGCGGCAAGGGTAAAATCTGCGGCTGCGATACCGCGCTCTTCTTTATGGATGCCAACTTTATGATGGGTTCGATGGGCTCCGTGGTGGGCGAGAAGATCTGCCACGCATTTGAGCGTGCGACCGAGCTGGGATTGTCAGTTGTCGGCTTTACCGTTTCGGGCGGCGCGCGCATGCAAGAGGGCGTGACATCGCTTATGCAGATGGCCAAGATTTCTGCGGCGGTTAGGCGCCACAGTGAGGCGGGCGGCCTGTATATCACGGTGCTCACCGATCCCACGACCGGAGGCGTAACCGCGAGTTTTGCCATGGAGGGCGACATTATCCTGGCCGAGCCCGATGCCCTGACGGCGTTTGCCGGTCCACGCGTGATCGAGCAGAACATGCACAAGCGCCTGCCCAAAGGATTCCAGCGCTCCGAGTTTTTGCTGGAGCATGGCTTTTGCGATGCCGTTGTTCCGCGTGGCGAGATTGCGCTCACGGTAGGCGAGCTGCTGGCGCTGCACGAAGGGCACGCACCCGGCCTGGGGGCACCGCATGAAATCGTGCATACGGGTCGCCGCGGCAAAAAGCTGGGACACTTGTTCAAGCGCTCGACGGCACCAAAAACCGCGCTCGAGATTGTCAAGCAGACCCGCTCGGCAGATCGAGCCACGGCGGGGGAGATGATCTCGCTGGGCCTCGACGGATTTGTGGAGTTGCACGGCGACCGTTACTTTGGCGACGACGCCGCTGTGGTGGCTGGCATTGGCTGGAAAGACGGACACCCCGTAACGGTCATCGCCATCGAGCGCGGCACCACGACCAAAGAGCGTATGCGCCGCAACTTTGGCATGGCGCATCCCGAGGGCTATCGCAAAGCGCGTCGCCTTATGCGCCAGGCCGAAAAGTTTGGTCGACCGGTTCTGTGCCTGGTCGATACTTCGGGTGCGTTTTGCGGCATCGGTGCCGAGGAGCGCGGCCAGGGCGAGGCGATTGCCCGGAATCTCATGGAGATGAGCGGCCTTAAGACACCGATTGTCTCGGTGGTGACAGGCGAGGGCGGCTCTGGTGGCGCGCTGGCGCTGTCCGTGGCTGATCGCATTTTTATGCTTTCGAGCTCGGCCTATTCGGTCGTGAGCCCCGAGGCCTGTGCGTCGATCCTGTGGAAGGATACCGAGCGCGCGAATGAGGCCGCCGAGGCGCTTAAGCTCACGGCCCCCGATCTGTTGGCGCTCGGCATCATCGACGGCATTGTTGACGATAGGGGCCTGTCGCATGAGGAAATCGCCCGTGCCGTCATGTCCTCGGCATTTGATGCCTTCGATACGCTTGGACGGCTCGACGACGCGACCCTCACAAACCTCCGCTACGAAAAGTACCGCGCAATCGGTCAGTACCGCACGATGTGACAAAGGGACAGCCCACATGTCACATTGGGAAAGGCGCTCCATGTCACAAGTTTCTAACACCTCGTTTACAACGACGGTTTCATCAAACGCCATGGCCGTGGTGGACTATCTGTCTAAAAGCATGATGTCGGCGTTGCCATTCATTGTCTGCGCGGCGTTGTTCCGCACCGTCGCCGTCATTATGGGCGAGGGCATGCTGGGCCTGTGGTCTGCCGATTCCGAAATCTATCGCCTGTTCTACAGTTGGCTCTATAACGCCGGCTACTACTTTTTGCCCATTTATCTCGGTTGGGCGGCCGCCCGCCAGCTCGGTTGCTCGGAGCAGCTGGGCATGATGCTGGGCGGCGTATTGATTGCGCCCGATCTGCTTAAGCTCGTCGATGCCGCATCGACGACGGGGGCATCGATGACTTCCGTGTATGGTCTGCTTCCCGCGCCGGTCAACGATTACACGACGACTGTTATTCCGGTTCTCATCTCGGTGCCCGTGCTATGGCGAGTGGAGTGTTTCTTTCGGCGCGTTATCCCTAAGGCCGTGGCGTTTTCGTTCGTTCCGTTTGCAACCATGCTCGTCATGGTTCCGGTTTCGCTGTGTATCACGGCGCCGGCGGGCAGCTATCTGGGCATGCTGTTGGGGCAGCTTATGTTTATGCTTGGCAATTCCGGTGGTATCGTGTCGCTGCTCACGCTCATGGGGCTTGCCGCGGGCTGGGAGTTCCTTAAGATCGTGGGTGTCAGTAACGTTGTCCTATCGCTTGCGTACGCGCAGTTTATGAGTGTGGGAACGGATTCGTGCATTCTCATTGCCGCGACAATGGCGACGTTCGCTGTTTGGGGCATGCCCTTTGGCGCGTCGCTCCGCGTTGCGGGTAAGGATGAGAAGGCGCTCATGCTGGGCTATTCAATCTCAGGCGTGCTTGGCGGCGTAAGCGAGCCGGCGCTGTACGGTTGCGGCTTTAAATATGGAAGGTGCCTGACGTGCATGGCCATTGGCGGCGCCTTAGGAGGCCTTGTTGCGGCCGTGGGCCACGTTACGGCCTATACCATCGGCATGACGAATGTTCTTATGGTCATTGGCTTTGCCACGGGCGGCATTTCGAACCTGCTGTGGTGCTGCGTTGCCGGCGGCACGGCATTTGCGGTGTCTGCGGCGCTGAGCTACTGCTTTGGCGTGGTGCCGGCGAAGGGGCGGGCGACGGGGGATGGAGCCGGTTCGCCCGAAACAGTGGCAAGCGCTGCTGAAGCAAGCGCATAAACCTGTGCAACAAAAGGACGATTCCTTTGTCATGTTCCAAGGCCGCGGCTCGTGTGGGTTGCGGCCTTTTTGTATCTGGGGGACAAAGTGGCTACACTACAATCCGTTTGAGCAATAGATATATAGGTAGTACCGTGGGGGCGGATGTAGATGGTCGAGTGGATTGTTCGTCGTGCGCAGGGCGACCGTGCGCGCGTGGGCACGTTGACGGGCGTGGTGTGTATTCTCGCCAATGTGGCACTATGCGCTGCGAAGGGCGCAATTGGCGTGCTGTCGGGATCGGTTTCGATCGTGGCGGATGCCATGAATAACCTGTCCGATGCCAGCTCGAATATCGTGAGCGTGCTGGGCTTTAAGCTGGCGAGCAAGCCGGCCGACCCCGAGCATCCTTACGGACATGGCCGCTACGAGTATCTCTCGGGTCTGGTCGTGGCGGCGCTCGTGCTGCTGATCGGCCTTGAGCTTATCAAGTCCTCGTTTGAGCGCATCATCCACCCCGAGCCTGTCGAGTTCTCGCTTGCCCTGGTGGTAGTCCTGGCACTTTCGATGGTTGTTAAGCTGTGGATGGCGGCCCTCAACCAAAAGCTCGGTGACCGCATTGAGTCCGAGACGCTACATGCGACCGCTCAGGATTCCAAGAACGATGTCCTTGCCACAGGCGCCGTGTTAGTGTGCGCGATTGTTTCCCAGGTGACGCACATCAATCTTGACGCATGGGTCGGCCTTGCCGTTGGCGCCTATATTGGCTGGAGCGGCTTTGAGCTTATCCAAGATACGGTGAGCCCGCTTTTGGGTCAGGCACCCGATCCCAAGTTGGTCAAGCACATCCGAGACAAGATCATGAGCTACCCCGGTGTTTTGGGCGTTCATGACCTAATGGTTCACGATTACGGTCCGGGCAGGAAGTTTGCAAGCGCGCACGCCGAGATGGCGGCCGAGGCCAGCCCGCTGGAAAGCCACGACACGCTCGATAACATCGAGCAGTCGTTTAGGAACGAGGACGGCATGATCGTCACGCTCCATTACGATCCCATCGTGACCGACGATCCAAAGGTGGCGAGCATGCGCCTGCGTATCAACGCAATGGCTCAGGAGATCGATAGCCGCCTTTCGATTCACGACCTTCGTTGCGTGCCGGGTCCCACGCACACCAACGTGATCTTTGACTGCGTGCGTCCCTCGGATCTGCAGATGAGTGCCGAAGACGTAAAGCACGCGCTGGCACAACGAGTCGAATCGGAATATCCCAAGTCGATTGCCAAGATTACGATCGACGAAGACTACGTAGGGCATACCCACGAGTAGGGCTGTGCCGGCAAGGTAACTGAAGCAGAAGGGGAGAGCATGAAGCGTCTCTATCTACTCCGTCACGGCCAGACGGAATTCAACGTCAAAAAGCTGGTCCAGGGCCGCTGCGATTCACCGCTCACCAATTTGGGCCGTCAGCAGGCACGGGCGGCAGCCGCATGGCTCAAGGCCCACGGCGTCGTCCCCGACAAAGTGGTCTCATCACCCTTAGGCCGAGCCATGGACACGGCAAGTCTCGTCGCACGCGAACTTCTCGGCCCGGACGCCGCTGTCGAGCCCTGCGAAGGCATCATCGAGCGCTGCTACGGCACCTTCGAAGAAGGCCCCCACGACGCGCTACCCACCGACGTTTGGGATCCGGGCGAGGATCTGGTCCCCTTCGGAGGAGAGGGAAGCAAAGCGTTACAAGAACGCATGGTAGCCACCCTCACCAATATCATGGGCTCCGAGGGCATCGAAACCCTCTTAGCAGTAAGCCACGGCAGCGCCAGCCGCCAATTCATCAAGGCCGCAGCCCCAGAGGGCTTCGAGCTCCCAGCAAAACTTCCCAACTGCGCCATCATGATCTTCGATTTCGATGAGGCAAAGCCACAAGCAGAGGGCGAGCCAATGCAATGCAAGTTCACCCTTCAGCAAATAGTGGACCCCAAACAAAGTCATTAGCCTGAACGAGCAAGGTTTAGCAGACATCAACGTGGCGTTCCCGGTGTGCGGCGGAGGGGGCGGGCCTGAGGCATATTAAGGTTGTCGCGAGTTCCGCACGAACAGGAGAGCACTTAATGTGCTCTCCGTCGTGAGCAGGACTGTAGAGCAGCAACCTTAATATGCCTCAGGCCCGCCCCCTCCGCCGCACACCGGGAACGTGCCACGCACTTTACCTGCGTAAACAATGTGAGTGAAATATGAATCTCGATGGATACGCCCGCAGCCGTGTATACTAAACAGCTGTGTGAAACCAGGGGAGTATTCTGGCTGGACAAAATGCCTGCTTAATAGGGTTGTCAGGTAGTCCGGACATAATACAAGGTTGGGGAGCACGTCGTGTAAGTAGTGGTCCTCTAGGGGCGTACGCTCGGTGGTGTACGCATTGTCCCAAGACCACGCGAGAGTTGGGATCATATCTTGATCAGCATGATTCTCGGCCGCAAGATTGGCATGACCCAGGTTTGGGACGAGGACGACAACGTCGTTCCCGTCACGGTCATCCAGGCTGGCCCCTGCGCTGTCTCGCAGGTTAAAACTCAGGCAACCGACGGCTATGACGCCGTCCAGATCGGTTTCGGCGACATCAAGGCCAAGAACGTGAACAAGCCCATGGCTGGTCACTTCGCTAAGGCTGGCGTCGAGCCTGTCCGTTTCCTTCGTGAGGTCCGCGTCGAGAACGGCGAGGAGCACAAGGTCGGCGAGGTCGTCACCGTCGCTGATTTCGCTGATGTCGAGAAGGTCGACGTCATCGGTACCTCCAAGGGTAAGGGCTTCCAGGGTCGCATCAAGCGCTGGGGTCAGCGCCGCGGTCCTATGACGCATGGTTCTCACTTCCAGCGTCACCCCGGTTCTATCGGTCAGTGCGCCTATCCTGCGCGCGTCCTCAAGGGCGTCAAGATGGCCGGTCACATGGGTAACGAGCGCGTTACCGTTAAGAACCTTTCCGTTGTCCGCATCGATGCCGAGCAGAACCTCATCTTGGTCAAGGGCGCTGTCCCGGGTGCCAAGAATGGTCTCGTCGCCATCCGTATGGCCTAAGGGCCCAGCCCATTTAGCCCAGCGTCATACCAAGGAGAACACTTAAATGGCAAAGTTTGAAGTAAAGAACAGCGAGGGCAAGAAGGTCGCCGAGGCCGAGCTCGCCGCTGAGGTGTACGGCATCGAGCCGAACATCCACGTTATGCACCACATCGTCAAGTGCCAGATGGCCTCTTGGCGTCAGGGCACCCAGTCCGCTAAGGGCCGCTCTGAGGTTTCCGGTGGCGGCAAGAAGCCTTGGCGTCAGAAGGGCACCGGCCGTGCCCGCCAGGGTTCCATCCGTGCTGCCCAGTGGCGTCACGGTGGCGTTGTCTTCGCCCCCAAGCCCCGTTCCTACGCTAAGCGTATGAACAACAAGGAGGTCAAGCTGGCTATGCGCTCCGCGCTGTCCGCCAAGCTGGCCGATGGCGAGCTCGTGCTCGTCGACGACTACGGCTTCGAGAAGCCTTCCACCAAGGCTGCCGTAGCCATGCTCAAGGCTCTCGGCCTTGAGGGCAAGCGTCTGACCATCATCGTTCGCGATGAGGACGTCAACGCCTACCTGTCGTTCCGCAACATTCCCAAGACGTTCATCATCACTGCCGACGAGGCCAACACCTACGATCTCGTCAACAACAACGCTGTGCTGATGCCCGCCGACATCGCCGCTCACTTCGGGGAGGTGCTTGCATAAATGACCGCCCACGAGATCATCATCCGTCCGATCGTGTCCGAGCGTTCCTTCTCCGGCATGGAGCAGAACAAGTACACGTTCGAGGTCGCCAAGGATGCTAACAAGTATCAGATCAAGGACGCTGTCGAGGAGATCTTCGGCGTCAAGGTCGTTCGCGTGAACACCCTGACGGTCAAGCCCAAGACCAAGCGCGTGCGCTATGTCGCCGGCAAGACCCGTTCTTGGAAGAAGGCCATCGTCACGCTGGCCGAGGGCGACACCATCGAGGTCTTTGGCAACCAGGCCTAAGACTCGCTGCTGTTGAGTGAGCTCATGCCTCCCAAATAGGGGAGGCGAGAGCTCAAGGTTTTGGGCGTATAAAATGGACACGCCCGGAGCCGTGTATACGTCCGGTGTCATCGCACCCGAGGCAGAACCTCGAATCCCTGTCTGCGATGGCTAACGGATTCCTATTGAAAGGGATTGTAATGGCTGTAAAGCACCTTAAGCCGACCTCCGCTGGTAGGCGTTGGCAGACGATCTCCGACTTCTCCGAAATCACCTGCACCAAGCCCGAGAAGTCTCTTCTCGAGCCCCTGCCCAAGAAGGCCGGTCGTAACAACAACGGCCGCATCACCACCCGCCACCAGGGCGGCGGCGTGAAGCGTCGTTACCGCGTGATCGACTTCAAGCGCAACAAGGACGGCGTGCCCGCCAAGGTTGCCACGATCGAGTACGATCCGAACCGTTCCGCTCGCATCGCTCTGCTGCACTACGCTGACGGTGAGAAGCGCTACATCCTGGCCCCCAAGGGCCTCGAGGTCGGTCAGACCATCATGTCCGGTTCTGACGCCGACATCAAGCCGGGCAACGCTCTGCCCCTCGCCGACATCCCCGTCGGTACGCTCATCCACGCCGTCGAGTTCCAGCCGGGCAAGGGCGCCGCTATCGCCCGTTCCGCCGGTAACTCCTGCCAGCTGATGGGTAAGGAGGGCAAGTACGCTATCGTCCGTATGCCTTCCTCCGAGATGCGCCGCATCCTCGTTACCTGCCGCGCCACCGTCGGTGAGGTCGGCAATGCCGATCACGCCAACATCGTCATCGGCAAGGCCGGCCGTAAGCGTCACATGAACGTGCGCCCGACCGTCCGCGGTACCGTCATGAACCCTGTCGACCACCCGCACGGCGGTGGCGAGGGCAAGAACCACACCTCTGGTCGTCCCTCTGTTACCCCCTGGGGTAAGCCGACGAAGGGCCTTCGTACGCGCAAGAAGAAGAAGGTCTCGAACCAGCACATCATTCGTCGCCGTAAGAAGTAATTTCGGATACCGAGTTTTAGGAGAAAGCACTTATGAGCAGAAGTCTCAAAAAGGGCCCGTTCGTGGAGACTCGCCTTCTCTCGCGTATCACCGCGATGAACGAGGCTGGCAAGAAGGACGTCGTGAAGACCTGGTCCCGCGCGTCCACCATCTTCCCCGAGATGGTTGGTCACACCATCGCCGTCCACGACGGCCGCAAGCATGTGCCCGTGTATGTTACCGAGTCCATGGTTGGTCACAAGCTCGGCGAGTTCGCGCCGACTCGTACGTTCCGTGGCCACAAGGCCAAATAGGGGGTTAACCGTAAATGGCAACTAAGTCTATTGAAACTGAGGCCACCGAGGTTCGCGCCGTCGCTAAGTACGTGCGTGTTTCCCCCAGCAAGGCCCGCCTGGTGGTCGATCTGATCCGCCGCAAGCCTGTCGCTCAGGCCTTCGACATCCTCCACTTCTGCGACCGCGCCGTCGCCGTGGATGTCGAGAAGGTTCTCCGTTCCGCCGTTGCGAACGCCGAGAACAACAACGGTCTGCGTGCCGACAACCTGGTTGTCGCCGCTGCCTATGTTGACGAGGGTCCGACGCTTAAGCGCATCCGTCCCCGCGCCAAGGGTTCCGCTTCTCGCATTCTGAAGCGTACTTCCCACATCACCGTCGTCGTTGCTCCTCGAAAGGAGGCGTAAAGCTGTATGGGTCAGAAAGTCTACCCCACCGGCTTCCGTCTTGGCATCACCGAGAACTGGCGCTCCCGCTGGTTCGCAGAGAAGGATTACGCTAAGACCCTCGGTAACGATCTCGAGATCCGCAAGTACCTCGAGAAGCGTCTTTCCCGCGCAGCTGTCTCCCGCGTCGAGATCGAGCGCGCTGGCGACAAGGTGAAGGTCATCATCCTCACCGCTCGCCCCGGCGTTGTCATCGGTAAGAAGGGTGCCGAGATCGATACCCTCCGCACCGAGCTCGAGAAGGTCGCTGGCGTCTCCAAGGGCCAGCTCTCCGTCGACGTTGTCGAGATCAAGCGTCCCGAGCTCGACGCCAACCTCGTTGCTCAGTCCATCGCTGAGCAGCTCGAGGGCCGCGTTGCCTTCCGTCGCGCTATGCGCAAGGCTGTCCAGTCCGCCCGCAAGGCCGGCGCCAAGGGCATCCGTATCCAGTGCTCCGGTCGTCTCGGCGGTGCCGAGATGGGCCGTCGTGAGTGGTACCGCGAGGGTCGCGTGCCTCTGCACACCCTCCGTGCCAAGATCGACTACGGCACGGCTGTCGCCAGCACCACCATGGGTGCCTGTGGCGTGAAGGTCTGGATCTACCTGGGCGAGAAGCTCCCGGGCCAGCCTGTTCCCAACCCTGCACTCGAGGGCTCTTCCCGTCCTCGTCGTCGTAACTCCGAGAGGAGGGGTCAGTAGTGCTTGCCCCTAAGCGTATTCTTCACCGCAAGGTGCAGCGTGGCTCCATGAAGGGCCAGGCCAAGGGTAATACCGAGCTGCATTTCGGCGAGTTTGGTATCCAGGCTCTCGAGGCCCATTGGATCACCAACCGTCAGATCGAGGCCGCTCGTATTGCCATGACCCGCTACATGAAGCGTGGCGGTCGTGTCTACATCACGATCTTCCCCGATAAGCCCATCACCAAGAAGCCTGCCGAGACTCGCATGGGTTCTGGTAAGGGTAACCCCGAGGAGTGGGTGGCCGTCGTCAAGCCCGGCCGCATCATGTTCGAGGTCAAGGGCGTGCCCGAGGAGGTCGCTCGCGAGGCTCTGCGTCTTGCACAGCACAAGCTTCCCATCAAGACCAAGATTGTTGCTGCCAAGAACGCTGAGCAGCGCATCGAGAAGGAGATGGCTGAGGAGGCCGCTCTCGAGGCCAAGTGGGCTGCTGAGGACGCCGCCGCCGCCAAGGAGGAGAACTAATGAAGCCCGCAGAGATTCGTGAGCTCTCGGACGCTCAGCTCGTTGAGAAGCTGAAGGAAATGCGCGCCGAGCTCTTTAACCTTCGTTTCCAGATGGCCACCAGCCAGCTGGACAACACCGCTCGCGTCAACACCGTGAAGAAGGACATCGCTCGCGTCCTCACGGAGCAGCGCGCCCGTGAGATCGCAGCGGAGAAGTCCGCTGTCGCCGAGTAGGACCTAAGGAGAGAACATGACTGATTCGCGTAACTCGCGTAAGGTCCGTACGGGTGTCGTTACCTCCGTCTCCGGTGCCAAGACCATTGTTGTCACCATCACCGAGCGCAAGCGTCACCCCAAGTACGGCAAGATGATGACCAGCTCCAAGAAGCTGCACGCTCACGACGAGGAGTGCACGGCTGGCGTGGGCGACACCGTCCGCGTTATGGAGACCCGTCCTATGTCCAAGATGAAGCGTTGGCGCCTCATCGAGGTCGTCGAGCGCGCTAAATAAGCAGTCGCTCTTACGACTTGTACGTTTCCGAAGATGTGCGTATGCCTGGCTTGCATACCACGGGCCGTATAAAGGCTGCGCACCTCTCTTCGGTTCTTAGTTCGGAGGAACATCTACCATGATTCAGATGCAAACCATGCTGAACGTCGCCGACAACTCCGGCGCTCGCAAGATTCGCTGCATCAAGGTGCTTGGCGGTTCCAAGCGTCGTTATGCAGGCATCGGCGATGTGTTCATCGGTGCTGTCCAGGAGGCTACCCCTGGCGCCAACGTCAAGAAGAAGGACGTTGTCCGTTGCGTCGTCGTTCGTACCGTTAAGGAGATCCGCCGCAAGGATGGCTCCTACATTCGCTTTGATGAGAACGCCTGCGTTGTCATCAACAACGATGGTTCGCCCGTCGGCACCCGTATCTTCGGGCCCGTCGCTCGCGAGCTTCGTGACAAGAAGTACATGAAGATCGTCTCGCTCGCTCCCGAGACCCTGTAGTTAGGGGAGATATATGTATATCAAGAAGGGCGATAAGGTCCAGGTTCTCTCTGGTAAGGATCGCGGCAAGCAGGGCGTTGTCCTGCGTGCTCTCCCCGCCGAGAACAAGGTCGTTGTCGAGGGCGTTTCGGTCGTCAAGAAGGCCGTCAAGCCCAACGCTGCCAACCAGCAGGGCGGCATCGTTTCGCAGGAGGCTCCCATCGACGCCTCCAACGTCAATCTCGTTTGCCCCGAGTGCGGTAAGGTTACCCGCGTCGGTCACGAGAAGGACGGCAAGAACAAGCTGCGCGTCTGCAAGAAGTGCGGCCACAAGTTCTAAGCTGCCCGCAACAGTTAAGTTGCTAGCAAAGGCCCGGATGCCACGGCACCCGGGCCTTTTTTGATCCCTATTCATTGGGTACTCATTGGGGACAGGCTTAAATGAGTGATTGCGCGCACGAAGGCTGGCGTGACAGTTGGTCAGCTTGTGCGTTGCTGCGGACTCGGTGAGGCAACGGTTAAAAGGGCAACTGTTGGCTGGCGCGACGCCTCAAATGATCCGTTTTCCTCCGTCCCCAAGGGATCAGGTGATGCGTATTTGTGTGTAGTTACGTGCGTAGGATTGCGTGATTGTGCTTGTATATGCGCCATCTGCTGCTGAATTTTGACCATTTAGCGGTAATACACGCAGAAGCACGCACATACACGCGCATTTGTGCGAATATAGAGCTGTCAGAAATAAAAGACTTTTCACGACGCAGGAGGCAGATATGGCAGATTGTAAACAGGCTCCGCTTGATGCTGCGGCAGCCGCAAAGGCAGCGTTCGCTTCGGTCCAGGACAAGCCATTCCCCGATGATATCTTTACGGCTCCCGAGCTTCGTTGGGCTGTGATCGGGTGCGGTGTTATCGCCAACCAGATGGCCCAGTCTCTCGCTCTTTCCGGCCGCAAGCTTGCGGGCGTCGCCAACCGCACGCTGTCCAAGGCTCAGGCTTTTGCCGATCAGTATGGCATCGAGAAGGTCTACGAATCGGTCGAGGACCTCTATGCCGATCCGAACATCGACGCGATCTATATCACCACGCCGCATAACACGCACATCACCTATCTGCGTGCGGCCCTGGCAGCTGGCAAGCACGTGCTTTGCGAGAAGGCCATCACCCTCAACTCCGCCGAGCTCGACGAGGCGCGTGCCATTGCCGACGAGCATAACGTGATCCTCATGGACGCCACTACGGTGCTCCATATGCCCTTGTATCAGGAGCTGCGCCGCCGCATGGATGTCGGCGAGTTTGGCCGCATGAACCTCGCCCAACTCAACTTTGGCAGCTACAAGGAGTACGGCGACCTGACCAACCGTTTCTACAATCGCAACCTTGCTGGCGGTGCCATGCTCGACATTGGCGTCTATGCCCTGTCCGTTATGCGCCTCTTTATGGCAAGCCAGCCCGCTGAGGTCGTTTCGCTGGGCAACACCTGTGAGACCGGCGTTGACGTTGCGGGCGGCATCGTCTGCCGTAATGCCGAGCAGCAGCTGGGTGTTGTGAGCCTTACGCTTCACTCCAAGCAGCCCAAGCGCTCGGTCATCAGCTTTGACAAGTGCTATATCGAGGTCAACGAGTATCCGCGTGCCGATCACGCGACCATCGTGTGGACTGCGGACGGCCACCGCGAGGAGGTCCACGCCGGCACCGAGGCTTACGCCCTGTGCTATGAGATGGCCGATCTTGAGAAGGCCGTTGCCGGCGACGACTCCAAGCGCGAGCTACTGGATTATGCTTCTGATGTTATGGAGCTTATGACCAAGCTTCGCACCGACTGGGGAGTCGTGTACCCCGAGGAGGAGTAAGCGATGCTTGCGGAAGATAGGCTCAACGCGATCGTGTCGATGGTGCAGCAGGCCGGCTCGGTTACCGTGCCGGAGCTTGCCGAGGCTCTGGGCGTGACGGCGTCTACCATTCGGCGCGACCTGCAGACGCTCGATCGAGCGCACCGCATCGCTAAGGTCCACGGTGGAGCGACGAGTCTTGAGCGCGCGCACGTGACGCGTGACTTAACACTCAACGAGCGCAGCGACCTCCATAACGACGATAAGGAGCGTATCTGCGCCCGTGCGGCGGCGCTTGTGGAGCCCGAGAGCTTTGTATACATCGACTCGGGCTCGACGACGCTCAAGCTCATCGAGCATCTTCCACACCTTGAAGATGTCACCTATGTGACCGATTCCGTGCTCCATGCTCAGCACCTCGCTTTGCGCGGCATGCGTACCGTGGTGCTGGGCGGCGAGCTCAAGCCCGAGACCGAGGCGCTCGTTGGCCCCGATGCCTTGGCAACCCTAGACCGCTACAACTTCAATTGTGGCTTTTGGGGCTCTAACGGCATTGCCGCCGAGCAGGGCTTCACGGCGCCCGATATCGAGGAAGCGCAAGTAAAGCGTATCTCGATGCGCCATACGGCCAAGCGCTTCGTAATCTCGGACGCCAGTAAATTTGGCATGGTGGCGCCCGTCAAGTTCGCGGATTTTCGCGATGCAACGATTATTACCGCGGGCGAGGTCCCCGCCAAGTACCGGGCAATGGACAACGTCATCACGGTCTAGAAGCAGGGGCAGGCTAAGGCCAAAACCACCGCGAAGGTACCTGTCCCCATTGTGGTGGTTTAGGGCTCCCAGGGGCAGGGGGCTTCGATGTGGATGTGCTCGCCGGTAACGGGATGCGTAAAGGACACGCTGTGGGCGTGGAGCATCAATCCGCATGGGCGCGGCGTTCCGTACAGGTCGTCGCCCACCAGCGGATGGTGCTCGCTGGCCAGATGGACGCGAATCTGATGCTTGCGGCCGGTGAGCAGCTCGACATCGATATACGAACGCGTGGGCAGGCCTCGACGGCTCTTAAGGCGCTTGAGCACCTTGACGCGCGTCTGAGACGGCTTGCCGCTGGCACCGACGCGCATCTTGCGGCTATCGTGGCGGTCGCGGGCGATCGGCTTGTCGATGAGCTTTTCGTTCCAGTCTATCTTGCCCTCGGCCAGCGCCAGATAGTGCTTTTCGAAGGCGTGGTCGTTCACCATCTGGTCAAAGGCGGGCTGCGTCTGTTTGTCGAGCGAGAACAGAACCACGCCGGTGGTGTTGCGGTCCAGGCGGTTGAGCGGCTGCATGTCGGTCGCGGCAAAGCCGTCGCCCATCGCCAGCAGCAGATCGCTGGCGTAGTCGGTAAGTGTGCGCTCGCCGGTGCCGTCACCGTGGACGATCATGCCGGCGGGCTTATCGATGGCCATGAGCCAGGCGTCGCAGTAGAGGACTTGGGGTTCTTCGTTCACGTGTAAGCCTTTCGGTTAGCTAATTCCCACAAACATACAGCCCGAGGTGGCGCCGTGCAGGCGGGCGGCGGGCTTACGGCCGGCCTGCGCGGCCTCGATGGCGCGACGGACGCGTGCGACGGCGCGGCCAATCTCATCGGACTCGAGCAGGGTTCCGTCAACCATAAGACGGCGCACGCCGGCGTCGAGCAGCTGCGGAACCTGCGGCGTGAGGTCGATGGGGTAGGCATCGTACAGGCGCGAGCGGCCGTGGACGTCGGTGCGCACTGGCATGACCTTGCCATCGATATTCTTGAGCGACAGCTTGCGGGCGCGCAGGCGGCAATTGGCGCAATCGTGGATACAACCGTTGGCAACCTGCAGGATGCAGTGCTCGCTCGTCATAACGCGCGGGCGGCCGAAAACGGTGATGCCCAGGGCTGCGGGCGCGGAGGTGCCAAGCGAGATAATCTCGTCGAGCGTGATCTCGGGCGAGAGCCAAAACGCCCCGGCCCCGCGCTCGGCGAGTGCCTCCATGCAGGGCGTGTTGTGCACCGGCAGGCAAGAGCGAATCTCGACCGTGGCGCCGGCCTGCGCGGCTACGGCGAGCTCGGAGATATTGCCGACGGCGACGGTGGCTCCGGCATTGATCCAGGGATCGACGCGTGCGTGGTCAACGGCGCGGCAGACCTCGTCGAGTACGGGCACGATGCCCTGCTCAAACGCATCGGCGGGGGAGAGCTCGGCCGCATCGAGCGCGTCGGTGGTCATGTAGATGCGCGTTGCACCCTCGGCGCGAGCAGCCTCGGCGGCCTCGAACGAGGTGACGGTGGCGCAGATTTGCGGCTCATCGCGGTAGTGCTCGGGCATGGGGCGGGAATCACTGGTGACAATCGCCGGCAGCTCGAGCGTGCGGGCACGCTTCGCGTACGGTGCCAGAATGGCCTCCTCGAGCGCCTTGCAAGCGGCTGTGCGCACCTTATGTACGGCGGAAAAGCCCATGCCGCAGCCCTCATCGAGCGTCACATCAAAGCTCGCGGCCTCAAAGGGCGAGGAGCCCATGCGGCCTACATGCTCAACCAGATCGGACGCCTCGACCGCGCGGGTCTTGGCGGCCTCGACGGTAAAGCCCGTGGCCGTGGCGGTGAGCGTGGGGTCGTCGCAGCAGGTGAGCGTCACGGTAAAAGGCTCGCCAAGGCGCGCCACGACGGACACGTCTACGGCGCGGCGGCGCAGCACGTCGCGCTTGAGCGCGGCGCCGGCGGCGTCGATAGCGCGCTGGCTTCGAATCACGCGTACGCGGCAACCTTCGGGCATGCTACGGGGCACGCGGCACTCGATGATGTCGCCGGCAGCGGCATCATCGGCGGCGATGGTGGTCAGGAATTGGTCGAACTCATCGTCGTGACGAAGTTCCAGCAGGTCGCCCTTGCCCACGGGCTCAAACAGCTCGATGCGGGCGATGGCGGCGCGGCGACGACGGTCGTCAGGCTTGAGCCCGCGCACATCGCGGTTGGCCAGGCGGCTGCCCAGCACCGTGCCCACGATCTGGCCGCGGTTGTTGGAGCGCTCGTAGCTCATCATCTCGTCGCCCGAGGTGCCGTCTTGGTAGGCGTGCGTAAAGTCACGGTTAAAGCAGCGCTTGAGTTGGCGCTGGCGGGCGGCCTCTTCATCCTTAGAGGTCGAAACATGGGCCAGCATGTCATCAATCTGATGACGATACACGTCGACGATGGAATACACGTAATCGGGGGCCTTCATGCGGCCCTCGAGCTTGAGCGATGCGGCGCCGGCGTCATACAGACGGCGAACAAGCTGCGAGGTATTGGTGTCGCGCGGGCATAGCGCGCGTTCGCGACCGGCAGGGGAGAGCGAGCGGCCGTTCTCGTCGATTAGCTCGTAAGGCAGGCGACAGGGCTGAGCGCACATGCCGCGGTTGGCCGAGCGGCCCGCCATGGCAAAACTCGAGAGAAGGCACAGACCCGAGTAGCAAAAGCAGATGGCACCGTGGCTAAAGACCTCGAGGTCGACGTCGGGCGCGGCGTCGTGGATGGCGGCGATCTCGTCAATGGAGAGCTCGCGCGAGAGGGTCACGCGGTCGGCGCCCTGCTCGCGGCACCAAATAGTCCCGCGGTCGTCATGGATGTTCGCCTGGGTCGAGATGTGTGTCTCGATGCCGGGCATGGTGCGCTTGACCTCAAAGAACAGGCCCCAGTCCTGGATAATGAAGGCGTCGGCGCCCAGCGTGGAACAGCGGTGGATGAGCTGCAGCGCATCGCCCATCTCGGACTGCTTGATGACGATGTTTACCGTGACATAAACGCGCGAGCCGGCCAGGTGTGCAGCACGGCAGGCCTGTTCAAAGGCCTCGTCGGTAAAGTTTGTTGCCTTGCGGCGGGCGTTGAAGCTGCCCATGCCGCAGTAGATGGCGTCTGCCCCGGCAGCGAGCGCGGCGGCAAAAGGCTCGGGCCCTCCGGCGGGCGCCAAAAGCTCGGGTCTGCGGTTGGTGGTTCGACTGGCGGTTGCGGTCATATCCTGCCTTTCAAAATGCTCAGATACTCAAAAGTATAGTGGCGTCGCTGCGGTGGGCGACGCCCGCAGCCTAAGCAGGACAAAGTCTTCAGCAGCTTGGACTGGCTGCTCCACATGAGAACCGTTCAGCGGTTCGGGGAAACCGTTGGGCGATAAAATATTCTCGCAAGCTGATAATATTCTTGCATCAAACAGAAACCTTGAGTACTATCCCAATCAAGCGCGGTGTTCAGACCGAACTGTGCCTCCCGGTGCGAACACCGCGCTCACGCTCTCTCAATTGATCGTAAGGAGAAAAACATGAGCAAGACCGTCGTGTCTTCCGATAACGCACCCGCAGCCATCGGCCCGTATTCCCCCGGTATCCAGGCCGGCAACATGGTGTTCCTGTCCGGCCAGCTGGGCATCGATCCCGCGACCGGCAAGATGCCCGAGGGCGTCGAGGCCCAGGCCAAGCAGTCCCTCGCCAACGTCGAGGCCCTGCTGACCGCTGCCGGCGCTACCTTTGCCGATGTCGTCAAGACCACGGTCTACCTGGCCGACATCGTCGACTTCGCCGCCGTGAACGAGATCTACGCCTCCAAGTTTGAGGCCCCGTTCCCCGCGCGCAGCGCCTTCCAGGTTGCCGCCCTTCCGGCTGGCGGTCTGGTCGAGATCGAGGTCGTTGCCGCTCTCTAAGGCGTTGGCCACAACTAAACATGACATGCAAAAAGACCCTGCAGCGCGTGCGAGCTGCAGGGTCTTTTATCAAGTGACGGATCGCTTGTGGAGCCGCACTCCATTTTGCTCGTTAGCCTTCCTTGCGGACTTTTTGCAGGTAGCGGTAGACGCTGGGCTCTGAGATGCCCAGCGCGGCGGCGGCGCAGGCCACGGCGCCCTTGAGCATGAACACCCCGTTACCGTTGAGGTGGCGAATGACGTCCACGCGGTCGCTCTGACCAAGCGACGCTACATCCAGCCCGCGCGCGCTCAGCAACTCGGCAATGCTGCGGTCGATGAGCTCCTGTGTAGACTCCGAAAGGCTTTCGACCTCGATAGGGGCGGGCTCCGTGCGCGTCGGCGCCGCGTCGAAGCACGCCATGAGCTGCTGCGCCATGGCGTTGATGGAGCGCACGGTCGAGAGGTCGGTGTTGACGCAGAGCATACCGACGATCTCATCATTCTCGCGGATAAAGTACGTCGCTGACTCCAACGTCTTGCCGCCGGCACCGCGCCCCTCGTAGCCCGTAATAAACGGCAGGTCGCGATACTTGGCGTCGTGCATGATCTTGAGTGCCAGATCGGTGGCGGGACCGCCGACCTTGCGGCCGCTTACGATGCCGTTGCGAATATCGACGATGGCGTGGTCGGGATCCGAGAAATCGTGCAGCACGATTTCGCTGTTTTTGCCGAGTATCTGCTCCAGAAAATCGACCATCGGCAAAAAGCGACGTACGGTCTCGTTCACGGGCAACTCCTTTGGGTGAAATCGGAAATGTTCATAACAATTTTTTCTCATGGTAACACGCTGCCCATCATCTCGTATATCCGCAGGTACATTGCGTAATGCAGACGAACGGTAGGAATTTAGCGGTAAACGGTTGACCAAAAGAAAAGTTAGATGTTATTTTGACCAGACACTTTCCTGACCTGCGGAAATGCGTTATTTCAGCTGAAGAATAGTCTGATAACAAAAAATTATTATTGAGAATGAGAATCATCTTTAATACGATATGCAATGAAGGCACAACCTCAACCCCGCACTGCGTCACAATAGAGCGTTAGATGCGAAAACAACTACTTCGAGGATTGGTGGTCAAATGACCCAGGAGACGGTTACGAACGGCACTGAAGCCCTGTTCACTCGCGAAGGCATGCCTCCCGTTAAGGAAATGATCCCGTGTGCCCTTCAGCACGTACTGGCATCGTTTGCCGGCATCATTACCCCGGCGGTCATCATGGCCGGCGTCTACGGCTTTAATAGCCAGCAGAGTACCGACATCATCCAGGTCGCGCTCATTCTTTCGGCGATCGACACGGCCCTTCAGGCCTTCGCTCCCTTCCGTCGCATCGGCGGCGGCCTGCCCATCGTCATGGGCGTTTCGTTCGCGTTCCTGCCGGCCCTGCAGGCCATGGGTGCCTCGGGCTTTAGCTTTGGTGCGCTGCTGGGTGGCGAGATCGTCGGCGGCGCCGTCGCGGTCCTCTTTGGTCTGGCCTACAGCAAGATCAAGTGGCTGTTCCCGCCCGTCGTGACCGGTACGGTCATCTTCTCCATCGGCGTTTCGCTGTATCCCACGGCCGTCAAGTATATGGCCGGCGGTATGGGTACGCCGCTGTGGGGCACCCCGCAGGCCTGGTGCGTCGCTCTTATCACCTTCGCCGTGGTCTTTGCGCTCGCCAACTTTGGCAAGGGCACGCTCAAGCTGGGATCCGTGTTCTTTGGCATGATCGTTGGCATGATCGTCTCCATCCCCTTTGGCATGATCGACTTCTCCAGCGTCGCCACCGCTCAGGTCTTCGCCCTTCCCAAGCTCATGCCCTACGCGCTCGAGTTTGATCCCGAGGTCTGCATTACCCTCGCCGTCGTGTTCCCCATGGTTGCTATCCAGGTTATCGGTGACGTTTCCGCCGCCTGCCTGGGCTCCATCGACCGTATGCCCACCGAGCGCGAGCTCTCCGGCGCTATTGTGTCCCAGGGCCTCACCTCTATGGTCGGCGGCCTGCTGGGCGGTCTTCCCACCAGCGCCCTTGGCCAGAACGTGGGCATCATCTGCTCCAACAAGGTCGTCAACAAGTGGGTCTTTGTGATCATTGCGGCCGTCTTTGCCATCGCCGGTCTGTTCCCGCAGCTCTCTGCCGTCCTTTCCGCTATCCCGCAGCCCGTCATCGGCGGCGCGACCGTCGGCGTCTTTGGCACCATCACCATGAACGGCGTGCGCATGTTCACCCGCGAGGGCCTCACGCAGCGCACTACCACCATCGTCGGTACCTCCGTCGTCTTTGGCCTGGGTATCTGGATGGCCAGCGGTTGCCTTGCCGGCGAGGGTATGCCCACCTGGGTTTCCACCGTCATCGGCTCCAATGCCGTAACCCCCACCGCCATCATGGCCATTGTCCTTAACCTGATCCTTCCGCAGACGCCGGTCGTGGCCCAGCACATCGATGCTGCCAAGGACGCTGCCGTGGATCTGGTCTTGCCCGAGAGCAAGAAGTAACCAATTCGGTGCTATTCGTCGGCGGACGCATCGCCTCGTCCGCCGACGTCATGCGGCGCCAAGCCGCACTTCAAAGGGTTTGTCCCTTTGGTGAAGCGTTGACGGGAGAGGGCCCGTTTCCGGTGTAGGCCGGCGCTTCGCACTCCGCCATGTCAGAGGTGTCAAACCCCGCCTCTGATGTCGAAGGGAGCATCCATGCTTCTGGTCGCTAACGGTTCCGTCTTTACCCGCAACGCTCAGACCCCGTTTATTCCAAACGGTGCGGTCGCCATTGACGGAGATACGATCGTCGAAGTGGGCCCCGAGTGCGAGCTCAAGGCCAAGTACCCGGATGCCGAGTACGTCGACGCCCAGGGCAACCTCATCATGCCCGGACTCATCAACTGCCACACCCACATCTATTCGGGTCTAGCCCGCGGCCTTGCCATCAAGGGCTGCAACCCCACCAACTTCCTGGAGAATCTTGAGCAGCAGTGGTGGAAGATCGACGACAACCTGACGCTCGACGGCACCAAGGCCAGCGCCTATGCCACGATCTTGGACTCCATCCGCGACGGCGTCACCACGATCTTCGATCACCATGCGAGCTTCTGTGAGATCCCGGGTAGCCTCTTTACCATTAAGGACGCAGCTCAGGAGCTGGGCATGCGTTCGTGCCTGTGCTACGAGGTCTCCGATCGCCGCGGCCAGGAAAAATGCGACCAGGCCATTGCCGAGAACGCCGAATTTGCCCAGTGGGCCGCCAAGGAGCGTCGCGATAACGACAACCATATGATCGCCGCCATGTTTGGCGGACATGCCACCTTTACGCTTTCGGACGAGACCATGGATAAGATGGCCGAGGCCAACAACGGCCTGACCGGCTTCCACATCCATGTGTGCGAGGGCATGAACGACGTGTGGGATTCCCGCCTCAACCGCGGCGGCATCAGCCCCGTCGAGCGCCTGCTGCAGCACAACCTGCTGGGTCCCGACACCATGCTGGGCCACTGCATCCACGTGACGCCTGCCGAGATGGATATCGTCAAGGAGTCCGGCACCTGGCTCGTCAACAACCCCGAATCCAATATGGGCAACGCCGTGGGCTGCGCCCCCGTGCTCGAGTTCTTCCGCCGCGGCATCCCCGTGTGCATGGGCACCGATGCCTACACCCACGATATGCTCGAGAGCCTCAAGGTCTTCCTGATCATTCAGCGTCACAACGCCGCTATGCCCAACGTGGGCTGGTGCGAGGCAATGACGATGCTGTTCGAGAACAACGCCAAGATGGCCAGCAAGTACTTCGATCGCAAACTCGGTGTGCTCGAGGCCGGCGCTGCCGCCGACGTCATCGTCATGGACTACAAGCCCTTTACGCCGCTGAGCGAGGAGAACATCGACGGCCACATGCTCTTTGGCATGATGGGCAAAAACTGCCGCACCACCATCATCAACGGCCGCGTCCTGTACAAGGATCGCGAGTTCGTTGGCATTGATGAGGACAAGATCAACGCGTGGACCATGGCTGAGTCCAAGAAGCTCTGGAGCACGCTCAACGAACGCACCTACTAATTACAAGTAGATTCACGCGCGTCGGATGTTTCGCCGCGTTCGACGCGCGTATAGGCGGCCTCCGCGGGGTCGCCGGCGCTGTGCTAGCGCTACACCGTATTTGCGCCCGTCGCGCGGTCTCGCCGGGCGTTACAGAGAGGAGCTCATTATGAGCGACATCATGAGGCCGATCCCGTTTTCGCAGCTGATGAACTGGATCATCGAGGAGCACAAGACTCAGGGCGCCGTCTTTGGCGTGCGCAAGATGGTCACGACCAACCAGGAGGGCGCGCTTCCCATTTTTGACGAGCGCATCGAGACTCCGTTTGGCCCGGCCGCCGGTCCCAATACGCAGCTGGCCCAGAACATCGTGGCATCCTACGTGGCCGGTTCCCGCTTCTTTGAGCTCAAGACCGTTCAGGTTATGGACGGCGAGGAGCTCTCCAAGTGTGTGAACAAGCCCTGCATCGTGGCGCAGGACGAGTGCTACAACTGCGAGTGGTCGACCGAGCTCGAGGTTCCGCAGGCCTTTGCCGAGTACGTGAAGGCATGGTTTGCCTGCCACCTGATCGCTCGCGAGTACGGCCTGGGCAGCCCGGATGGTTTTGTCTTCAACATGTCCGTGGGTTATGACCTCGAGGGCATCAAGAGCCCCAAGGTCGATGCGTACATTGAGGGCATGAAGGACGCCAGCGGCTCCGAGGTTTGGAACGAGTGCCGCACGTGGGCGCTCGCTAACCTGGACAAGTTTGAGCATGTCGATGCCGCGTTTGTCGAGTCCATCCCGGCGCGCGTCTCCAACTCCATTACCGAGTCCACGCTGCATGGCTGCCCGCCGGCGGAGATCGAGCGCATCGCGACCTATCTGATTACCGAGAAGGGTCTCAACACCTACATCAAGTGCAACCCCACGCTGCTGGGCTATGAGTTTGCCCGCCAGCGTCTGAACGAGCTGGGCTTTGACTACATCGTTTTCGATGACACGCACTTCCGTGAGGACCTGCAGTGGGCCGATGCCGTGCCTATGTTCGAGCGCCTGATTGCCCTGTGCGCCGAGCGCGGCCTGGAGTTTGGCGTCAAGCTGACCAACACCTTCCCCGTCGACGTGACGAGAAACGAGCTGCCCTCTACCGAGATGTACATGTCCGGCCGTTCGCTGTTCTCGCTGACCATCGAGGCCGCCCGCCGCATTACCGAGCAGTTTGACGGTAAGCTGCGCATCAGCTACTCCGGTGGTGCCACGGTCTACAACATCCGCGCCCTGTATGATGCCGGCATTTGGCCCGTCACCCTGGCGACCGACGTGCTCAAGCCCGGTGGCTACGAGCGCTTTAGCCAGATGGCCGGCGAGTTTACCGACCTGGATGGCAAGCCGTTTGCGGGCGTCTCGCTCGAGGCCGTGACCGCGATTCAGACCGACTCGCTCACCAACCCGCTCTACAAGAAGCCGCTGCGCCCGCTGCCCGACCGCAAGGTCGCCGGCAAGAGCCCGCTTTCCGACTGCTTTACCACGCCGTGCCGCACGAGCTGTCCCATCCAGCAGGATATTCCCGCCTATCTGGCGGCTGTTGACGAGGGCCGCTTCGAGGACGCGCTCAACATCATCATCGAGCGCAACGCCCTGCCGTTTATCACCGGCACCATCTGCCCGCATCCCTGCGGCCGCGCTTGCGAGCGTGCGTTCTACGAGCCCGAGGGTGCCCAGATTCGCGCCAGCAAGCTCAAGGCTGCCCGCGAGGCCATGACCGCCGTGCTGCCCAAGCTGCGCGCCCAGGCCATTGCCAACGACGGCGAGCACAACGTTGCCGTTATCGGTGGCGGCCCGGCCGGTCTGGCGACGGCGTTCTTCCTGACGCGTGCCGGCGTGCCCGTCACTATCTTTGAGGCCCGCGATTCGCTCGGCGGCGTGGTCCGCCACGTGATCCCCGAGTTCCGTATTGCGAGCGACGATATCTCCCACGATGCCGAGCTCTGCCTGGCCTTTGGCGCCAAGGTGCAGCTCAACGCTCGCGTGGATTCCATTGAAGAGCTCAAGGCCCAGGGCTTTACCGACGTGGTCGTGGCCACCGGTGCCTGGATGCCCGGCTCTGCGGGCTTGGGCGAGGGTGCCGAGCTCGACGTGCTGGAGTTCCTCGAGACCGCCAAGAAGGGCGAGAAGCTCGAGCTGGGCGAGGACGTCGTGGTCATCGGCGCCGGCAACACCGCCATGGATGCTGCCCGCGTGGCCAAGCGCCTGGCTGGTGTGAAGAACGTGCGCCTGGTGTATCGCCGCACCAAGAAGCAGATGCCCGCCGACGAGGAAGAGCTTGATCTTGCTCTTGCCGACGGCGTTGAGTTCTGCGAGCTGCTGGCGCCCAAGGCACTCAACGGCGCCGTGCTGACCTGCGATGTTATGGAGCTTGGCGAGCCGGATGCAAGCGGCCGTCGCAGCCCCGTCGCCACGGGCGAGACCGTCGAGCTTCCCGCCACCACGGTGATCTGCGCCGTGGGCGAGGGCATCGACGCCAGCCTGTACGATGCCGCGGGCGTCGAGCACGACCGTCGCGGCCGCCTTGCCGCCACCTCCACCGGCGTCGAGGGCGTCTGGGCTGCGGGCGACTGCCGTCGCGGTCCTGCTACCGTGGTCGAGGCCATCGCCGATGCCGCCGAGGTTGCCCGTGCCATCGCCGGCGTGGACTTTAACAAGTACGCCGACCAGAATGCTCAGGCCGGCCGCGAGGACACCTGCTACGAGCGCAAGGGGTCGCTGTGCCGCGACAAACGCAACTGCACCAAGACCCGCTGCCTGGGCTGCGGCTCGGTGTGCGAGGTCTGCTGCGACGTGTGCCCCAACCGCGCCAACGTGGCAATTAAGGTGCCGGGCCTGGCCAAGCATCAGGTCGTCCATGTCGACGGCATGTGCAACGAGTGCGGCAACTGCGCCGTGTTCTGCCCTTACCAGGAGGGTCGTCCCTACAAGGACAAGCTCACCCTGTTCTGGAGCGAGGAGGACATGGAGAACTCCGAGAACGAGGGCTTCCTGGCCGTGGACGAGGACCACTTTAAGGTTCGCGTCGCCGGCACGGTCCGCACCGTCTCGGTCGATGCCGTCAACACCGGTCTTCCCGAGGCCGTCCGCCTGACCATCAGGGCTGTGCGCGACAACTATTCGTACCTTCTTAAGAAATAGGCGAGTCTCTTATGGCCAAATCCATTCAACATAACGTGGCCTACGTTGCCTGCGGAAGCGGTTGCGCCTCCGCAGGCGGCGATGCCCGCTGCAGCGAAGGCTGCATTGGCTGTGGCGCCTGCGTCACGGCTTGCCCCCACGGTGCCATCTCACTGGTCGACGGCGTTGCCCGCGTGGACCGCTCCAAGTGCACGGGCTGCGGCCTGTGCGGCATGGCGTGCCCGCAGCGCGTGATTGCCTTCGTTCCCGGCTACCAGAACATCCTGGTGCGCTGTAACAACACCGACAAGGGCGCCATTGCGCGCAAGATCTGCGACACGAGCTGCATCGGTTGCGGCATGTGCGCCAAAAAGTGCCCTGCCGGCGCTATTCGCATCGAGGACAACTGCGCCCATATCGACGGCGCGGACTGCCTGTCGTGCGGCATGTGCGCGGTTGTGTGCCTGCATGGCGCCATTCACGACCGCACCGGCATTGCCGCCGGCGTGTAGAAGGGAATCACCATGGCACAGGAATTCACTTTTACCGTTAACGGCGTGGAGCGCACGACGACTCAGAACAAACCGCTGCTGCGCTACCTGCGGGACGACCTGCATATTCACTCCGCCAAGGACGGCTGCTCCGAGGGCGCGTGCGGTACCTGCACCATCCACGTGGACGGTGCGGCCGTCAAGGCGTGCGTGCTGACCACCGCGCTTGCCGCCGGCCGTAACATCGTAACCGTCGAGGGCCTGCCCGAGGACGTGCGCGAGGCCTTTGTGTACGCCTTTGGCGCCGTGGGCGCCGTGCAGTGCGGCTTTTGCATCCCCGGCATGGTCATGGCGGGTGCGGCACTCATCGCCGAGGACCCCGAGCCCACCGAGGAACAGATCAAGTACGCCATTCGCGGCAACGTCTGCCGTTGCACCGGCTACAAGAAGATTATCGAGGGCATTTCGCTGGCAGCCGCGGTGCTCCGCGGCGAAAAGCAGATCGACGAGGACCTGGAGCGCGGCGATGACTACGGCGTGGGCAAGCGCGCCTTCCGTATCGACGTGCGCAAGAAGGTGCTCGGCGAGGGCAAGTACCCCGACGACATCGACGAGCTCGACCAGCCGGGCCTGACCTATGCCAGCGCCGTGCGCTCGAAGTACCCGCGTGCCCGCGTGCTCTCCATCGATACCTCCAAGGCCGAGGCCCTGCCCGGCGTGGTGGGCATTCTGCGCGCCGAGGACGTGCCGGTCAACCAGGTCGGCCACCTTATCCAGGACTGGGACGTCATGATCGCCCAGGGCGATATCACCCGCTGCGTGGGCGATGCCATCGTGCTGGTGGTTGCCGAGGACGAGGCGACGCTCGAGAAGGCCAAGAAGCTCGTCAAGGTTGATTACGAGCCTCTGGAACCCGTGCGTAACATCGCCGAGGCCAGGGCTGCCGACGCTCCGCGCCTGCACGACAGCTTCTTTGCCTTTGGCAACACGGTGGAGCTCAAGGACAACGTATGCCAGAGCCGTCACGTGACGCGTGGCGACGCCGCCAAGGCGCTGGCGGAGAGCGCGTTCACCGTGACGCAGCGCTTTACTACGCCCTTTACCGAGCATGCTTTCTTGGAGCCCGAGTGCGCCGTCGCCTTCCCGTACAAGAACGGCGTCAAGGTGCAGTCGACCGACCAGGGCGCCTACGACACGCGTAAAGAGTGCGCCCACATGTTTGGCTGGGATAGCGAGCCCGAGCGCGTGGTCGTCGAGACCATGCTCGTGGGCGGCGGCTTTGGCGGCAAGGAGGACGTGTCCATCCAGCACCTGGCCGCGCTCGCCGCATATAAGTTCCAGCGTCCCGTGAAGTGCAAGCTCGCGCGTGCCGAGTCGCTCGCGTTCCATCCCAAGCGCCACGCCATGGACGGCACCTTTACACTGGGCTGCGACGCCGAGGGCAACTTTACCGGCCTGGATTGCGAGATCAACTTTGATACCGGCGCCTACGCGTCGCTGTGCGGCCCGGTGCTCGAGCGCGCCTGTACGCATGCCGTCGGCCCCTACAAGTACCAGAATACCGACATTCGCGGCTTTGGCTACTACACCAACAACCCGCCCGCCGGCGCGTACCGCGGCTTTGGCGTTTGCCAGTCCGAGTTTGCGCTCGAGAGCCTGATCGACCTGCTGGCCGAGAAGGTCGGCCTGGATCCGTGGGAGATTCGCTACCGTAACGCCATCGAGCCGGGCGAGGTTCTGCCCAACGGGCAGATTGCCGACTGCTCCACGGCGCTGAAGGAGACGCTGCTCGAGGTCAAGGATGCCTACTATGCGCATCCCGGACACGCCGGTATCGCCTGCGCCATGAAGAACGCCGGCGTGGGCGTGGGCCTGCCCGATGCCGGCCGCTGCAAGATTCGCGTCGAGAACGGCGTGGCCGTGGTCTATGCTGCCACGTCCGACATCGGCCAGGGCTGCAACACGGTCTTTTTGCAGGACGTTGCCGAGGCATGCGGCCTGCCGCTTCGCTGCATCGCCAATGGCGAGTGCTCTACCGAGAACGCTCCCGACTCCGGCACCACGTCTGGCTCGCGTCAGACGGTCGTGACCGGCGAGGCCGTGCGCGGCGCCGCCTTCCTGCTGCGCGATGCCATGCTTGACATCGAGGCCGGCAAGCATGCACCCGATGCTCCTGTGAGCGCCCATGGTGATGGCATCAAGATCGAGTACGACGACGGTCGCGCCTATCAGCTGCACACACAGGAACTCGTCGCCGGCCAGGGTATGTATCCTCAAGATCCCGCGGCTGCTATCAAGGCACTCGAGGGATGCGAGTTTGGCTACGTGTACCTGGAGCCGACCGACAAGCTGGGTGCGGATGTTCCCAACCCCAAGAGTCACATCTGCTACGGCTTTGCCACGCATGTGGTCATTTTGGACGACGACGGCCGCGTGAGCGAGGTCTATGCCGCACACGATTCCGGCAAGGTGGTCAATCCCATCTCCATCCAGGGTCAGATCGAAGGCGGCGTGCTCATGGGTATGGGCTATGCGCTTACCGAGGATTGGCCGCTCAAGGACTGCGTGCCCCAGGCGAGGTACGGCACGCTCGGGCTGTTCCGCGCGCCCGAGATTCCGGATATCCACGCCATCTACGTGGAGAAGGACGAACTGTTGCCCGTGGCATACGGCGGCAAGGGCATCGGCGAGATCGCAACGATCCCCACGGCGCCCGCCGTGCAGAACGCCTACCGCACGTTTGACGGCAAGCTGCGTCCAAATCTGCCCATGGTGGATACGCCCTACAGCCGCGTCCGCAACCGCGGGTAGGGTAGGGCGCGGACAGCCATTACTGACGAGCTGTTCGCGCTCAACATCAACTGCATATGCTGCGCCTTTGGCCCCAGCTCCATCGTGAGTCGGGGCCTTTTGTTTGGAGCGCCTCCGCATGCGGAAACTGCGTCCCAGAATTTCGCTTCAGAGTGGGATGCCGTTTCCGGCTGAACCCTCTGGCGGAAAGTTCATCCCAGAATTGACGCTCGGAGTGGGACACAGTTTCCGGATGGAACCTCAGCGGAAATTGCGTCCCAGTTTGAGCGTCTATTCCGGGATGCAGTTTCCGCTGGGCGCTTCAGCCGGAAAGCGTGTCCCGTTCTGGGCCTTGATTCCGGGACACGGTTTCCGCTAGGTATGCCATATGGAAGGCGCATCCCATTCTGAGCACTCAATCTGAGATATGGTTTCCGCGGTGCCGCCAACTGGAAAGTGTGCCCCAGTTTGATGGGCAGGCGGGCATAAGCTCAACAGCTCCTACAGGTCCACCTCGTTGAGCCATGTCGGCAGCGCGGTCTGCCGGATGCCTGCCGTCTGTAGCTTTTTGGCGAGCACTCCTGCCGAGCGGACCTCGCTGATGGTAAAGCGCAGCAGAGGGTGACCGTAGAGCGATAGGTGCGCCTCGCGCTGTCGTTCGGCAACGAGCGCCTCGGCGGTGGTGCGTCCGGCCAGCATGGTCTGGTCGGTATATTTGATGAGCCCGTCGAGCTCGCCCAGCGTGAGTTCCCGCGCCTGGCGCTCCCAGGCAAAGTCCGTTCGTATGGGCTTGGCCGAATTGAAGGGGTCCGTCAGCTCGTATTGAAGCCAATCGGGCGCAAAGCCCGTCTCGATCATGACGGCTCGGGCGACCGATTCCCCGCCGCTCTCGGCGCGGGCGTCGGCATATCGAAGCGTTGTGAGAGCCGTACGAATCGCGCGACCATTGCGGGCAGTTGCTCGTTGCTCGACGGCCTCCATCAGCTGTTCCCGCACAAGGACGAGCTTTGAGATCGCCGAATCGGCAATGGGCATACCGTCGGCAAAACCGGTCTGCAACAGGCAATCTGTAACCGTTTGGATGGGCGGCGTTACCGATATGCCGGCTCTGCGTTTTGCTCCGGCCGGCTCAATCTGGTGCCGCTGAATATGTGCGCCCGGACGAGCCGACGGCTTGGTGGTACTGCAGACATGCACGACATTCAGGTGTCGCCACGAGACCTCGAGCCCCAGCAGACAGGCGGCCGAAAACGAGCAGAACGTCCAATCGGGGTGGATGATCGCAAGGGCGCGGAGGATTTCGCAATGGCGTTGCGCTCGGTTGAGTTCATCCCAGCGCGTTTTTCGCGCAAACAACCCCGGCATGGGCGAGACAACCGTGCCGCCGGTGCGCCGAAGGAGCGCTTTTCGGATCGCCGTGCTCGGGGGAATCAGGCAGCGCCCCTCTTGTTCGGCTTGAGTGAGCAGTTGGTCGATGAGCTGGTCATTGCAATGGGTCATGAGCTACCGCCTCCTTTTGGGTAGCAAAAACGTATCAGCTGGAACTTGCCGCTCAGCTGACCAAAAGCTGACCAAAATCTAACCATGCAGGTAGATGACCTGCTTTTGGCAACATATTTCTTGTTTGAATCGGTGGGCGGTAATCGGCGACCGTGAACGGTAACTGGATATGAAGTCTTGGTAAGTTTCGGGACGTGTACTTTTTGAAAAAGAGCATTCTATCTGCTGTTTTGTGTTTCTGGATCGCATATTTGAAGGCATGTGATAAGGGCGGCGGACTGTCGCCTTGTATCTGCGGAAACTGTGACCCGGAATTGCCACTCGGAATGGGACGCGCTTTCCGGACAGCCCTTCAAGCGGAAACTACACCCCAGATTTCGGCCTCAGAGTGGGATGCCGTTTCCAGATCGGGCCTCAAACGGAAATTGCATCCCGGAACGAGCCTTCAGAGCGGGATGAACTTTCCCAACGGGCCGCATGCGGAAACTGTGTCCCGGAATTGCCACTCAGAACGGGACACGCTTTCCGGATGGGATGCTTGGCGGAAACTACGGCCCAGTTTTGGCTCCAGAACGGGATGCATTTTCCGGAACGGTCCACGTGCGGTGGTGTACCGCCCCTTTTGCGTGCGCTGCCTGTCGAATTACGTTATAGCTAGCTATATTATAGGAAGGTATAATATAGCTAGCTATAACGTAAAGGAAGGATGGCCCTATGTTTATCGGAAGAACAGCGGAAATGTCCGAGCTCAATCGACTGTATGGCACGGGCTCCTTTGAGATGCCTGTGATTTACGGCCGCCGTCGCGTGGGTAAAACGCGCCTTATCACAGAGTTCATCCAAGGCAAGAGGGCTATTTACTTTCAAGCTCGTCGTACCAATGCAGAGGCAAACCTGCACGGCTTTAGCCAGGCGATACTTGCGGGTTCGGTTGGTGCTGCAGGCGTGTCGTTTCGTAGTTTTGACGAGGCGTTCGATGCATTGGCCACCATGGCTCGCACGGAACGTTTGATTGTTGTGATTGACGAGTATCCCTATCTCGCCCAATCGAATCCCGAGATCAGCTCGTTGCTGCAAGACAAGATCGATCACTTGTACAAAGAGACCAAGCTCATGCTTATCCTGTGCGGCTCGTCTCTTTCGTTTATGGAGGAACAGGTGTTGGGCTACGAGAGCCCACTATACGGTAGGCGTACGGCCCAGTTTAAGATCTTGCCGCTCGATTTTATGACGACTCTCGGCCTGTGGCAGAGCATGGGTCGCGAAGACGCTGCAGTTTGCTATGGCATGACGGGCGGCATTCCTGCATATATCGAGAAAGTCGATCCTGCCGCACCGCTCAAGGACAACATCAAACGTCTTTTTCTTACTCCTACGGGCTATCTCTTTGAGGAGCCGAGTAACCTGCTATTGCAAGAGTGCCGCAATCCCGAGCAATATGATGCAATCGTGCAAGCAATTGCTCAGGGGCGCTCGAAGATCTCGGAGATTGCGAGCTCTACGGGAATCCCTGCGAGCAACGTAAAGAGCTATGTGGATAAGCTGGCGTCGCTTGGGATTGTCGAGCGCGAGCTGCCCCTAAACGAGACGAGCAATAAGCGAGCCGTGTATCTGCTGAGCGATCAGATGTTTAGGTTCTGGTACAAGTTTGTTCCGCAGAACATCGGGCTGATTCAAAACGATATGGCCGAGATGGCGTATAAGCGCATTGAGCCGTACGTATCGGATTACATGGGTACGGTCTTTGAGCTCATATGCAGACAATACGTGTACGAACTCGCGCGGGCGGGCCAGCTCGATGTGGTTCCGGCGAGCGTCGGGCGCTGGTGGGGGACGGATAATCGTACGCATACGCAGGAAGAAATCGACTTGATTGTTGACGATGGCGAGGGCGATGCGCTGTTTGCGGAGTGCAAATGGCGCAATGAACCGGTAGGCGAGGATGTTCTGGAAAAGCTCGTGTACCGAAGCGAGCTCTTTAGGCGGCAGCATAAAAGCTACGTGATCTTTTCGAAGCGTGGCTTTACGCAAGGATGTCAGGAAGCTGCGGCGAGCAGGGGAGATGCCAAGCTGATTTCGTTTGCCGAGATGTGCGAGCGGAGATAACCAAGCGCGCTCTGATGTGATGCTCGGAATGGGATGCGCTTTCCTTTTGCAACCCTTGGCGGAAAGCGTGTCCCAGATTTCGGCTTCAGAATGGGATGCCGTTTCCGGATCGGCCCTCAGGCGGAAACTACGACCCGGAATTTGGCTCCAAAACGGGATACGCTTTCCCGGTGGCATCTCTAGCGGAAACTGCATCCAGGAATGAGCTCTCGGAACGGGACACGCTTTCCCATCGGGGCTTCAAACGGAAACCGTGTTCCGGAATTGAGCCTCAGGGTGGGACGCATTTTCCGGTAGAGGCCTGGGACGGAAGGCGTGTCCCAGAATCCGGCTAATCCGATGGCCAGGTGGTTGAGCGAGCGGGCTCCGGGGCTCCATTACTGAAAATTCATTTGTTAAACCTGGCAACCGTAGGTAGAATAAAGTCGACGGCAGCCCAAGGGTGATAGCTGGGCAGCGCCGTTACTTAGTTCAAGGGGTCAATGCCTTAACGGCGTCGACCCCTCTTCTTTTGCTTCGTACGCTGCTTAAGTGCCTCGGAAAGTCCGATAAGCGCCGTGAGGAGCGAGACCAAAGCGGTCAGGAGCTTCACGAAATCAATCAGATCGGTCATGGGCATCACCTCCCGTCGCATGGAGGGCGCTGCCCGGCACATGGAACTGCCGTCAACAACTGCCATTCTATCAAAGCGCGGTCATAAATACGAATATATGTTCGATAATAACAGCAACGTGATTCCCTCGAATAGCAGCCTTTCGTAAGGGCGGCAGAAGACGGCGCTGGGCGATTGGGGCTAGACGCGCAGGTCTTCGTCACCGAAAGCCCGTTTGATTAACCAGCCCTCTGTAGGTACACTGCATATTGATGGGCCCGGGATGACCGCTGATTCAAGTCACCGGGCCTAAATCTTTTTCATGCATTTGAATAGAGCGGGCAACTCTCTTGGGGCCGTCTGCATGGCGTGTGCCTGGCGCATGGTATTGCGCCCAGCTTTCATGTCCGCGCGGCCACCTATCCTTACGGCAATGTAGCCGCCTATGTAGCAAGCGGCAGGCAACGGAGAAAGGCCCTAACCGTGTCAGTTGAAAAAGACGCCGGGTATCTCGGCTATCGATACGACGAACTTTGCGCGCCAGATTGTGCTGGACTTTGAGTTTGCGCCGGTGCCAAAGCAGCGCCAGCGCCGTGGACTGCGCAATGAGATTATCGAGGTCGGCGCCGTCAAGCTCGATTACCACGGCAACGTTATGGGCGAGTTCTCGCAGTTTGTGCAGACGGAATTTACCGAAGGCGTTGCGTTTCCCGTCCGCGAGCTCACAGGTATATCGGCCGTGGACACCGCGATGGCCGACCCGCTCTACATGGTGATCAAAAGGCTCAGCGATTGGATCGGCCGCTACTCCGCCCAGATAGTTTGCTGGAGCGGGACGGACCGTCGACAGCTTATGACCGAGTGCCAGGCAAAGCAAATCGACCTTGCCGCATTTCCTACGGACTGGGCCGATCTGCAGGCGTTTTACACCTCGATCATGGACGTGGGCAGCCACGAGTGCGTCTCTTTGAATGACGCGGCGACGTGGTTTGGCATCGAGTTTGACGAGTCGACGGGTCACGCCCACAGTGCCCTAGCCGACGCGCGCGTGACCGCCAAGTTGCTCAAGCAGGTGATGGACGGGGGCTATCGCGTGAGTCCGCGTGCTCAGGAGATCCGCCAGCGGTGGGGGATGGGCGATCGAGCCCAGATGCGCCTTTCCAACAAGTGCCCCGAGCTGGGCGACCTGCTGCTGAAGCTGAAGGCGGAGGGGAGGTAGGGGGCGTTCAGTTGGTAGCCGAGGCAGTTGGGACGGTCGAGGTCGCGCTAACGAAAATCCATTTGTTAAACCTGCTAGCCCTGGGTACACTGCATATCGATGGGCCCGGGATGACCGCTGATTCAAGTCACCGGTCCTAAATTCATATCTATAGGTTTAACCGAATGGCTGACAAGCCTACGGGACCTAAGATTCCATGGCATCGCGAATGGGCAGAACGTTGACTCTCGACTTCCCCTTCTATCTGCGTCAGATGGTCATTGGCTTCTGTTCCTTTGCTAGAATCAGAAGCACATTTGTATTGCATCATGCAATCGCGGGGGTTGCCAATGAAATACGCCGAGCTTGTCGACGGAGAGGCCAAGACAGGCGAGCTCAAGAGCTTTCTTGTGGATGGCGAGAACGTTGCCGTGACCATCCGCATACCTAAAAACATGCGTGATGCGGCGAAGGACGCCGCTGCGCTTTCTGGCATCAGCTTTACCTCGCTGGTAAAGATGAGCCTCATCGAATATCTGACCAAGAAGGAGAAATAGCAGTGGCGGATAGCGACGATCTTATCAAGGCCGTTGGCGCCAATATTCAAGAGAAGGCATCTCTCATTTGGAGTGCCGCCGATACCCTGCGTGGCCCCTACAAGCCTCATGAGTACGGCCTGGTCATCCTTCCTATGACCGTTATCAAACGCTTCCACGACTGCCTTGAGCCCACGCACGATGCCGTTCTCGCCGCAGCTGAGAAATACAAAGCCTTTTCCGTGAAGGACGGCTTTTTGCGCGATGCCTCCGGCTACCCCTTCTACAACACCTCTAAGTTCACCTTCGAGACGCTCAAGGCCGACCCGGAGAACATCGAGGACAACTTCAAGGGCTACATCAACGGGTTCTCGGACAACGTGCAGGACATCTTGGCACGCATGAAGTTCGCCGACCAGATCGAACGCCTCTCCGACCCAGACGCCCCGCTGCTCTACCAGGTCGTCTGCGACTTCTGCAAGCCGCAGGCCGACATGTCGCCCGACAAGATCAAAGCTGTGGACATGGGCTACATCTTCGAGAACCTCATTCAGCGCTTCTCCGAGTCCTACGACGAGGACGCCGGCGCTCACTTCACGAGCCGCGACATCGTGTACCTCATGACCGACCTGCTCATTCAGGCGGACCCGCACGTCTTCGACGGCGACCGCATCACGAAGACCGTCTACGACCAGACCATGGGAACCTCGCAGATGCTCGGCTGCACCGAGGAGCGCCTGCGCCAGCTCGACGCCGAGGCCCGTGTAACCTGCTACGGTCAGGAGTTCAATCCCTTCACTTTCGGCATCGCGAAGGCGAGTGCGCTAATTCGTGGCGAGGACGACGCCAACATGCGCTTCGGAGATACCCTCTCCGCCGATAAGTTCGATGGCTTCAAGTTCGACTACTGCATTTCCAATCCACCCTTCGGTGACCCGTGGAATCCTCAGGCCCCCTCGGTGGAGAAGGAATTCAAGACTGCCGGCGGTGGACGCTTCCCCGTTGAGAAGCTTCCCGCCAAGGGCGATGGTCAGATGCTCTTCGTGCTCAACGGCCTGTCTAAGCTCAAGGACGACGGCGTGATGGCGATTGTCCAGGACGCGAGTCCGCTCTACAAGGGCAAGCCCGGCAGCGGCGAGGACAGCATCCGCCGATACGTGTTGGAGAACGACTGGCTCGACGCGATCGTGCAGCTGCCCTGCGACTCGTTCTACAACACCGGCATCGCCACCTACGTTTGGCTCTTCAGCAAGGCGAAGGCACCGGAGCATCGCGACCACGTGCTGCTCATCGACGCCTCCCGGTGCTTCGAGAAGCGCCGCAAGGGCATTGGCGACAAGAAGAACGACATCACCAAGTCCTGCCGCGACCTTATCGTCTAGGCGTACTCCGAGTATCGCGACGGCACTTGGACGGGCGCCGGGTCCAACGGACTAGAGGTCTCCGTCGAGGCGCGCCTGATGGAGACGGTCGAGTTTGGCTTCAACCGCGTTGCCGTGGAGAGCCCCGTCGTCGACGAGGACGGAGAACCCGTCCTTAACAAACGCGGGAAAATGCAGGCGGACAAGGCCAAGGAGGACACCGAGGACATCCCGCTCACTCAGGACATTGACGCCTATATCGAGCGCGAGGTACGCCCGTACAACAAGTACGCCTGGGTGGACAAGAAGAAGACCAAGGTGGGCTACACCGTCCCGTTCACGCGCGTGTTCTACAAGTACGCCGAGCTGGAGCCAGCTGACGAGATCGCCAAGCGCATCCTCGAGCACGAGAAGACGCTCGAGAAGAGCCTCAAGGCCCTCTTCGGAGAGGTGCGTTAGCAATGCGGGAGATGAAGGACAGTGGCGTCGAGTGGCTCGGCGAGGTCCCCTCGAGGTGGAAATTGCATAGGGCTAAGCGCCTGTTTAAACTCACCAACGACAGGGGCAACGATGACCTTACGCTTTTGGCAGCGACCCAGAAGCATGGCATGTGGCCTCAGGATAGGCTTGAAGGTGTTGTTCGCGTTAAGGACGATACCGACCTAAGTAGATTCCGTACGGTTCACAGGAATGATTTTGTAATCAGCCTGCGCAGCTTCCAGGGCGGCTTCGAGCGCTCCGACTTCGAAGGGGTCTGTTCGCCTGCTTACCAAACGTTTCGCTCAATAAAGCCAATCGACTATCAGTTCTATAAGTACTTGTTTAAGTCGCCGTCGTTTATTGACCATATGAATTCACTAACGTTGGGCATCCGCGAAGGCAAAACAATCAAGTTCGAGGACTTTGCAGCCCAAGTGCTACCCATGCCTCCCCTCGATGAGCAGCGCCGCATCGCGGAATACCTGGACGATAAGTGCGCCGAAATCGACCGCGCCGTCTCCACCGCCGAGCAGTCTATTGAAGAGTACAGGGCGTATCAAAACGATGTGGTTAAACGAGCCATTGTTTACGGTACGTGTAACGCTTTCAAAGTGAAAGAAAGCGGAGTCCCGGCGATAGGAAAAATGAATGCGAACTGGGGCCTCGTGATGGTGAAGCGTCTCGCTGTATTTCTCAACGGAGATAGAAGTGACAGCTACCCTTCAGGCGACGACATTCAAGAGGCTGGAATTCCGTTTATTACGTCTGGCGACCTCAATGGTCGTTATCTTCCCGACGTCTTTTCGAAGTACATTTCGCAAGATAAGTACGATTCACTTAAGGGTGTGAAGCTACGGCGCGGTGATGTCGTCTTTTGTTTGCGCGGAAGCGTTGGCAAATGCTCGTTGAACCGAACGGAGAACTGCGGCACGGTTGCTTCTTCGCTGACTGTCGCTAGACCCATTTGCTGCGCTCCCGAGTGGCTTAGCTATGCGCTTACGTGCTCATCTACCACCAATCAAGCCATGGCTACTGCCATTGGTGCAACGAGCGCAAATCTTGCCGCTAACGTATTGGCTCGGGCGTTTGTGCCATTGCCCCCTCTCTCCGAACAGCGTCTCATTGCGGACTACTTGGACGAGAAGTGCACCCAGATCGATGCCGATATCGCTGCCAAGCAGGCTATCATCACCGACCTCAAAGCGTACAAGCAGTCGCTCATCTACGAGACCGTCACCGGAAAGCGGGAGGTGTAGCCAATGGGCGATTCCTATCGTCTTCCGGGCATCGTGCTGGAGGCGTCGTCGTCGAAAACGTGGGATATTGCCGTTTCCGAATGGCACGTGGTGGGGTGCCATGACAATGGGAACACCTCCGGAGAGTGTCTTTGCGGGCATGAGGGCATCAGGTATGAGTTCACAATCAAAAATTCCGTCAACGGGAAAGAGCTCTCGCCAATAGGCTCCACCTGCATCCTTAAGTTTGAAAATGATGAGCTCAAGAACGAGGTTGAGGGCTGGAAGGCAGCGATCAAGCTGCTGGAAGCCCTTGAGGCGAGGAAGCCGGGCGTGCGACTCGATGGCATGAACAGGGATCTGTTTTCTCGACGCCTCTACGCTTTCCTTTACGAGAGGGGCGCCTTTCCGGCCAATAGGTACAACGGTTATGACGGTCGAAACGATTACGAGTTCATGGTGGATATGTTCAACAAGAGGACGGCACCGACGGAAAAGCAGCGCGCGAAGATGTACATGGTGCTAAACAAGAGCATATTTCCGTGGCTCGCTCTCTTTGGTCGCGAGTTGAGAGAGATGAGGTTGTAGCATGCCTGCGCAGACAAAGGAAAAGAACCTCGAAGAGGACATCGAGTCGTTTCTCTGCTCGCCTGAGGGCGGTTTCTTCAAGTGCGACGACAGGCATTCGCTCCTCTACGTCGAGGACGGCACCTATCAGATGGTCGGCGGCGGCTACATGGAGCATCGTGACCGTGCGCTCGACGCCGCCACCCTGGTCAACTTCATCCAGACGACGCAGCCCAAGGCGTGGGATCGCTTCGAGCGCATGTGCAACTCCGATTCCACGGCGAAGTTCGCCAAGGTCTTCAACGACGCCGTCGACCGCCTGGGTATGGTCGCGGTGCTCAAACACGGCTTCAAGCACCGAGGAATTCCTTTCAAGGTCGTATTCTTCAAGCCGGAGAGCGGGCTTAACGAAAGCGCCGCCGACCGCTATGCCAAGAACGTCTGCCGCTGCATCCGCCAGTTCCACTTCGCCGAGACGGGCAACCAGACCATCGACATGGTCCTGGACGTGAACGGCATCCCCCTGGTGAGCATAGAGCTCAAGGACCAGTTCACCGGCCAAGACGTTGAGAATGCCATGCGCCAGTGGCGCGAGGACCGCGACCCGAGGTGTCGCTGTCTCAAGTTCAACACGCGCATGGTGGCCTTTTTCGCCGTCGATCTCGAAAATGTCTACATGACCACCAAGCTGGAGGGCGCGAAGACCTTCTTCCTGCCGTTCAACCAGGGCTCCGCCGGGGCGGGAAACGACGGCGGCGCCGGCAACCCCGCAAATCCCGACGGTTATGCCACGAGCCACTTGTGGGAGGTCGCCCTGCAGAAGGACAGCCTGCTCGATATCGTCAACAAGTTCCTCCACCTGGAGGTCAAGGAAGAGACAGAGCTCGATGCGCGCGGCAACGAGGTGAAGCGCAAGAAGGAGCGCATCATCTTCCCCCGTTACCACCAGCTCGACTCCGTGCGTAAGGTCATCGCCGACGTGCGCGCGAACGGGACGGGCAAGAACTACCTCGTGCAGCATTCGGCGGGGTCGGGCAAGTCGAACAGCATCGCCTGGACGGCCTATCGCCTTGCATCCCTCTTTGTGGATGACACCCCGCTGTTCGACTCCGTGGTCGTCGTCACCGACCGCCGAGTGCTCGACAGCCAGCTGCAGGAGACCATCTCGGGCTTCGATCACGCCATCGGCTCGGTCGTGACCATCGGCAAGGACAAGACCTCGGCCGACCTGCGGGACGCCATCAACGGCGGCGCTCGTCTCATCGTCTCGACCCTTCAGAAGTTCCCCGTGATCTACGAGCAGGTCGAGAGCAAGGGTAAGCGCTTCGCCATCATCGTCGACGAGGCACATTCGTCCCAGACGGGAACGAGCGCGCTCAAGCTCAAGAGCGCCCTTGCCGACAAGCGCGACGCGCTCGAGGAGTACGCTGAGATCGAGGCGGAAGCCGAGGACGCCGCAGCCGATTGGGAGGACCAGCTCGCCGACGAGCTCGCGAGCCACGGCCGTCACAAGAACCTGACCTTCGTTGCCTTTACCGCCACGCCAAAGGAACAGACGCTCGAGATCTTCGGCGATGAGTGGCCTGACGGGTCCTTCCACCCGTTCCACGTCTACTCGATGCGCCAGGCGATAGAGGAGGGCTTCATTATGGACCCCCTCGCCAACTACGTGAGTTATTCGGAGGCCGTCGAGCTCGCACGCACGGTCCCCGACAATCCCGACGTACCGAGCAGCCCCACGCTCAAGCTGCTCCGCAAGTATAAGGAGCTGCACCCCTATGCCCTCGGCCAGAAAGCCGAGATCATCGTGGAGACATTCCGCAATGTGACACGCACCAAAATCCGCGGCAAGGGCAAGATGATGGTGGTCACGGCCTCGCGCCTCGCGACGGTTCGCTACTACCACGAGATCAAGCGCTACATGCAGAAGAAGGGCTACGATGATATCGAGGTGCTGGTGGCGTTCTCGGGCGCCATTAGCGACCCGGCTGACGGCCCCGACGGTCCCGAGTACACCGAGCCGGTCATCAACGTCGGCCACGATGGACAACGCGTCGCCGAGAGCCAAACGAAGGCCGAGTTCCACAACTATGGGGACGTGCTTGTTGTTGCCGAGAAGTACCAGACGGGCTTTGACGAGCCGCTGCTGCACACGCTGGTGGTGGACAAGAAGCTCAAGGACGTGAAGGCCGTCCAGACGCTCTGCCGCGTCAACCGCATCCACCCGGACAAGGAGGACACCTACATCCTCGACTTCGTGAACAAGCCCGAGGACATCCAGAAGGCTTTCGAACGCTTCTACACCGAGACGTCGCTTTCCGAGCAGATTAACACCGACCTCCTCTATCAGGTGCAGACCGATATTCGCGGTTACGGGCTCTATGACGAGTCTGACATTGAGGCCGCTGCCGAGATAGTCTTCACCGATGGCAAGGGTAAATCGCAGAGCAACGTGCAGGGTAAGCTCGCGGCCGTTTTGAAGCCGGCGGTCGCGCGTTATAACGAGTTGAACGACGATGAACGCTATCAGGTTCGTCGCAAGGTGCGTAGCTTCTGCAAGTGGTACACCTACATCACCCAGATCGTGCGCATGTTTGACCGAGACCTGCATAAGGAATACGTGTATTTAAGCTATCTGCGCCACCTCCTCAAGGTCGAGAAGATCCCCGTCGAGGCTGTGGACGACAAGGTCGAGATGCGCTTCTACAAGCTCAAGCAGGAGTTCGAGGGCAGCATTTCGCTTGAGCCTGGCGGCGGCGTGCTCGATCCCGGTGGCGCGGCCAAGACCGTGACGCCCGATAAGAAGCGCGACCCGCTGCAGGTGCTCGTGGATAAGTTCAACGAGCAGTGGGCTGGCAACTTCACCGAGGGAGATCGTGTGGTTATCGACACGCTGTGGAAGCGTATCGCCGAAAACCCGCAGGTCGCCGACACCATCCGTCGCGACGGCAGACAGGTCTTCGAATCAAGCCTGCTGCCCAAGGTGTTCGATGAGGAGGCTCGCCGCGCCTATGTGGAGAACACGGACTCCTTTACCAGCCTCTTTGAGGACAGTGAGAAGTATCGCGCCATGATGAGCGCCATCGGGCAGCTGCTGGTTGAGAAATTCAAGTAGGATTCCTGAGATTGATGTTGGAAAAAGGGGCAACCGCAAATGAAAGCAACCGAGGCAAATCTACTCGACCTTATGGGCGTGGCGAAGATGCAGTTTGTCATTCCCGTGTACCAGCGAGTTTACTCGTGGAGTGTAAAAGAGTGCGAGGTGCTTTGGGATGACGTCATGCGAGCGGGTCGTGATGGCGTATCGCACTTCGTGGGGTCAATGCTTTATATCCCCGAGTCCGAGAGCTCTGCCACGAGCATTTCGCGCGTGCTTCTGATTGACGGACAGCAGCGCATGACGACGTTTTCGTTGATGATTGCAGCTTTGGCTGACTATTTGGAGAGCAACCCCGACAAGGCTGGCTTCCTTGGCGACCTCAAAATCTCGGCGCTGAGGAAAAATTACCTCTTTAACGATGACGACTACAACGGTCTGGCACGCTACAAGCTGGTGCTCTCGCAGGACGATAAAGAGACGCTGTTCTCCATCGTGTCTGGGGCTCCCGTGCCAGATGAAAAATCGGATCGGATTGTCGAGAACCATGCGTTCTTCCGCGAGAAGATGCGTGGTAAATCATTTGACCCGGCAAGGCTTTGGGCGGGGCTAAACCGCGTGCAGGTCATCGACACTAAGCTCACCGCTGGCGTTGATAATGCCCAGCTCATATTTGAGTCCATGAACTCCAAGGGCAAGCCGCTCACGCCCATTGACCTCATCCGTAACTACGTTCTAATGTCGCTTCCCAACGACGAACAGACCAAGCTTTATGAGGGTTATTGGCATCCACTCGAGTGCTTGTTCGGAAAAGGCGGCGAGGACGAGTTCAATGCATTTATCTGGTACTGGCTGTGGCTTAAAGTTCCCAATAGGATGCCGAAGGAGAACGAGGCCTACTACGAGTTTAAGCGCTATTTCGCCGACGACTACGATGGTGACACCGAGGGCCTGCTTAAGGAGCTGCGCGGGTATGCACATAGATACGCCAGTCTGTTCCTTGGTAAGGAGAAGGACGACGGACTGCGCCGAGTGTTCGGCAGAATCGTAAGCCTCGACGTGAAGCAGATAAGGCCCCTCTTAATGTTGCTTTATTCGGTTTACGAGGGGAATGGACTAGACCGCAATGCGTTTTTACGTATCTGCGAGACTATCGAGTCGTTTCTGTTCAGGCGAGCGGTTTGCGGCAGACTTACCACGGGCCTAAATAATTTCTTTGCCGGCATGTATCGCAATCTCGAGCAGCAGGACGATATCGAGGAGTACGTTACGGCGATGCTCCTTATCCACAGCAGCGGTATGACCGCATACTTTCCGACAGACGAGCATTTTGTCGAGGAGTTTAAGGCGCGTGACTGCTACAACCGCTTCTCTAAAAAGCGCTATTACCTGGAACGCATGGAGAACTGGCACCACCCGAAGGAGTCCATCTCAGCCGACGATTACCAGATCGAGCACATCATGCCCCAGACGATTGATGATGAGCACGGCTGGAAGGAATCGCTTGGTGAGAACTGGGAAGACGTCCACGACAGGCTGTGCAACAACTTGGGAAATCTTACGCTGACGGGCTACAACCAGGAGTACTCAAACCGGTCGTTCTCGGACAAGCTCAATCTGCCTGACGTCGGATTTAAGTGCAGCCCGCTCTACCTAAACAAATCGATTGTCTCGCATGAAAAATGGGGTGAGGAAGAGATTGGGCAGCGCGCGGACGAGCTGGCGAAAGAAGCGTGCGAGATATGGAAGTATCCCGACCTTCCGGCAGACGTCGTCGACAAGTACCGTCCTTCTCGTGGGGAGCCTGACGAGGCTCCTGTCTGGACTCTGCATGAGAACCACCCCACCTTTGCCGAAGGTGGGCTCAACCAGAAGCTTTTCGATGAGGTGCGCGAGTCCGTTCTGAGTGGTAACCCTTCGTGGGAGTCCTACATAGCCAAGTACTATGTAGGCTTCAGGTCGGGCAAGCGAAAACTGCATGCCGTGTTAGAAGGTAGGACCAGCAACGGTGGCTGGATTGCCGTCGGCCTGGCAAAGAGCGTGGATGACCTAATTGATCCAGAGGACATGTGCCAGGACAAACGTACGCAGGGTGGATTTGGCCCAGGCCTACCGACCTATGTTGCTCTTCGTAATGCCGATGACATTCCCGCGGTGCTCGATCTTATAAAGTAGTGCTAGGTTAAAGGCCGGGAATCTAATTCCCGGCCCTTGCCATCTCGGAATTGCCGATGGCTTATCTGCCCACCTACACCCCCGCAATCCCGCGCGCCGCGCTCAGCAGCTCGTACTCCCTCTGGCTCCACTGGTGCAGCTCGGCCGCGTGCACGGCGTCGCGACACAGGTCCAGGAACACCTCGGCGCCCTCGCAGAAGCACTCGCGGGCAAAGGCGCCGGATCCGTCCGCAACGCACGCACCGTCGGCAAAAAGCTTCCAGCTGGACGGCTCGCGCGAGCCGTCTCCGAGCAGCTTGATCTGCAGAACATGTGGGCCGCCAGCGGCACATGGCCCTTCTTCCAACGCCTGCACCGTAAAGCGCATCTGGAGGGACAGAGTATAAAATCCGGAAAAGTGTCGAAATAGGCACCTTAAAACTTCGGAAAAGTGTAGCTGGATGACAAAACAGCACTAAGAAGCTGGTGCTGGATGCGGGATCCTGTGGCCGCCTTCAGCCCTCGCTACTCGTCGTCCCCGTCGTTGGGGTCGCCCTTGAGGGTGTTGATGTCCAGGTACTGGTTATCGTCCTCTTTTTGCTGGGTCTCCGACTCCGCTTGGGTGGGGCCGCGGAACAGCTGGAATCCCTCAAATGCAATGACACCGAGCAGGGCAATGATAATGGCGATAAAGGCAACCTTGACTGCCTGCGGAAATTCCGAGAAACGCAGTGCCTTTTCCTCGGCGTAATAATCGGCGAAGCGCTCTTCGCCCGTGCTTTTGGTATACGCCGGCGCGGACGCGGCCTCCGGGTCATATTCCGGTGCGGGCGTGGCAGCGTACGGATCGTTGGGATAATCGCTCGACGCGGTGCCATAGTCCTCGGTCTCGATGCGACTGTTGCCAGCATAGCCATCGGAATAATCGGAATATGCCGTACCGCCCTCATAGTCTGCGGCGCTCGTGTTGGCGGCAAAAAGCGGGTTAACTGGAACGTCGAGCGCCGGCATGCCGGTAGAGGTCTCATCCAGATCGGTTGCAGCCCAGGAATCGTAGGCAACCTGATGGGCAACGGGCTCATCGAGCCTTGCGACCGGAGGCTTGCGTGCCGCAGGAACAGGCAACTGCTGGGCGCTGTACATAACAGTGCTGTCGGCCGATTTGCCCTGCGTCGCTGCTGCGAGAAATGCCGCCGTCTCGGATGGGTCACTTGCGGGGCGGGGAGCGGGCGTGGGCGCCGAAGTGGGTGCGGGTGTAGGCGCGGGCGTCGAAACAGCCGACTGCGCAGGAGTCGGCGCAGATGCGGTCTTAGGCGCAAGTGCGGGATTGGGGCTTGACGGGCGAGCCGCGCCGCCGCCCATGAGTTCGTCGGCGGTCCACGGGCGATCATCCATCACATCGTCAAGGCTCAGCGAAAACAGGTCGTCTTCACCCTCATCGAACATGCGGTGCACATGTCCACCAATTGCCGGAATCAATCCGCGACCGGTGCATGATGCCTTGCTCAACGCCATTCTGTTCCATCCTTTCGAAATACTAATGACATCGATTATATGGAACTTCCCAAGTGGCTCGGTCTTGGATTCGTGCTTTCCAGAACTCGCGCCCAAAAGGGGAGGGGCAATCCAGGCGAGCGCCTACTTGTCGCCGGCCGCCGCCTTGGCCTCATTGAGGTAGCTATAAAAACTGTACTTGGAGATGCCAAAGAACTCGCAGGCGCGCTCGCTCGACTTGGAAATGAGGAAGGCGCCGCGACGGTCGAGGTAGCCAATGGCACGAATGCGCTCGTCTTTGGTCATGAGTGCCGCGGGCTTGCCCACAAACTGCTCGCACTCGTGCAGCAGGTCCTCGAGCAGGTCGCCGATGTTCTTGGTAATGGGCTCGGGCTCGGTATAGCCCGTGCCGCCGGTGCCGGTAAAGGCGTCGAGCGAACGCTCAAAAGCCTTCATGAGCGTAATGTCAAAGTTAATGCCCAAAATGCCGACGGGCTTGCCTTCGTCGTTGCGGATAAAGATCGTCGACGATTTGAGCAGCTTGCCATCGGTGGTTTTGGTGAGGTATGGCTCGCGGTCGTGCACGTCGGTGGTGCCCTCGTGCATGGACTCAAACACGATATGGCTGGGGCCGTCACCCAGTTTGCGCCCGCTGACGTGGCCGTTTTCGATCACTACGATGGAGTGGTCCACGTCCTCGGTTTCCAGATCGTGGACGACGACTTCGCAGTTGGGGCCAAATTGGAGCGCCAGGCCGTGTGCTAGGCGCTTGTAAAACTCAATCTGTGCGGGGGTCATGGGTGCCTTCCTAAAAATTAGTTTGGGCACACTTTGCCATAAACCACACTTGACCGCAAACAAATCCATCAACAAGGCAATTCATGACCGTTCGGCGGCGAAAAAGTACCGATTACGGCAACAAACAATTCGTTAGGTACGCCAATCAAAAAGTGTGATAGAACATTACTAACAAACTTTTTGTTTGGCATCCACATAAAAGTTCAGCCGTGTGAATGGGATCGGGCTGAAACGCGTATGCGGGGGCCGGCAAGAGAGGACTTAAGGAGTTCACCGTATGGCCGATAAGATCCAGTGGGCGGGCAACACGATGCCCAAGAGCGATGACAAGCACTTGGGAATCATGAGCCTCGACCACGTGAAGAAGGCCCGTGCCTTCCACCAGTCGTTCCCTCAATATACCGTCACTCCGCTTGCCCGTCTGGACGGTCAGGCTGCGCGCCTGGGCCTGTCCAACCTGTGCGTTAAGGACGAGAGCTATCGCTTTGGCCTCAACGCCTTTAAGGTTCTGGGCGGCTCGTTTGCCATGGCCAACTACATTGCCGATGAGACCGGCAAGGACGTTGCCGACTGCACCTTCGATTACCTGACTTCCGATCAGCTTGCCAAGGACTTTGGCCAGGCCACCTTCTTTACCGCCACCGACGGCAACCATGGCCGCGGCGTGGCATGGGCTGCCAACAAGCTGGGTCAGAAGGCCGTCGTGCACATGCCCAAGGGTTCCACCAAGCCCCGCTTCGACAACATCGCCGCTGAGGGCGCCACGGTGACCATCGAAGAGGTCAACTACGACGAGTGCGTGCGCATGGCCGCCGCCGAGGCCGACGCCTGCGAGCGCGGCGTCATCGTTCAGGACACCGCCTGGGAGGGCTACGAGAAGATCCCGTCTTGGATTATGGAGGGCTACGGCACCATGGCTTCCGAGGCTGCCGAGCAGCTGCGCGAGATGGCCATCAACCGCCCGACGCACGTCTTTGTCCAGGCCGGTGTAGGCTCGCTCGCCGGCGCCGTGGTGGGCTACTTCACCAACCTGTATCCCGATAACCCGCCCACCTTCGTCGTGGTTGAGTGCGCGCCTGCCGCCTGCCTGTACAAGGGCGCTGCCGCCGGCGACGGTGACCCGCGCATCGTGGACGGCGACATGCCCTCCATCATGGCCGGTCTGTGCTGCGGTGAGCCCAACATCCTGGGCTGGGATATCCTGCGCAACCACGCCACCGCCTTCGTGTCCTGCCCCGACTGGGTCACCGCTCGCGGCATGCGCACCCTGGGCGCTCCCGAGAAGGGCGACCCGCGCGTCATCTCCGGCGAGTCCGGCGCTGTGACCACCGGTCTGGTCGAGACTCTCATGCTCGATCCCGAGTACGCCGAGCTCAAGGAACTCATCGGCCTGGACAAGACGAGCTCCGTGCTCTGCTTCTCCACCGAGGGCGATACGGATCCCGACCAGTATCGCCGCATTGTTTGGGAAGGCGAATATCCCACTTGCTAATCGTTGGGGCGGAGTAAATAGGTATCGCTCCGCCACCTCAAAGGTAGATTCCTTCGTTTGAAAGGTTATGAACAATGGCTAAAGAACTCGATTTCGACGCTATCAAGGCTGCTGCTGAGTCTCATCGTGCTGATATGACTCGCTTCCTGCGCGCTATGATCTCCCATCCCTCTGAGTCCTGCGAGGAGGGTGAGGTTGTTGCTTGCATCAAGGCCGAGATGGAGAACCTTGGCTATGACGAGGTCAAGGTCGACGGCCTGGGCAACGTTATGGGCTTTATGGGCGAGGGCGACAAGATCATCGCCATCGACTCCCACATCGACACCGTCGGCATCGGCAACATCGAGAACTGGGATGCCGATCCCTACGAGGGCTACGAGACCGATGAGATCATCTACGGCCGCGGCGGCTCCGACCAGGAGGGCGGCATGGCTTCTGCTACCTACGCTGCCAAGATGATGAAGGACATGGGCCTCATCCCCGAGGGCTACAAGATCATGGTCGTCGGCACCGTCCAGGAAGAGGACTGCGACGGCATGTGCTGGCAGTACATCTACAACAAGGACGGCATTAAGCCCGAGTTCGTCATTTCCACCGAGCCCACCGACGGCGGCATCTACCGCGGTCACCGCGGCCGCATGGAGATCCGCGTCGACGTTCACGGCACCTCCTGCCACGGCTCCGCTCCCGACCGCGGCGACAACGCCATCTACAAGATGGCCGACATCATCGCCGACGTCCGCGCCCTCAACAACAACGGCTGCGACGAGTCGACCGACATCAAGGGTCTCGTCAAGATGCTCGACCCCAAGTACAATCCCGAGCACTTCGAGGATGCCCGCTTCCTGGGCCGCGGCACCTGCACCGTCAGCCAGATCTTCTACACCAGCCCCAGCCGTTGCGCCGTGGCCGACTCCTGCGCCATCTCCATCGACCGTCGCATGACCGCCGGTGAAACCTGGGAGTCCTGCCTGGACGAGATCCGCAACCTGCCGGCTGCCAAGAAGTACGGCGACGACGTGAAGGTCTCCATGTACATGTACGACCGTCCGTCCTGGACCGGCGAGGTCTACGAGACCGAGGCTTACTTCCCCACGTGGATCAACAAGGAGACCGCTCCGCACGTCAAGGCTCTCGTCGACGCCCACAAGGCCATGTTCGGTGACGAGCGCATCGGCTGCGAGCCCAGCATGGACAAGCGCACCGGTCGCCCGCTGTGCGACAAGTGGACCTTTTCCACGAACTGCGTTTCCATCCAGGGCCGCTACGGCATCCCCTGCGTGGGCTTTGGCCCGGGTGCCGAGTCTCAGGCTCACGCTCCCAACGAGGTCACCTACAAGGACGACCTGGTCACCGCTGCTGCCATGTACGTGGCTGCCCTGAACCTCTACGATCCGAGCAAGGCCGATGGCGACGCCACCGTGTTCCGCGCCGGTCTGACCAACAACAAGATTGATTAGTCCCATTCCTCGATTTTGTTGAGCCGGGGGCTGCTCGTGTCCCCGGCACCCCCTGTTGACTTGGGGCCCGCGGTCGTTATCTCCCATGCTTCCTCAACGGTGGCGGGTCCTCGTCATGGTGCTCTGCATGTTCTAGCCACACGCGCATGCCGGAGCACATCTACTCATTGCGATCGTTTCATCTTTAGAAAGGACATTTCCATGGACGCTAAGTTTACCGAGCTCGTCGAGCAGCTGAACGGCCTCGATTTTAAGGGTATGTACGGCAGCGACTTCCTGCACACCTGGGACAAGACTACCGATGAGCTCAAGGCTCTCTACATCGTCGCCGACGCCCTGCGCGAGCTGCGCGAGAACAACGTCTCGTCCAAGATCTTCGACTCGGGTCTGGCCGTCTCCCTGTTCCGCGACAACTCCACCCGTACGCGCTTCTCCTTCTCTAAGGCCGCCAACCTGCTCGGCCTTGAGCTGCAGGACCTGGACGAGAAGAAGTCCCAGATCGCTCACGGCGAGACCGTCCGCGAGACCGCTACCATGATCTCCTTCATGGCCGACGTCATCGGCATCCGCGACGACATGTACATCGGCAAGGGCGACGCCTACATGGCCGAGGTCTCCGAGTCTGTCCAGCAGGCTTACGAGGACGGCGTTCTGGATCACCGTCCCACGCTCATCTCCCTGCAGTCCGATTCCGACCACCCCACGCAGTCCTCTGCCGACATGCTTTACCTCATCAACGAGTTTGGCGGCCTTGAGAACCTCAAGGGCAAGAAGGTTGCCGTCACCTGGGCTTATTCGCCCTCTTACGGCAAGCCGCTGTCCTGCCCGCAGTCGCTGATCAGCCTGCTGCCCCGCTTTGGCATGGACGTCACCCTGGCCCACCCCGAGGGCTACGACCTCATGCCCGAGGTCGTCGAGCGCGCCAAGGGCTATGCCGCCGAGTCCGGCACTACCTTTAAGCAGGTCAACACCATGGCCGAGGCCTTCGAGGGCGCCGACATCGTGATCCCCAAGAGCTGGGCTCCGTTTGCCGCCATGGAGAAGCGCACCAACCTGTACGCCGAGGGCGACGACGCCGGCATCGCCGCGCTCGAGAAGGAGCTGCTCGCCCAGAACGCCACCCATCAGGACTGGTGCTCTACGACCGAGCTCATGGAGAAGACTGCCAACGGCCAGGACACCATCTTTATGCACCCGCTGCCCGCCGACATCTCCGGTGTCTCTTGCGAGCACGGCGAGGTTAACGCCGACGTCTTCGACATGCACCGCGTGGGCATGTACAAGGAGGCCAGCTACAAGCCGTACGCCATCGCTGCCATGATGTTCCTGCAGAAGGTTGCCGATCCCGCCGCTACCCTCAAGGCCCTCGACGAGCGTAACACCGCCCGTTGGCTCCAGGCCTAAAGCCGGGCTGAGGTAAGCCATGTAAAGGGGGCGCTCTGCCAACCGGCGGGGTGCCCCCTTTTTGCATCGTGGGCGTGCGGGATAAGCGCTTTCGATGTGGATGCCCGCGGCGCGAGTTATGGGTACGATGGTTTCAGGGGAGGTATCACCATGAAACTTGGATGCGTCATTATGGCTTCGGGCGAGGGCAAGCGGTTTGGCTCTAACAAGATGCTTGCCGATATCTATGGCGAGCCGCTGATTGCCCGGACCATCGATTCGGTTCCCCGGGGCTTTGACGTCGTGGTTTCGACGCGTTGGCCCGAGGTCGCCCAGATTTGCGAGGACAAGCATTGCCCGTGCGTGCTGCACGATGGCGAGCTGCGCAGCGAAAGCGTCCGTGCGGGCCTTTCATGGGGAGTCGAACGCAACTGGAAAGGTTGCCTCTTTTTGCCGGGCGACCAGCCGCTCGTGAGTTCGGGTTCTTTTGAGGCTATGGTTCGTGCGTTTGACGAGTGTGGCCGCAAGCATCCGGTGCGTCTTGCGTGCAACGGTGAGCCTTCGAGCCCGATGCTCTTTCCGGCGGAACTGTTCGATGCACTCATGTGTCTTGAGGGCAAGGACGGCGGCGGTTCGATCCTCAAGGACCGTACCGACGTGGTGCTGGTCGAGGCGCGTGCATACGAGCTGTGGGACGTCGATACCGCCAAGGGACAGCAACGCATAACGGAGCATATCGCCGCCTGCTCGTATTTTGATCGCGTGGCCAACTGCAACAATCAATAAGGAGCAATTATGATCATCATCAAAAACGGCGCGCTCGTGACGCCCCAGGGGCTTCGCCGCGCCGATCTTGCCATGGATGGCGATAAGATCGTGCGGATCGCCGCGGCGATTGAGCCGGGCGAGGGCGATACCGTCCAGGACGCCACCGACTGTTGGGTGTTCCCCGGCTTTATCGACGGCCACACGCACATGCAGTGCTGGACCGGCATGGATTGGACAGCCGATAGCTTTGAGACCGGCACGCGCGCGGCTGCCTGCGGCGGCACGACGACCATCGTGGACTACGCGACGGCCGATCGCGGCGTGACTATGCCCGATGCCTTGGCCGAGTGGCATCGCCGCGCCGACGGAACCTGCACGGCCAACTACGCCTTTCATATGGCACTCGCCGAGTGGAACGAGCGCAACCGCGCCGACCTTTCGGCCATGCGCGAGGCGGGCGTATCGTCGTTCAAGACCTACTTTGCCTATGACCACCTGCGCTTGGACGATGCCGAGACGCTCGAGGTACTGGAGGAGCTCAAGCGCGTGGGCGGTATCCTGTGCGTGCATTGCGAGAACGGCACGCTCGTGAACGAGCTGCAGAAGCGCGTGTACGAGCAGGGGATTCATGGGCCCGAGGGGCATGCGCTCAGCCGTCCGGACGTGTGTGAGGCCGAGGCCGTGAGCCGCCTGCTGTATCTGGCGCACTTGGCCGGGGACGCTCCGGTCAACGTGGTGCACCTTTCGACCAAGCTGGGGCTCGAGGCCATCCGTGCCGCCAAGGCGCGCGGGCAGAAGAACATTTATGTCGAAACCTGCCCTCAGTATCTGATGCTCGACGATACTTGCTACCTGGAGCAGGGCGAGGACGGCTTTGCGGGCGCCAAGTACGTGATGAGCCCGCCGCTGCGCCATGCCGGTGACCGTGCCGCGCTGCGCGAGGCGCTTGTGGCCGGCGAGATCGATACTATTGCGACCGATCATTGCAGCTTTAACCTGCACGGTCAAAAGGACCGCGGACGCGACGATTTCCGCGCGATTCCCAACGGCGGGCCCGGCGTGGAGCATCGTCCCGTCGCGATTGCCACGAGCTTTGAGGGACAGCTGGGTCCCGAGGATCTGTGCCGCTTGATGAGCGAGAACCCGGCGCGCGTCTTTGGCATGTATCCGCGCAAGGGCTGTCTTGCCGAGGGCGCCGATGCCGACGTGTGCGTGTGGGATCCCAAGGCGCGCTGGACCATTAGCGCGGCGACGCAACATCAGGCTGTGGACTACACGCCGCTCGAGGGCTTTGAGGCACATGGCCGCGCCAAGGCCGTGTTTGTGAACGGCGTGCTGGCGGCACGCGATGGCGAGCCCACCGGAGCCCAACCCGGCCGCTACGTGCCCCGCTAACAGGAAGATCGCCGGATTCCCCTCCGCAGTTGCGGTAGAATAGTTCCTGTTTAGCCGACAAATAGGCCGTTTCAGGAACTATTCCACCGCAACTTATAGGTCTTCTGGGGCAGCGCCGGCTATTTGAGGCTGGTGGCGACGACGGGGCGGCCGAGGGCTGCCTCGAAGCGGTCGGCCATTGTGGGGTCGCTGAGCGTGTCGACTTGGTTGAGCATGACGCGTGCGGTGCTGAGTTTCAGCGCCTGCATCTCGGCATTGAGCACCTGGGCGACGCGCTCGGGCGTGGCGATGTCGGTGAGCTTGCAGCCGCAACGCTCGCAAAAGAGCTCGGGGCGGTGGACAACCTCGGTGACGGGCTTGCCCAGCCCCGAGGCGCCGACGACCCAGACAACGTTTGCCGCGGCGGCGGGAATTACCGGCTCCCAGGCGGCATGCGCCTTGAGCGGGAGTCGCTTGCTGCCATCTGCCTCTGCCAACACATAGTCAAAGCGCTGCGCCAGCTCGTTGAGCGGCTCGGCGGGGGCGGAGAGCTTGCCTGTCTCCGGGTCCAAGACACCCGCCTGGCAGATGCCTCCGCGGCTCATGCCCGCGCATGCCTCGCAGGTGCAGCCGGGAACATGCAGGGCCCCCGGCTTCCAAGGCACGGCGTCCAAGCGACGGCTCGACCCGTCCCATGGCACGCCGGCGACGGGAAACATGTGCGTGGTGGTACAGAGAAGCACCCTGCCGCCAGCGCGCATGAGCTCGAGACCCAGCGCCTTCAGCAAGGTCGACTTGCCGCCGCTGCCGATGATCGCGGTAATCCCCGGCTCGATCTTGAGCGCGGAGGCAAGGTTTCCGCTCGTCGTTTCCATCTGTTCACCGCCGTATAATACTGTGATAATAAATAATCATCAGAGTAGCGGTCGAGCCGCTTTTGCTCTGTTCAAACCGTAGCACAGGGAGGTGCCCCGGGAATGCTCGTTTATGTTCGCGGCGCCGGCGATATCGCCACGGGTGTCGCTGCCCGTTTGGTGCGCGCCGGCGTGTTGGTCGTCATGGCCGATATCGCGGTTCCCACGTGCATCCGTCGCACAATCAGTTTTTGCGAGGCCATTCGCCTGGGCGAGGTCGAGGTCGAAGGCATTCGCGCTCGCTTGGCACAGACGCCGGCTGAGGCGCTCGAGGTTACCCAAGCGGGGGATGTTGCCGTCGTGGTGGACCCTCAGGCCAAGATGCTCGATGAGTTTAAACCCGCGGCTGTGGTCGACGCGATTCTGGCCAAGCGCAACCTGGGTACCACGCGTGACATGGCGCCTGCTGTTATCGCCGTGGGGCCGGGCTTTACCGCGCCGGTTGACTGCGACGCTGTGGTCGAGACCATGCGCGGGCATTTTCTCGGCCGTGTCATTACCCAAGGTTCGCCCCAGCCCAACACGGGCGTGCCGGGTATTATCGCCGGCTATGGCAAAGAACGCGTTATCCACAGCCCCGCCGCCGGCGTGTTTCGGTCCGACCGCGCAATCGGCGACATCGTGAGCGCCGGAGACGTGATTGGCTACGTGGGCGATACGCCCATGTGCACGCAGATCGATGGCTGTCTGCGCGGGCTTTTGGCGAACGGCGTGCAGGTGACTGAGGGCTTTAAATGCGCCGATGTCGATCCGCGCGGCGATGCCAGCTATATCAACTACATTTCGGACAAGGCGACGTCGGTCGGCGGCGGCGTGCTCGAGGCACTCGCTATGCTCACCGATGTCTTTAGAGGATAGAAGGCGGCAATGGAAAAGCTCGATGTTGTGAATGCGGCGCTTGCCGCCCTGCGTGCTGGCGAGACGTGCGAGCTGGTGGTCGTGGCCGGCACGGCGGGGTCGTCGCCGCGCGGCGTGGGCGCCTGGATGGCCGTCTTTGCCGACGGTAGCCAGGCGGGCACCATCGGCGGCGGTAAGATCGAGCTCTTTGCGCTGGACGAGGCACGCGAGCTCCTGAGCGCGGGACAGTCGCGTCTGGTCCGCTACACCATGGGCGGCGAGAACTCCGATACCGGCATGATCTGCGGCGGAGCCATCTGCCTGTGCTATTTGCACCTGGACGCGACCAAGGCACCGTTGTTCCAGTCGGTTGCCGACGTCTTGGCATATCGACGCATCGGCGACTTCGTCATCGACTTTGAACCGTTTATCGCAAACGCGCTCGAAGGCGATGTTGCCGAGTATCATGGCGAGGAATCGCGCCGCACCATTGCGGGCTGCCCCGGGCTTTCGCTGGTGGAGGAGGGGAGTAAGGCCACCTACACCAACGCCGCCTCCGAGATTCCTCCCGCGCACATCGAGACGCTCTGCCCCGAGGGCCTGACCTATATCTTTGGCTGCGGCCACGTGGGTGCTGCGACGGCGCGGGTGCTCACGGCGGCGGGCTTTGCCGTCGTGGCGTGCGACGACCGCCCCGGCACGCTGACCCCCGATTGGGTACCCGGTGTCTACGACCGTCGTCTGGTCGACTACAAGAACCTGGGCGAGCAGTGCCCCATCGGTCCGCGCGACTTGGTGGTCGTGGCCACAGCAGGCCACAAGTCCGATATCGACGTGGTGATTCAGGCCATGCGCGCCAAGCCCGCCTATCTGGGTTGCCTTGGCTCGCGCCGCAAGACGGCCTTTGTGCGGGCTCGCTTGGAGCAGGAGGGCTTTACGCAGGACCAGATCGACGGGCTGCACCTGCCGATCGGCGTTGCCATCGAGGCAGAGGATCCCGAGGAGATCGCTATCTCCATCGCCGCCGAGATGATCCACCTGCGCCGCACCAAACTCGTCCCCCGCAAGCGCTAATCGCATCCCCAACAAGCAGTTGCGGTGAAATAAGGATTGTTTAAGCCTGTTAGGCCGCCAAACAGTCCCTATTTCACCGCAACTGCTTTTTGGGACCCATTTGTGCGGGGGAGTTGTGGAGTTGTGCAGGCAGACGAGGTTTTTCTGGAAATACGCTCCCGATGCGCGTATAGTACCGATTGTTTTGTCGGCTCCTGCTGCGTCGAGTCCAAACCGCGAAATGCCACGAGCGGCGCGGATGCAGCCAGGAGGCACGAGGACAACCCATCGTGGCCACGCCCCGTGCTTAAAACCCCAAGAAGGAGTGAACAATGGCAGAAGAGAAGTATGTGCCGCGTCTGAAGACCAAGTACAACAACGAGGTCAAGCAGCAGCTTCAGGACAAGTTCCAGTACGAGAACGTCATGATGATCCCCAAGTTTGAGAAGATCGTCGTGAACATGGGTGTCGGCGAGGCCGCTACCGATTCCAAGGCCATCGACGGTGCCGTGCGCGACCTGCGCGCCATCACCGGCCAGCAGCCGATGATCACCCGTGCCCGCAAGTCCATCGCTACCTTCCGCCTGCGCGCTGGTATGCCGATCGGCTGCAAGGTTACCCTGCGTGGCGACCGTATGTGGGAGTTCTTCGATCGTCTGACCTCCGTCGCGATTCCCCGTATCCGTGACTTCCGCGGCATCTCCGCCAAGAGCTTCGACGGCCGTGGTAACTTCTCCATGGGCGTCACCGAGCAGCTCATCTTCCCCGAGATCGACTTCGACTCCGTCGATCACCAGCGTGGTATGGACATCACTTTCGTGACCACCGCCAACACCGATGAGGAGGCCAAGGCCCTTCTGGACGCCTTCGGTTTCCCGTTCAAGAAATAGGTTCACCTGCCCTATAAGCGCCGTTCCCACAAGGGGGCGGCGCTTGGGGCGAACAATACTCTATGTGAGGAGGATATAAGTGGCTAAGACATCGATGATCGTCAAGTGCAATCGCAAGCAGAAGTTCTCTACTCGTGAGTACACGCGCTGCCAGCGCTGCGGCCGTCCGCACTCTGTGTACCGCAAGTTCGGCCTGTGCCGTGTCTGCTTCCGCGAGCTTGCACTCAAGGGCGAGCTTCCCGGCGTTAAGAAGGCCAGCTGGTAAGTCACTACCAGCGTTTCAAGCATCAGTTTGGAACAGGGAAAACGCGCTAAAAAGGCTTTGCCGTTAAGGGCGGCGAAGAACCAAGAGCACGTGTTCATCAAGAACGAAGGAGAATCTGTATGAACCTTACAGACCCGATCGCAGATATGCTTACGCGCATCCGTAACGCTAACTCTGTGAACAAGGCCACGGTCTCCATGCCGAGCAGCAAGAAGCTCGTCGAGATCGCTCGTGTTCTGCACGAGGAGGGCTACATCGAGGGCTACGATGTCGAGGACACCGTTCCCCAGAAGACTCTGCACATCACGCTTAAGTATGGTCCCAAGAAGGCTAAGGTCATCAACGGCATCCGCCGCATTTCCAAGCCGGGCCTGCGTAAGTACACCGGCGTTGCCGACATGCCCCGCGTCCGCGGTGGCCTTGGTACCGCCATTATTTCCACCAGCCATGGCGTCATGACCGACCGCGATGCTCGCAAGCACAACGTCGGCGGCGAGATCATCGCTTACGTCTGGTAATTCGCTCGGTAGGTAGAAGGAAAGGAGATCACCGTGTCTCGTATCGGTAATAAGCCTGTCCAGATTCCCGCCGGAGTCGAAGTGGCAGTCAACGGCAACAACGTTGTCGTCAAGGGCCCCAAGGGCCAGCTCGAGCTCGATGTCTTTGAGAAGCTCGCTATCAACGTCGAGGACAACGTCCTCACCGTTTCCCGTCCCGACGACGAGCGTGAGACCCGTGCCCGCCACGGCCTCACCCGCGCTCTCATCCACAACATGGTTGTTGGCGTTTCCGAGGGCTTCGAGAAGAAGCTCGAGCTCGCCGGCGTCGGTTACCGCGTGCAGCAGAAGGGCAAGAACCTCGAGTTCTCCCTGGGCTTCTCGCACCCCGTGATCGTCGAGGCTCCCGAGGGCATCACCTTCGAGGTTCCCGACAACACCCACGTGAACGTCAAGGGTATCAACAAGCAGCAGGTCGGTCAGATCGCCGCTGAGATCCGCGGCCATCGTCCTCCCGAGCCTTACAAGGGCAAGGGTATCCACTACGTTGGCGAGCACATCCGCCGCAAGCTGGGTAAGGCCGCCAAGTAGTCGTAACCGACTCACTCGCATAAGACCAGCACCCCGTCAGGTGCTGGCAAGATCAACCTTTTTAGGAGTTTACGTATGAACAAGCATAAGGCGAAGCTGGAAGGCCTCAAGCGTCGTCAGCGTCGTGTTCGCGGCAAGGTCTCGGGTACTTCCGAGCGTCCGCGTCTTCGCGTGACCCGTACTAACGCCAACATCTATGCCCAGATCATCGACGACAGCAAGGGCTCCAGCCTGACGCTCGTCTCTGCCTCGACCCTCGAGGCCGAGTTCAAGGGCACCCACACCTCGAACAAGGAGGCTGCGGAGAAGGTCGGTCAGCTCGTTGGCAAGCGCGCCATCGAGGCCGGCATCACCAAGGTCGCCTTCGATCGCGGTGGCCGTATCTACCATGGCCGCGTCAAGGCCCTCGCCGACGGTGCTCGTGCCGCCGGTCTCGAGTTCTAGGAGGTATGTAGCACATGGCTCGTAATCAGAAGCAGCAGCGCGAGGCCTCCGAGTTCGAGGAGCGCGTCGTTTACATCAACCGCGTGTCGAAGACCGTCAAGGGTGGTCGTCGCATGAGCCTCGTCGCTCTCGTCGTCGTTGGCGACGGCAAGGGCAACGTCGGCGTTGGCATGGGCAAGTCCGCTGAGGTGCCCATGGCCATCTCCAAGGCGTCTCTCGATGCCAAGAAGAACATGTTCCACGTGCCGGTGACCGATCAGGGCACCATTCCGCACGAGGTTCTCGGTCACTTTGGTGCCGGCCGCATCATCATCAAGCCCGCTGTCGAGGGTACCGGCGTTATCGCCGGCGGCGCTGTGCGTCCCCTCTTCGAGCTTGCTGGCATCAAGAACGTCCTGTCCAAGTCCCTCGGTACCGACAACGGCCTCAACATCATCAAGGCTGCCGTCGAGGGCCTCAAGGAGCTCTCCAGCCCTGAGGACGTCGCGGCTCGCCGTGGCCTGACGGTCTCCGAGATGTTCGTCGGTAAGGAGAACTAAGCATGGCTGACACCATCAAGATCAAGCAGGTCCGCAGCACCAACGGTTGCAAGCAGGACCAGGTCCGTACTGTCCGTGCCCTCGGTCTCCACAGGATCCGCGAGGTTCGCGAGATTGCTGACAACGAGTCCGTCCGCGGCATGATCTTCAAGGTCAAGCACCTTGTCGAGATTGTAGAGGAGTAGCAAATGCAGCTTCACGATCTTACTCCCGCGCCCGGTTCCACCAAGAACCGCAAGCGCGTCGGCCGTGGCAATTCTTCGGGTCACGGCACCACTTCTGGCCGCGGTCAGAAGGGCCAGGGTTCCCGCTCTGGCGGCACCAAGGGTGCCGGCTTCGAGGGTGGCCAGACTCCGCTGGCTATGCGCCTGCCCAAGCTTCCGGGCTTCCGCAACCCCCGTCGTATCGAGTACACCGCTGTTAACGTTGAGCGTCTCGAGCGCAAGTTCGAGGACGGCGCTGTGATCGACGGTGCCGCTCTTAAGGCCGCTCGCATCACCAAGAGCGAGTTCGAGCCCGTCAAGGTGCTCGGCAATGGTGAGCTCACCAAGAAGTTCACGGTCAAGGTCGACAAGGTCAGCGCTTCTGCGCAGGCCAAGATCGAGGCCGCCGGCGGAAAGGTCGAGCTGCCGTGCTAAATGGTCTTAAGAATGCTTTCCGCATCAAAGAATTGCGCGAAAAGATTCTTTTTACCATAGCTATGCTCGTCGTGTACCGCATTGGTGCGCACGTTCCTGTGCCCGGCATTCCCTTCCAGGGGATGCTGGGCCTTTTCTCGACCGATAACAATTCGGTCGCCGCAGGTGCTATGGCCCTCCTGAATCTTTTCTCTGGCGGCGCTTTGAGCTATGTGTCGGTGTTTTCGCTTGGCATCATGCCTTACATCACCAGCTCGATCATCCTCCAGATGCTCCAGGCCGTCGTGCCTTCCCTGCATGAGCTTGCCCGCGAGGGCGAGGTCGGTCAGACCAAGATTACGCAGTATTCGCGTTACCTCACCCTGGCTCTGGCAATCCTCAACTCCGTGGGTTACCTCTTCCTCTTTAAGAGCTTCGGCATCAGCTTTAATGGCGCCGGCGCTCCCGAGATCATCTTCGACCTCATGATCGTTGGTACGCTCACTGCGGGCGCCATGCTGATCATGTGGATTGGTGAGCTCATCACCCAGCGCGGTATCGGCAATGGCATGTCGCTGATCATCTTCGCGAACATCATGGCCGGTCTGCCGCAGGCTATCTTCTCCAGCACCGAGGGCAATGCCGGCGGCATCATCACCATGGTGATCATCTGCGCCATCATCCTGCTGGTTATCCCGCTGATTGTTTTCCTTGAGCGCGGCCAGCGCCGCATTCCGGTCTCCTACGCTAAGCGCGTCGTGGGCCGTCGCATGATGGGTGGCCAGACCACCTACCTGCCCATCAAGGTCAACACCGCGGGTGTTGTGCCGATCATCTTCGCTTCGGCGCTGCTGTACTTCCCGGCTCAGATTGCCGTGTTCTTCCCCGGCATCGGCTGGATTCAGGCAGTCGCTTCTGCGCTTTCGACCGGTTGGCTCAACTGGGTGCTTAACGTTGTCCTCATCGTGTTCTTCGCGTACTTCTACACCTCCATGGTGTTCAACCCCGATGACACGGCCGACAACCTTAAGAAGCAGGGCGGCTTTATTCCGGGCGTCCGTCCGGGTAGGGCTACCGCGGCCTACATCAAGAACGCGCTCAACAAGATTACGCTTCCCAGCGCTGTCTTTTTGGCGCTCATCGCCATCGTGCCTTCGATCATCTTTTCCTTCACGGGTAACCATCTGATCCAGGCATTTGGCGGCACGTCCATCCTCATCATGGTCGGCGTCGTGCTCGACACGGTCGATAAGCTCGAAGGCCAGATCAAGATGTATGATTACGATGGATTCTTTAAATAGGCTAGAGGAGGATTGCTCATGAACCTCGTATTGCTCGGAGCTCCGGGTGCCGGTAAGGGCACCGTCGCACAGGAGCTCGTCGCCGAGTTTGGCGTCGCCCATATTTCCACGGGCGACCTGCTGCGTGCTGCCGTCAAGGGTGGCACCGAGCTTGGTATTCAGGCTAAGAAGTACATGGACGCTGGCGAGCTCGTTCCCGACCAGCTCGTGATCGACCTTGTCAAGGAGCGCCTTGTCGCCGATGACGCCCAGCAGGGCTTCATCCTCGACGGCTTCCCGCGCAACACCGCCCAGGCCGTAACGCTCGATTCCGAGCTCTCCGCTATGGGTCGCGAGATCGACTGCGCCCTTCTGGTCGATGTGGCCCCCGAGGTCATCATCGATCGCCTGTCTTCTCGTCGCACCTGCCGCGCCTGCGGTTACACCGGCACCGCTGCCGATGCCACCTGCCCCAAGTGCGGCGGCGAGATGTATCAGCGCGACGACGACAAGCCGGAGACCATCAAGAACCGTCTCGACGTCTACGAGAAGTCCACGAGCCCGCTCGTCGACTACTATCGTGGCCAGGGTCTGCTCAAGTCGGTCAACGGTGACCAGGCTCGCGAGACCGTGTACGGGGATGTCAAAGAGGCTCTCGGTCTATGATCAAGATTAAGTCTGCAACGCAAATTGAGCAGATGAAGAAGGCAGGAGCGCTATCTAAGATGGCGCTCCGCCACGTTGGAGCCATGGTTCGCCCCGGCGTGTCGACTTTCGAACTCGATCAGCTTGCGGAGCAGATTATCCGCATGCATGGCGGCACCCCTGCCTTTAAGGGTTACGGCGGGTTCCCGGGGACCATTTGCGCATCGATCAACGATGCCGTGGTTCACGGTATTCCCAACCCTGACATGATCCTGCGCGATGGCGATATCATCTCCATCGATACGGGAGCCGTCGTTGACGGTTGGGTTGGCGATAATGCTTGGACGTTTTTCGTCGGCACCCCCACGCCCGAGGCCAAGGCCCTGTGCGAGGTTACGCGCGATTGCCTAAAGGCCGCCATCGAGCAGGCTGTTCCCGGTAACCATATCGGGGACGTCGGCTATGCCGTTCAGTCCCTCGCCGAGTCTCACGGATACGGCGTGCTTCGTGATTATGTGGGCCATGGCATTGGCCGCGTGATGCACGAGGACCCCAACGTTCCTAACTATGGAAAGAAGGGGAGGGGCGTTCGCCTCCAGGCCGGCATGGTCATTGCCATCGAGCCGATGGTTACGATGGGTTCCAACCATGTGAGCACGGGCTCCGACGGTTGGATCGTCACGACCAACGACCACCTGCCCGCTGCGCACTACGAGAACACCGTCGCCATTACCAATGACGGTCCGGTGATTCTCACCACGGATGCGCAAGGTGCTTGGTGTTCGCTCCAAGGCGGAGAAATGTAACAAGTTCCACTTAGTTGTGGAGCCATTACGAAGTTATTACGATGCGTGCATACGTGTTGTAGAATACTCAATCGCTGTCGTTTTCTAGAGAAAGATGATTGCTTGTGAAGAAGGAAGACGCAATTGAGCTCGAGGGTACGGTAAAGGAACCGCTGCCCAATGCCATGTTTAAGGTCGAGCTCGAGAACGGTCATTCGGTTCTGTGCAACATTTCTGGCAAGATCCGAATGAATTACATCCGTATTCTCCCCGGTGACAGGGTTGTCGTGGAGCTTTCCCCGTACGACCTGACCCGCGGCCGCATCACCTATCGCTACAAATAGCGGCACGCATACACGCACTCCATTTCCGACTGCAGGCTTAGCTCAACCTACGGTCGGATTGTGTGTGAAGACCAGCCATAGTTTTAAACGCCTGCGGCTGGGCGAGTAGATAGTAGGGAAGTAGTTTGAGCGCTACCGAAAGGAAGAACGATGAAGGTACGTCCTTCGGTCAAGAAGATGTGCGATAAGTGCAAAATCATTAGGCGCCATGGCAAGGTCCTCGTCATTTGCGAGAACCCCCGTCATAAGCAGCGTCAGGGTTAAGAGAGGAGACTACGTTGGCCCGTATTAATGGTGTCGACCTCCCGCGTGAGAAGCGCGTTGAGATCGGTCTGACCTACATTTACGGCATCGGCCGCACCACTGCGACGAAGATTTGCGTCGAGTGCAACGTTAACGTGGATACGCGCGTTAAGGACCTCACCGAGGATGAGGTTAACGCCATCCGCGATTATATCGATAAGAACCAGATCATGGTTGAGGGCGACCTCCGCCGTGAGCGCAACCAGAACGTCAAGCGCCTTATGGACATCGGCTGCAACCGCGGCCTTCGTCACCGCAAGGGCCTCCCTGTCCGCGGCCAGCGCACCCACACTAACGCTCGTACCCGCAAGGGCCCGAAGCGTCAGATCGGTGCTAAGAAGAAGAAATAAGGAGCGCTAGATAGATGGCTACTGCTAAGAAGAACGTTCGCGCTGCCCGTCTGAAGCGCGCGGACCGTAAGAACATTTCCGTGGGCCAGGCTCACATTCGTTCTACGTTCAACAACACGATCGTTTCGATCACCGATCCCCAGGGCAACGTCATTTCCTGGAAGTCGGCTGGCCAGGTGGGCTTCAAGGGCTCCCGTAAGTCCACGCCGTTCGCTGCCCAGATGGCTGCCGAGGCTGCTGCCAAGCAGGCCATGGAGCACGGTATGAAGAAGGTTTCCGTCTTCGTCAAGGGCCCCGGCTCCGGTCGTGAGACCGCCATCCGCTCCCTCCAGGCTGCTGGCCTCGAGGTCTCGAGCATCCAGGACAAGACCCCCATTCCGCACAACGGCTGCCGCCCCAAGAAGCGTCGCCGCGTGTAACTGAAAGGATCGTATCAATATGGCAATCGACAGGACTCCTGTTCTTAAGCGCTGCCGTCAGCTCGGGATCGATCCCGCTGAGCTCGGTTACAGCAGCAAGAAGGAATCTATCCGTCAGCCCAAGCGCCGTCGCAAGGAATCTGAGTACGGCATGCAGCTGCGCGAGAAGCAGAAGGTCAAGTTCATCTATGGCGTTCTGGAGAAGCAGTTCCACGGCTACTTCAACAAGGCCCGTAAGATGAACGGCGTCACCGGTGAGAACCTCATGATCATTCTTGAGTCTCGCCTCGACAACGTCGTCTTCCGTCTTGGCTTCGCCCGCACCCGCAAAGAGGCTCGTCAGTCCGTCCGTCACGGTCACTTCACCGTGAACGGCAAGCGCGTGGACATCCCGTCCTACCGCGTCAAGGCCGGCGACGTCGTCGCTGTCGGCGAGAAGTTCCGTGACCTCCTCCCCATCAAGGAGGCCCTGATTTCCTCCGAGCGCTTTGAGGTTCCTGGCTGGCTCGAGGTCGATATCGAGAAGCTGTCTGGTAACGTGCTCGCTCTGCCGACGCGTGAGCAGATCAGCGGTGATATCAACGAGCAGCTCATCGTCGAGCTCTACTCTAAGTAGTCCATCCGGGCTGCTGAGGCTGGAGGTAATACATGTCAGAATTCATTAGGCCTCAGGTTCAGGTCGAAGAGATCAACGAGACGTCTGCTCGTGTCTCCGTCGAGCCGCTCGAGCGTGGCTACGGCGATACGCTGGGTAACTCCCTCCGTCGCGTACTTCTGTCCTCGCTCGAGGGTGCCGCCGTCGAGGCTATTCAGATCGATGGTGCGCAGCACGAGTTCATGACCATCCCTAACATGGTCGAGGATGTCACCGACATCGTCCTGAATGTCAAGGGTCTTGTCTTCAGGGCTCTCGGCACGACCGACGAGGCGACCGCCACCATCTCGGTTGACGGCCCCTGCGAGGTCACCGGTGCGGACTTCTTTATTCCGTCCGAGTTTGAGCTGGTCAACCCCGAGCAGCACATCGCTACGCTCACCGAGGGTGGCCATCTCACCATGAGCATGCGCATCGGCTATGGCCGCGGCTATGTTTCTGGCGAGGCCAACAAGCGCGACATCGATCCCATCGGTGTGATCCACGTCGACTCGCTGTACTCGCCGGTTTCCCGTTGCGCCAAGCTCGTTGAGGCTTGCCGTGTCGGTCAGCACACCGACTACGACCGCCTTGTCCTCGAGATCGAGACCAACGGCTCCATCGCCCCGCGCGACGCCGTGGTCCAGGCTGCCAATATCATCAACCAGCATATGGCCGCCTTTATGAACCTTGCCGAGACCCCCGAGGTCGAGGAGGAGGCTTCGATCTTCGCTCCCGAGGTCACCAACGACAACGCCGAACTGGACAAGCAGATCGAGGATCTGGACCTTTCCGTCCGTTCCTACAACTGCCTTAAGCGCGCCAGCATTCACTCGGTCCGTCAGCTCGTTGAGTTCTCGGAGAACGATCTGCTCAACATCCGTAACTTCGGTGTTAAGTCGATCGAGGAAGTGAAGGACAAGCTTGAGTCCATGGGCCTGAGCCTGAAGGCTTAATGCTTCGCATATTTGAGGAGAAACTAGACCATGCGTCACAACGTTAAGAAGGGCCTGAAGCTCGGCACCGATGCGAGCCACACCAAGGCCATGAAGAAGAGCCTTGCTAAGGCCCTCTTCGAGAACGACCGCATCAAGACCACCGAGACCCGCGCTAAGGCGCTGCGTTCGGTCGTCGACCCGATCATCACCTGGGCCAAGAAGGGCGACCTGCACTCTCGTCGTCTGGCTATCGCCAAGCTCGGCGATAAGCAGCTCGTTGCCGAGATCTTCGACAAGGCTGCTCAGGGCATGTGGCAGGACCGCAACGGCGGTTACACCCGCATCATGAAGCTCGGTAACCGCAAGGGCGACAACGCTCCCATCGTTATCATGGAGCTCGTCACCGAGCCTTGCACGCCTAAGGCTAAGAAGGCTGCTCCGGCCCCCAAGAAGGCCGCTGCTCCCAAGAAGGTCGAGGCTGCCGAGGAGGCTCCTGCTGAGGAGACCGCTGAGTAGACAATCCGTCTGCATAGGCTATATTCGAGGGGTACGTTCGCGTACCCCTCTTTTTTTGTCGCGATACCGTTGCTTGTTTGTTGGGAGCGCCCATGACTGCGCCGTCTGATTTCAATTCGATTTCCGAGCTTGACGCCACGCTCGTATTTCGCGTGGCCTATGATGGCTCGTCGTATAGCGGATTTGCCGTGCAGCCGGGACAGACGACGGTTGCGGGTGAGCTACGTCGAGCTATTGAGACGCTCCTGCGCCGTCCGATCGACCTGACGTGTGCGGGACGTACCGATGCCGGCGTGCATGCGGTGGCACAGTTTATCAGCGTGCCCGTAACGGACGCTGAGTTGGCTTTGACGCGCCGTAGGTGGCTGAGGGCTATGGATGCCCTCCTGCCCAAAGATATCGCCATAAACGAGGTCTACAAGGCCCGTAAAGGCTTTTCTGCACGCTTTGATGCGCGTTCCCGTACGTATACGTACCGTATTGCCGATCGCGACGCGCGCCCTGTGCTTTCGCGCGGTGCGGTGTGGTGGCATCGCTACCCATTGGATGTTGAGGCGATGTCTGCGGCCTGTCCCGCGCTGCTGGGCGAGCAGGACTTCAAGAGCTTTTGCAAGGTGGCGTCTGCCGTGGGCAAGCCCACGCACCGCTGCGTGATGCGTGCCGAGTTTGGCCATGAGGTTGCGTTTGGCGAGGACATCCTGACGTTTACCATCGAGGGCAATGCGTTTCTGCATTCGATGGTCCGCACGATCGTGGGCACGCTTGTCGAGATTGGCATGCATCGCCGTGAACCCGAGTGGATGCGCGAGGTCATCGATGCTTGCGACCGTACCGCTGCGGGCCCCACGGCTCCTGCCTGCGGCCTTACGTTTATGGGCGTGGATTACGATCCCGCCGAGCTTGTCGTGCTCGACTAGGGGAGGGCTCGGCGCGTCGTGCGTCGGCACCTGTCATCTGTGGGCTGCGCGTGTGCAACATCTGTTCTTGGCGTGCAATACAACCGGTGTCTCATTGCTTTTATTGCCGGGGTGTACCATGAACGACAGTTTGATTCACTGCTGTCGAGAGGACGGATAACTTGGTTCGACGTGGCTCGCATCCGCGACTTTCGGTGATCCTTGTGGTAGAAGGTTCGCCCAGCTATGCGATGCGTGCGCTCGAGAGTATCCAGAACCAAGACCTCTACGATTTGCAGATTGTCGTTGTCTGCCGCGATGCTGCGCCCGGTGTGCGCCATTCGCTTCAAGTTGCTGCCGACAGGGACATCCATATTGATTTGATTGACGTCGAGGACGCGAAGCGCGGCGCTTGTCTTCGTGCCGGTTTTGCTGCCTCGCGCGGCTCTCAAATCATCGCCATGAACGCCGATGAGTGGTTTGCTCCGCAGTCTCTTTCCAAGATGGTCGATATCGCGTGCGATACTACGGCAGACATAGTGCTCCCCACGGTGTCGCTCGACCGCTATGATGCACATCGAGAGCGCCATTCGCGCGTCTTGGATGCTGCTCATATTTCCATTGATAGCAAATCTTCGATGGTGACCGGGCTGTCCCAGTTGATTTTAGGCGGCCTAGTCGTTCAGACCTCTGGCGTGATGTATAGCCGTCCGCTGTTTGAGGCATGCCTTTTGTACGACAAGGCGTTTCGCACAGTTGGGTTTATGGCGTGCTCGCTCTCGCGGGCGCAGCGCGTCTCCGGATGCGGCGACGCTTGTTTCCACGCGGCGGCACCTAAGCTTACAGATGCCTTTGATCCCACCATGTATGCCAAGGTATCCGATGACACCCGGGCGCTCGACGAGCTTACGGACTCACTCTCGGAAGCAGATAGCGGTGGTCGGCTCAAGCTGGCAACCCAAAAGTTCTACTTTGCCGGACTGGTCGCCTGCATCGAGAATTTGTGTCTGAGCCCGCATGGGGTGTCGTCAATCGAGCGTTCCGCCCGTATGCGTGATATGCTCGAGGCGCCTCGAACCCGTCAGATGGTCGCCGCGCTCAAGGATAACCATCGGGGGCTCGGTCTGTTGTTTGGGCCGATCGCCAGCGCCAAGCCCGCGCGCTGCGTGATGTGTACGCATCTGGCGGCTTTTCTTAACCGGACGGGCGCAAAAACCGCCTAAACGGCTCATCTCGAAACAAATTTGCATAGAATTGTTTCGAAATGCGTTCTTATACACAAAAGCCTTCAAATAGCGTTAAACTATTCAATCACTGATTGATTGTCTCCGCCATCTTTTGGAGAGAGGGTTTGTATGGCTAAAAAACGCAATGGGCGCCAGGATGCCATTAGAGATATTGTGCGCAATAAGGACGTCCGCACGCAGCGCGTGCTGGTCGATGAGCTCCGCGCTATGGGCTTTGATTGCACGCAGGCGACTGTCTCTCGCGATATTGCCGATATGGGGCTGCGTAAGCTCCCTGAGGGCATCTATGTTCTGGCAGAGGACCTGCACCTGCAGCGTATGGTTTCCGAGCTCGTAACGGGCGTTCTGCGCACCGATAATCTGGTTATGATCAAGGCTCAGCCTGGCACGGCTTCCGGCATCGCCGCCGCCGTTGATGCGGCAGAGCTGCCCGATGTGCTTGGCTCGCTTGCCGGCAACGATACGATTTTGGTTATTGCCCAGACGGCCGAGGACGGCGAGCGTCTTGAGGCGCTGATCAATAAGCTGAGCAATTCTCGCAAGTAGGCGTGCGGGTCGTGCGCTCGGCACTGTGTGCGTGACATAGTGGCTTGTAAGGGGTATCGACGTTGGTCGGTACCCCCTTTTTTGTTTGCCGGTATAAAGACCGCCCACCAGGTCGCTTTAAACTAAAAGGCCCCCGAGCAGTTTAATAAGCTGCTCGGGGGCCTTGTTGCTTATGGCCGGATGATTTCTAGCCGACCGTATCGTCAGGCGTGGGCGAGGGGTCGGGAGTGGGCGTAGGCGTAGGCGTAGGCGTAGGCGTAGGCGTAGGCGTGCCGCCATCGCCGCCGGTCGAACCACCAGTTGAGCCGCCCGTCGAGCCACCGGTCGTACCGGTGCCGCCGGTGGTGTCGCCACCCGTGGTCTCGGTGGTCGTGGTCGTCGTGGTAGTCGTTGTGGTAGTTTCCTCTTCGTCCTCGTTCTCGTCCTTGTCGTCGTTCTCCGTCTTCTTGGCGTTGTTGGTGCCGTAGAACTTCCAGACGCTGTTGTTCTTGTAGGTGGGCGCCGTTCCGGTCGCAAACTCCTCGCGCTCGGTACCGGTCAGAACGGTGTTCATAAACCGCTTAAAGACAGGCAGGTTGGTGCTGTCGCCCAGCAGGTCTGTGCCGTATTTTTGGATGGGAATCTCGCCCGCGGAATAGCCGGTCCACAGGGCGCACGCCAGCTGCGGGGTATAGCCGCAGAACCACAGGTTGGTGGTGTTGTCGGTGGTGCCCGTCTTGCCGGCATAGGGCTGGTTGACGCTCAGGGCGCCGGCAGCACCCGTACCGCCGCCCTTCATGACGCCGGACAGAACATCGGTGACCGCGGCGGCCTCGCCCTCGGTAAGTACCTGTGAGGGATTGTCGGTGTGCTGGTACAGCACCGAACCGGTACGAGAGTCAATCTCGGTGATGGCGATCGGCTGGCGATAGTAGCCGCCGTTGGCAAACGTCGCGTAGGCGGCGGCCATCTCGAGCGGCGAGATCGAGCCGGTGCCGAGCGTCATGACGGGAACGTCCTCGATGTTGTCCTTGGCGGGATCGATGCCGAGCTTTTTGACGAGCGAGATGATCTTGCTGTTGCCGACGGCTTCCGCCACCTGGATGTAGCCGGTGTTGGAGGAGTATGCCGTCGCCTGCTTAAGCGTGATGTTGCCATAGCTATGGTTGGCGTAGTTTTGGACCTCGGTCGTGGTGCCCTTGGCCTTGAGCGGCGAGTTGCAGTTGAGGGTGACGTTGGGGTTCATGCCGTTTTGGATGGCAGTTGCCAGTGTAAAGGCCTTGAAGGTGGAGCCGACGGGACGCTTGGCCGTGGCATGGTTTACGTGGTTCTCGTCGGCGTTGTAGTCGTAGCCGCCCACCATGCACTTGATGTAGCCGGTCTTGGGGTCGACGACGACCATGCCCATGTCCAGGCCGTCGAGTGAAAGCGTGTCGAGCTGCTCGCGGACGGCATTCTCTGCCACCTGCTGCATCGTGGGGTCGATGGTGGTCTTGACGGTCAGGCCGCCCTTAAATAGCACGTCGGTCGAGAACTCCTGCTCCAGCAGCTGCTTAACATAGGCGACAAAGTAGGGCTGTGAGTATACGTCGACGCCGCTGCCCGAAATCTCGGTCACGTTGAGGGTGATGGGCTCGGCCTGTGCGGCATCGTGCTCCTCCTGGGTGATGTGGCCCAGGCGCAGCATGTTGTCGAGGACCTTGTTGCGGCGAGACAGCGCCAGGTCGGGATTGACCGTGGGGTCGTACTGCGAAGGCGAGTTGGGAAGGCCGATGAGCAGCGCGGCTTCGCTCAGGGTGAGGTCGGCGGCGCTCTTGGACAGGTAGGTCTCGGCTGCGGCCTCGATGCCGTAGGCGCCGTGGCCGTAATAGATGGTGTTGAGGTACATCATGAGGATCTCGTCTTTGGAGTACATGTCCTCCATCTTGATGGCGATGTAGGCCTCGCGCACCTTACGCTCGATGGTCGAGTCGAACTGCTCCTCCTGCAGGATGGTGTTGCGCACCAGCTGCTGGGTGATAGTCGAGGCGCCTTCGTGCCCGCCGCCGAGGGTTGCCACCGCAGCACGCGCGATACCCCACAGGTCGATACCGCCGTGCTCGTAGAAGCGCTCGTCCTCGACGTCAACGGTGCCCTGCAGCACGTAGGGGGAGACCTCGTCCTTGGTGATGGACTTGCGGTTTTGCGTGTAGAAGCTCGCGATCTTGTTGCCGTTGCAGTCGACGATCTCGGTGGGCTCGCTCACCAGATACGCGTTGGCGTCGGTGTAGTCGGGCAGATCGGACAGCCAGCGGTTGACGTTGCCGACCATGCCGATGCCAAATGCCACGCCCGCGATAAGCAAAAAGCCCAAAAACGAGAGCAGGATTATGGGCAGGGCATGCGTCTTTGAACGGCTGCGTCCCTGTCGTTGGCGAGGACCCATATATTGACCTCCAGGTATGTCGTGCCGGACGGCGGATGTGCCGTCGGGGCAGGATGGACATAAGTTATTACACGATAAACCAAACGGGGCGCGCGAGGCCTCGTGTATGCTGGAAGACGGCATTTTTCAGAGTGAATGCATACCTTGGTAAGGAGTTTGTCGATGGCGATTCGGACGATGGGGCCGAGCGGACAACACAAGACTGGATTGGATGCTGCCGGTGCGGCGCTGCCCGAGCTGCTGGCGCCGGCGGGCGGGCTCGACCAGATGCTTGCGGCCATCGCCGCGGGCGCCGATGCCATCTATGCGGGGTTGGGCGGCTTTAACGCCCGTGTGAGCGCTCATGGCTTTACGGATGACGAGTTTGCGCGCGGTTGTGCCGTGGCGCATGCTCATGGCGTGCGTGTGTACGTAACGCTCAACGTGTTCGTGTTTGACGATGAGTTGTCCGACGCGGTGGCGTTGGGAGCTCATGCACTGGAGCTGGGCGCCGATGCTCTGATTGTCGCCGATGCCGGGTTGGCCTGCGCGCTGCGCGCGGCGATTCCCGGGGTCGAGATTCACCTGTCCACGCAGGCGGGCGTTCATAGCGAAGGCGCCGTGCGGCTTGCCGCCGATGAGCTGGGAGTCGAGCGCGTGACGACGGCACGCGAGCTGGCGGTCGACGAGATTGCGGCGCTATGTGCCACGGGCGTGCCCATCGAGGTATTCTGCCACGGTGCGATTTGCATCGGCTATTCGGGGGCGTGCGAGTTTTCGGCCCTGCGGCGTGGGCGCTCGGCGATGCGCGGCGACTGCACGCAGCCGTGCCGTCTGGCGTACGACCTGGTGGACGAGGCGGGACAGAGCGTTGTCGCCGTCGAGGGAGATCGCCTGCTGTGCCCGCGCGACTATCTGGGTATTGCACATCTGCCCGAGCTTGTAGATGCCGGCGTGGCGTCGCTCAAGATCGAGGGGCGCATGAAGAACCCCGATTACGTATTCAACGTGGTGCGGGTGTGGCGCCGGGCACTCGATATGCTGCGCGACGGCGCGTGGGACCCCGACGCCGTGGAAGAGCTTGAACGCGAGCTGGGGAGGTCGTTTAACCGTGGGTTTACCGATACGTACCTGCGAGGGCGTTCGGGTGCCGAGCTGATGAGCTTTGAGCGCGCAATTAACCAGGGCGTGCGCGTGGGGCGTTTGGTCGCTGTGGGCCACGAAGAGGTGACCGTTGAGCTCGACGCCGCCGTGGCGGCGGGTGACACGCTCGAGATTCGGTTCTATCCGGGTGTCGACGCGCGTCCCGATGTGCCCAAGCGCTGGCCGCAGGTGCCCTGCCCGGTGGATGCCGCAGCGGGGAAGCGCGTCGTCGTGCATTGCAAGCGTAAGGTGGACGCGGGCTGCGAGGTATACCTGATTCGCAGCGCCGGCGTGTTGGATCAGACGGCGGCGGTGTTGGAGCGCATGCGGGCCGAGGCGGATGCGATTGCGCCCGTTGCGCGTGCCGTTGAGGTGCTGCCCTTTGAGGGCGTTGCGGTGGATGGCGGTGCGTCGACGGAGTTGGTGGAGTGCGCGGTTCCCGCTCGCATGGTTTTTGCTTGGCAGCTGATGGATGCCGACCCGCGCGGAGAACTCGATTTGTCCGACGCCGTTGTGGTGCTTGACGAAGTGTGCCGCACGGGTGACGCTGACTGGACCCGCTCACTGATGCAGCGTGCCAGGCGTGTCGTCTGCCGCAGCCTGGGACAGGTGGTGATCGCTCGCGAGCTGGGCGTGACGTTTGACGTGGCGGCGCCGGTGTTCTGCGCGAATCGGGCCACGCTTACCTGGCTGCGCGGACTCGGTGCGGGGCGGGTGTACTTGCCGGCCGAGTTGCTCGGCAATGATGCGGAGCGTATTGCCGAACTGGCCGCTGAACCCGGCGTCTTGGGTCCGGTCGACGCCGCCCGTCCCGAGCTTATGGTGTGCGAGCACTGCCTGCTGACCGCCGAGGGCGTCTGTGCCACCGATGCGACGGGACAGGTCCGTTGCCGCGACTGCTTGCGTCGTCGGCAGGTGCGCTATCTGGTCGAGCGTGACGGTACACGTCTGCCAGTTGCCATCGACGCATGCGGCAGGACGAGGATTTTCCTGTCGTAGGTGCTGCGTCGCGTCAGTTTGTTATCATATGAGAGTTTATGGACTTCCAGCACCGCCGTTTTCGGCGAGGGTGCTATAGCAAAAGGAGGATACCCAATGCTGTCTGTTGACGAGCAAATGCGTATCATCACCTCGGGCGCTGCGAAGATCGTCCCCGAGGCCGACCTTCGCAAGAAGCTTGAGAAGGGCGAGCCCCTCAACATCAAGCTCGGCGTCGATCCCACCAGCCCCGACCTGCACCTGGGCCACGCCGTGCCGCTGCGCAAGATGCGTCAGTTCCAGGACCTGGGCCACAACGTCACCCTCATCATCGGCAACGGTACCGCACTGATCGGCGACCCCTCGGGCAAGAATTCCACCCGCCCGCAGCTTTCTCAGGAGCAGATCGAGGCTAACGCCGAGACCTACGTGAGCCAGGCCATGAAGATCCTGGACCCCGAGAAGACCACCATCGTGCACAACGGCGACTGGATCTTGTCGATGGATCTGGCCGGTCTGCTGCAGGTGTGCTCCAAGTTCACCGTCGCCCGCATTCTTGAGCGCGATGACTTTACCAAGCGCTACCAGTCCCAGACGCCGATCGCCCTGCACGAGTTCCTGTATCCCGTGATGCAGGCATACGATTCGGTCATGATTAAGGCTGACGTGGAGATGGGCGGTACCGACCAGCTTTTCAACCTGCTCGCCGGCCGTGAGCTCATGGAGAAGATGGGCATGGAGCCGCAGATCGCGCTCACCATGCCGCTGCTCGAGGGCACCGATGGCGTACGTAAGATGTCCAAGTCCTATGGCAACTACATCGGTCTGACCGACGCGCCCAAGGATATGTTCGGCAAGACCATGTCCATCCCCGACGAGATGATCGGCAAGTACTACCGCCTGGCGAGCTCGCTCACTCCGGCCGAGGTCGACAAGATCGACGCTGCCCTGGCCGATGGCTCTGCCGACCCCTACGAGCTCAAGCGCGCTCTGGGCCGTGACCTGTGTGACACCTACCACGGCGCCGGTGCCGGCGACGAGGCTCAGGCCGAGTTCGACCGCGTGTTCAAGGAGGGCCAGCTCGCCGACTTCCCCGAGAAGCACGTTGAGCTGACTGTTAACGACGAGGGCCAGATCTACCTCGCCGGCCTGCTCAAGGACTTGGGTCTTTCGGCGAGCGCCGGCCAGGCCCGTCGCGATATCGACGGCGGCGGTGTCAAGATCAACGGCAAGGCCGTGGCTCCCAAGAGCTATAACATCGATCCCAGCGCCCTCAAGCTGGGCGACACCCTCTCCGTAGGCAAGCGCAAGGGCTTTAAGTTGATTTAGTTCCGCCGTTCTAACGAACGGCGGACCGGCCGACGCTGCGCGGGCCGCATTTGGACAATCTGACGTTCAACTTCAAGGGCGCGACCAGAAGGTCAGCGCCCTTTCGTTTCACGTCACCTTGTCTCAAATGCGGCCCGCTCGCTGGCGTTGCCAAAACATCGGCGCTTCCGTTGTTGGCACTTGGGGACGTTCCTTTTGTGCCGGCACTTTGGGACACTCCTTGTCATTGGTGCAAAGCAACCTGTCCCCATTGCACCAAGTGGCGGATGCCGTTAAACGGAGGGCCGTATTGCTGACCCATCGTTTGGGCATACAATGGCTGTTGGCTTGCTGCGGTGAAGGCTCGTCCGCTCCGCAGTTATTTCTACAGTTAAAGGAGTATGTATGTCCGTTGAGGTCATGAGGTCTGTGATCGATGCTGCCGAGGGGCGCGTGCCCGTCGACACGCTGTTTACCAATGCACAGATTGTCGACGTGTATGGCCAGCGTGTGGCGCCCGGCAGCGTTGCCGTCAAGGACGGTGTGATCGTCGGCGTGCTCTACGATGGTCGCGACGATGCCGCCGGCACCTACGAGGCTGCCGAGGTCATTGACTGCCAGGGCCGCTATCTCGCCCCCGGCTTTATCGACGGACATCTGCACATTGAGTCCTCGAACATCCGTCCCGCCGAGTATGCGCGCATGGCGGCGACGCGCGGTACCACCACCGCCATTGCCGACAGCCACGAGATCGCCAACGTGGCGGGGCTCGACGGCCTGCGCTTTATGATCGAGGACGGTCGCCGCGCGCCCATTTCCATCAAGTACATGATGCCCTCATGCGTGCCCGCGCTGCCCGATGAGCAAGCGGGCGCTGTGATTACCGCTGCTGACATGCAGGCGTTTTTTGCCGAGCATCCGGGCGACGTTTTTGGCCTGGGCGAGATGATGAACCTGCCGGGCGTCTTTATGGCCGATCCCGAGACCTGCGCTCGCATCGATGCTGCCAACCAGACGCCGTCCAAGCAGGTCGACGGCCATGCGCCGCTCGTTGCCGGCAAGGACCTCAATGCCTATGCCGCGGCGGGTATTATTGCCGACCACGAGTCGACGATTCCCGAGGAGGCGCTCGACAAGCTGTCTCGCGGCATGTACGTGATGCTGCGCGAGGGTACGTGCAGCCATGATCTGGCCAACCTGTCGCCGATGCTGCTGGAGAATCCCGCGCGCGCCCGCCGCTGCTGCTTTGCGACTGACGACCGCGCTCCTTCCGATGCGCTTGCAACCGGCATGATCGACAATGCCTGCCGCGTGGCTATCGAGGCCGGTATTGACCCCGTGGTTGCCATCTCTATGGCGTCCCTGTCCACGGCCGAGGCGTTTGGCCTGGACCACGGTTGCCGCGACCCGCACGAGCTGCGTGGCGCCATCGCCCCGGGCAAGCGTGCCGACCTGCTGGTGCTCAACGACCTGACGTTTGTCACGGCTCCGCATCGCGTGTATGCCGCTGGTGCTCTGGTGGCGCAGGACGGCACCTTTGTGGGCGAGATCGCACCCGAGATGGCCGAGGTTGCGGCCCTTGCCGATGAGCTGCGCGCCTCCGTTAAGCTGCCGAAGCTTTCGCTCGACGTATTCGACTATGCCTTTAAGCCGGGCGAGGCCGTGATTGACGTGGTGCCGGGCAAGGCCATCACGGGCATGGTTCGTCCCGAGAGCGCCGAGGGCCTGCGCCGTATTATGCTGATCGAGCGTCACGGCCGCGGCGTGTCGCTGCAGGCCGAGGGCGCCGACGGTGACGGCCCCGCTGGCCTGGGACTCGTTGGCAAGCATATCGGCCGCGGCTGGGTGCGCGGCTTTACCATCACGGGTGGTGCCATCGCCTCGACGATCGGACACGACTCGCACAACGTGTGCGTCGTGGGCGACAACGCCGCCGATATGATGGCCGCCGTTGATGCCGTGGGCCAGGGCGGTCACGTGCTGGTGCGCAACGGCGAGGTCGTGGCGCGCATTCCGCTGGCGCTCGGTGGCCTGATGAGCGAGGGCACGGCCGAGGATGTCGCCGCGCAGCACGACGACTTTATGGTCAAGGCGCGTGCCATGGGCATCGAGCCGCCGCTCGACCCCATCATGGGCATCATTTTCCTGCCCCTGCCGGTGATCCCGACGCTCCGCATCCGCCCCGAGGGCATGTTCGACGTCACGACCTTCACCTACGCCGACTAGTCATCGGGGACGTTCTTAAACGACTAGTCGTCGGGGTGGCGTGTCACCTGACGCCGCGACCGTGAGACCTCTGGCATGTGTGAGCTATTTGCTAGGTCCTTGTAACGTTTACGCCCGCAGAGTCTTATTTGAGCTCCCTTTGGGTACGTTGGAATTGGATATACGTCCGATTCCATCAAGCCCGAAGGGAGCTTTTCTATGTTTAAACTGATTGCATCCGATATGGACGGCACGTTGCTTGACGAAAACGGCCAGGTGCCTCCCGAGACCTACGAACTGATTCTGGCGCTACACGAGCATGGCGTGCATTTCGCCGCATCGTCAGGCCGTCGTTACGACCGCCTGTGCGAGTTCTTTGCACCTGTTCGCGACAAGATGGACTTTGTCGCCGCTAACGGCGCCCAGGTCTACGCCGACGGTAAGATGGTAGACCGCGAGGTGTATTCGCACCTGGCGATTCGAAGGCTCGCCCAGGCCGTCGCGACGTTTCCCAATCTGCATCTTGCACTTTTTGACCGAACCAAGTCCTTCTTGCTCGATGACGAGTGCAAGTTCGTGCGTGAGGTCGATAAGGACCTTCCCAATGCCGAGCGCATTTGGGAGCTGCCTGATCCCAGCGTAAATATCATCAAGGCGAGTATCTTTTGCGATGACGGTGCCGTTATGGACAGCGCTTACGTACTACAGCGCGAACTCGGTCAGCTCTTTACTTTTGCGCCTTCGGGCAACGCGTGGATCGATGCCATGCAGCCCGGCGTGTCGAAGGCCTCGGGCATCGCACAGCTCATGGAGCACTATGGAGTCGAACGCGACGAGGTTATGGCGTTTGGCGACTCGATGAACGACTACGAGATCATTCGCTTTGTCGGTACGGGCTGCGCGATGGAAAACGCGCGCCCCGCGCTCAAGGCAGTGGCCGATCGCGTGGTGGGGCGCAACCGCGACCACGCCGTCCAGCAGGAGCTCCGCCACGTTTTGGAGAGCCTCGCCTGATCCGGCAGTTGGGGACGTTCCTTTTCCGCCGGCAGTGGGGGACAGTCCTTGCAACTTTTTTGCGAAGAGTGTCCCCAACGACTAGTCGTTTAAGAACGTCCCCAATGACTGACCAATGACTAGGCAAGGGCGGCCATGATGGTGCGGGCGACGCCGTCGTGGTCGTTGTCGTATTCGGTGATGGCGTCGGCGGCCTCGCGGTCTTCGGACTCGGCGTTGATCATGGCCATGCCGTGGCCCGCTGCCTGCAGCATGGGGATGTCGTTGATGTTGTCGCCGAACGCCCAGGCGTCGGCGAGACGCTTGCCCAGGTATTCGCATAGCCACGTGAGGGCCGTCCCCTTGGTGGCGCCCTCGCCCATGACCTCGATATTCATGGCGTACGAACGCGTGACCTCAATGCCTCCGAGCGTGTCGAGCGCCGTCGCGATGGCGTCGCGATCGGCCGGGTTGTGCCAGTACATGGCGATACGTTCGAGCGTCTCGACCTCGTCGATCTTGCTGTCGATATCCATGTCGATCGGCGTTCGTGTGCGCTTGAGTGAAGCCGCGATGTGGGGGTCACCGCCGCAGAACTCATCCAGGCGCCCGTATAGCGAGCGGGGGAGGAAGCACTGTCCATCCGCGAAGATATCGAAGGTCACATCGTGGCCGGCGGCAATGCGATGGATGCGGTGGGCAATGCCGCAATCGAGCGGTCGGCTCAAAATGCGCGTAGCACGTGAGGTGTCGGTGGGCGTATCTTCGTCGAGCCGCCAGACGCTGGCGCCGTTGGCGCAGACCGCGTAGTGCACGGCGGGATGGGCGAGAATGGGCTCAAAGATGCCCGACAGCGGGCGCCCCGTGCAGGGAACAAACTCGATGCCACGACGTGCGAGCTCGTCGAGCATTGCCCAAGTGGCGTCGCTCATCTGCTTATCGCTCGTCAGCAGCGTCCCATCCATATCGGAAAACACAATCATTCGTTGCGATCCTTTCTACTGGCATAAAAAGTGTGGCCAAGGGCTTGGGTCCCTGGCCACGCTCGAGTTCTATAACGGTCCGCGTCCTAGCGGTCAGCGAGCGGCTTGTACTCCAGCGGCTCGATCACCGGACGATAGGCCGGGCGAATAATACGGTGCGCGCAGAAGAGCTCTTCCATGCGGTGCGCAGACCAGCCGGCCATGCGGGCGACGGCGAACAGCGGCGTAAAGAGCGTCTCGGGCACGCCGAGCATCTTGTAGATAAAGCCCGTGTACAGGTCGATGTTGGCACAGATGGGCTTGGTCATGCCGTGATCGCGCATCACTTGCGGGGCCAGGCGCTCGATGCGCTCGATGAGCGCGAACTCCTCGCCCAGGTCCTTCTTGGCGGCAAGCGTGCGCGCGTAACGACGGCACACCTCGGCACGCGGGTCGCTCAGCGTGTAGACGGCGTGGCCCATACCGTAGATGAGACCCGTGCCGTCGAAGGCCTGCTTGTCGAGGATCTTGCCCAGGTAGGCTGCGACCTCGTCCTCGTCCTCCCAATTGGAGACATGCGCGCGGATGTCCTCGTGCATGGAGACAACCTTGGCGTTGGCGCCACCGTGGCGCGGGCCCTTGAGTGAGCCGATAGCCGCGGCGTAGGCGGAATACGGGTCGGTGGCCGAGGAGGACAGCACGCGGCAGGCAAACGTGGAGTTGTTGCCGCCTCCGTGTTCGGCATGCAGCATGAGCATCACGTCGAGCAGCATGGCTTCGTCGCGGGTGAATGCCATGCCGCCGCGCAACACCTGCAGGATGGTCTCGGCGGTGGAGAGACCGGGTGTGGGGTGCGGTACATGAACCTCGGAGCCGCGGCGCTTGGCGACCGAGGCCATATGCGCGAAGGCGGCGATGCGGGGGAGACGGGCGAGCATGGAGATGGCGACGTCGATTTCGTGCTCGGGCGTAATGGCGTCGGGCTCGGCGTCGAAGGCGTAGAGCAGCAGCACGGCGCGCTGAAGCACATTCATGATGCTCGACGACACCGTGGTCATGGGGAACTCTTTGACGTACTCATCGCTCAGGTGCCTAAAAGCGCCCAGACGTCCGCAAAAACCGTCGAGCTCCTCTTTGTTGGGCAGCGAGCCCGTGATGAGCAGGTAGGCGACCTCTTCGTAGCCATAGCGATTCTCGGCCTGGGCGTTGTTGACCAGGTCCTCGATGCTGTAGCCGCGCAGCGTAAGCTTGCCCTGGTCGGGCACGACTTTGCCGTCGACCTTGTTGTAGCCGTGCACGTCCGAGATGCGGGTAAGGCCCGCGACCACGCCCGAGCCATCGGCATTGCGCAGGCCGCGCTTGACGTTATGCTCTACGAACAGGCCCTCGTCGTACGGGGCGGTCGGCAGGCCGTGGTAGAGGCTTTCACTCTCAGACGAAATCTGACGGCTCGCCTCGTAATCCAGAACCAGGCGGCTCAGGTGATCGTCGAAGCGGTAGTAGATTTTCTTGGCGTCGTAGGCCATGCGCGCTCCTCTCCGGTCCGCTTTGGGGCCGCGCGCTTGGACGATATGACGTCAAGCTGCCCCGAGCGGCTTGTTCACTACAGGCGGTACATAAAGTTAAAGACGTCCTCGCGCTGGATGGACACGTTGACGCCCGAAAGCTCGCCGGCCTCGGCCAGGGCCTTCTGCAGCTCGGCGAAGTCGAGCTTGGACTCGGCGGTGTCGGCCAGCATGGTCATGGTGAAGATGTCCTCGATAATGGACTGCGTGATGTCGCGGATGTCGACGTTGGCCTCGCCCAGAACGCGGGTGACGCCGGCGACGATGCCGGGGCGGTTCTTGCCAAGGACGGTGATGACGATACGGGAGGACGAGATCTCGGCCATGGGAAACCCTTTCGCGTGGTTGCGGCGCGCGCGGGGCGCTCCGCTACGGTACAGTGTTCATCATTGTACCTGTCTGGCGCAAAAAAGGCGCGCTCGCTGCGGCGTTACATGCCTGCAACATGAGCGTAAGGGGGAAGGCCGTACGGGGAAGAGCCGTCTGGCGCGTGTCCGGCTCGTGTTGGGTTGATTTCCGATCTCAGCCGAACACATTGAGCGGACAGGCCGTTCCCGCAGTCAGCCGAACGCCTCCGACGGCTGATTCCGAACTGGAAGCGGAGGGCATCCCCGCCCTTCGGTAGGGGATACCGCTCCGCGGCGCATGCCGCGGGCGGCGCCCCTATCGGACCACCGTGACCTCAGTTGGGATGGGCCCAGCACTGCCGCGTACTCGGTGAGCTAGAGCCAACTGTTCATCTTCACGTCGCGTATGGCGATATTTCGGTCGTCCGGCTCGGTGATGCCGTAGCCGAACGCCTGGAGCGTCTCGATGGACTCCTGGATCCTCTGTTGGAACATGGGACCCGGATCGACCCTCGGCCCGAGGTGCCCGCGCCAAAGGCACGGCGTGGCGCGCAGCATGTTATGGATTTTGGAGATGGGCTCGATGTCGGCGTAGACGTTGAGCGTCGCCATGGCGTCCTTGTGGCCGAGGATCGATTGGAGCGCCTTGATATCGCCGCCTTGGCGGATCCACTGCGTTGCGAACGTGTGGCGAAGGCCGTGGAACGTGATCAGCTCGTCGTTGGTGCCCATGAGGCCGTTGGTCTCCGAGAACGTCTTGAGCGCCCTGCGGATATAGCTTGTCGTCGCGAAGGTCGCGCCCGGCTCCGACAGGATGTAGCAGTCCCCGATCTCGACCGCCCCGGTAAGGCCGCGCAAGCGCAGCTTTCCGCAGTCGATCTCGTGGGTCTCCTTCAGGAAGGGGAGTAGGCCGACCGGGTCGATGGGGATACCCCTGGCGTCATGGGTCTTGGTGTCCTTGATGAACGAACCCATTCCCTTCGCGTACGCCACCGAGTGTCTGATCGAGATCAGGCCCGTCTCGAAATCCACATCGCACCACCGAAGGCCGCAGACCTCGCCGATTCGCATCCCCGTGTGCAGGGCGAGTACGACCGCCCTCTAATCCTCGGCGGACCAATCGAGTCCGAACTCCTTTCGGGCATCCTCTTCGCTCATGACTTCGAGAAGGTCTCCGGGTTGGCAACGAAGGGCGAGGCATAGCTGTTCGAGTGTGTTGAAGCGAATGCCGCGAATATGCCCTTTTTTAATACGGGACAGGTTCACGGGCGTGGTTCCAATCCTTTCGGCAAGTTCGTTCGAGGAAATCTTTCGCTCGGCCATGATCTTGTCGAGGCGAACAATTACGGGCATGGCGTTTCCTTACGCAATCTCGTCGGAGTCGAGGTACAGCTCTCGGGCGTACAAGAAGAGCTGGGAAAGCATGAACAGGACGATGCCGAGAACCAGAGAGGTCCAATCGAATGATGAAGCGATCTCTTGGGCGCCGACGGCCCCCTCGCCGCCAAACATCGAAACGGAGGTTTTGAGTGAGCCGGCGTAGAGGCTGGTGGCAGCTTGAACAACGAAGAGAATGCCGAGCACCTTCAAGCATGTCGCAGACCCTTTCTTGAAGGGGTCTCCGCTCTTGATCGTCCACACGAGAACGGCGCTGAGGATGGTCGTAGCGATACCGATGACGGCAGGGACCAATGTCGAGATCGCAAGGGCTGGATACGCGGGGGAGTCTGCAATTACAGGGTTGTCGAGCACTTCGATTGCTGGCTTTAAGGAGAACGCCACTTGTGCGATGGCGGTGGCGCAAAGGGTCGCAGAGGCTATCGCACATGCGATGCGGAAGGAATGAAGCCGGGGAGTGCGATTGTCGGAACTCATAATAACCTCCGAAGAATTTAAAAAACTCAGGTTACTTTTTAACAGTTTATGTTAAATTGACTTTGCCGGCAAGTAATAAGGGCCGAGCATTTTGTTCGGCCCCTCTGTTCCGACTGGATGAGGTTAAGGTTGGCGATGAATATGCTCAAAATCTCGAAGGCGATCTTTAGGTCGCTTCTCTCCTCCAGGTCGCTCTGTGTTGTCGTTGTTGCGTTGATGGCTCTTTGTGCTCTGCCCGTCTTCAGGAGCGCGGCTGGCATCGACGGACGGGTCGAATACCTCGAGTCGGGAATAACCCGTGTTGAGCAGGAATTGTCAGCATCCTATGCGGATGCGCTTGTGAATGCGGGGGAGGACGGTGTCTATACCTCTTCATCAAGCATGCCCGCGCTTCTGTACCCTCTTGCCGCGGGACGTCTTATCTTGGCACCGCTCTCTCCCCTACTTCCGTTTCTGCAGATATCGGATGGAGAGTACACCTATTATGACGGATCGAAGGAGTACTTGCTATGGGTCGCAACGGCCGTTGCCGTCTCGTTCCTTGCCGCGCGTCTTAACAAACGTGAAAAGCTCATCATCCAGGCACCGATGGGCGAGCTGGGTAGACTTGTTGCATCGAGCGTATGGGCGAGTGTTTTTGCAATGCTTGCCGTCCTCGCCATCAATCTTCCAGGGATAATCGCCGCGCTTGTGAAGAATGGCCCGGGCTCGCCGTTCTATCCGATAGGCTACATTCAATATGCGACTCCGGTTATCAAACCGGCTTGGCTGGTGTTCGCGCAGACGGCCATCTTGCAATTCTTGGTGGCAGCGTTCATCTCGCTTGTCGTTCACCTTGCCGTGAAGATTGCCAATAACCCTACGCTTGGAATCGTGTTCGTATGTGCCCTGATGGGGGTGACGATGGTTCCCGGGTATTACGGAAGATCCATCGCTTTACGTGAGTTCGCCCTGTTGAATCCCCTTACGTATGCGAACACTGAGTTGACCGTCGGCGCCTATAGCCCGTACCCGACAACGCAGATAGTGAATCTGCCTGGACTTTGCTTCGAGCGTGGCGCGATTGCCCTCGTATGTGCAATCGGGATCGAGGTGCTGGCAATTAGCCTGCTTTGCGTTGCTGGAAAGAGCGGCTGCGCGTGCCCGATATCCCCGATTTGTCTTGAGAGAGGTTCCTTCACTGCATCGAGAACGGCAACTCGTTCGAGCGCTTGTGCCTCCGCCGTTGCATACGTAAGAACGATGGGGAAACTGCTCCTGCGTTCTCCTACCCTCGCCGTATGCGCGATTGCAATGTCGACGACGATGCTGGCCCCGGCTCTGGTCGAGATGTTTCCTGACGCTGATAACGTTTCCGCTGTTCGGTATAGGGATGGGGAGCTCCGTTCAATAGATCGGTATCTAGAGCAGAACGCTGCGAATATGGACGTCGAGGGCAAAGCGGCCCTGGAAGACATGCGGGATGCTCTTTCGGGTTTCGTGTATGCGCCTATGCCTGCGGAGGGGTTTCGAAGCCTTGCGACGTACGAGCGCGCTCGAGGTGAGCTGGGCGCGGCAGATGCGACTCTCCTGCAATCGATCGGAATCGAGCCGGAGACTCCTTCTCGTGCGGAGGCGCGCGCCCTTCTGCTTGAGTCGATCGCGAGCTTGCCGGACCCCAAGGTTTACGAGTTAAGTACGAAGATGCCCCCATTAATCCTCCTTTCGTATCTCCAGGCAGCGCTTCCCTCCTTATTTTTGCTGTTGCCCGTGGTTGTCACATCGCTCGCGTGCACCCACCTGCAGTGTCGTTCCCTTCTGGTTCTCCAGATCCCCGCAACAGCGCATGTGCGTTTTCTGACGGCTGTTGCGCTGGCTCTCCTGCTTGGCTTGGTGCTGCTTTTGGTGTCGATGGTTCCCGCTGTCGTTGTGTCCGTGATTAAGAACGGTGCGGGTGGATCGGAGTATCCCGTCGCTCTCATTCGGGCGGGAGCTTCGACAACGTCCATGGTGGGGAAGGCGGTGTTGTGCAGTATTCCGTTGCTGGTCATGGCATACGGCGTGATTTCCGTCGTCGCTGCGTTGACAGCAGCGATTAGCCGCAACCCCGTTGTCACCGGAATGGTTTGCGCGGTTCTCTTGGTGTTGGGTTCGTTGAGCGCTCATGTTGAAAGCGTGGGCATGGGCGTCGCGCTGCTGGCTCCATTCGCCTCGTTTGATCCCGCTTCCCAGGTGGGGACGATTGGGTTCCTTGGGCGAGGGACGAACGCGATGCCTTTTGGAGAGGTCGCCGGCGCATCGGGCGCTCTGCTGGTGGTCTTGGGCGCCGTATCTCCGTTGATGGTGCGCCTGAGTGTTCCAAAGATCGAAAGGGGACGATCTCGATGATTGACCTTCAAACGCTGACGATCTCTTATGGAAAGAAGGTGCTCGTAGATTCGGTGAACGCTGAGTTTGCCCCGGGTACGGTCTACGGTCTCGTCGCTCCGAACGGGCATGGAAAGACGACGTTGCTGCGTGCGATGGCAGGTTTGCCGGGTCCTCGCGTGGACGGGAGCATCGTTCTGGATGAGGTGCAGGGTACGGGTGCGAGAGAGGTCCGTTCTATGATCTTCTATGCACCTGGTGAGGGGACGCTGCTGTATCCCGGATTGCGTGCGGAAGATCACCTCAAGATGGTTTGCGATATGTGGCCGCATGCTCGCGATATCGAAGAGATAGTGGAACAAACGCAGATAGGCGAGTTCGCGAAGATGAGGATCCGCACTCTGAGCCAGGGCATGAAGCAGCAGCTTACCCTGGCGATTGCGTATGCGACGGGCGCGCGGTACCTTCTATTAGATGAGCCCATGAACGCGCTCGACCCCAGCAGGGTGGACTTGCATTCCGAGATTCTCAGGAAGCTGGCCGATTCTGGTACGTGCATCATCATGTCATCCCACATCTTGGATTCGGTCGATAGGCTGTGCGATGAGATTCTGTTTTTGAAGGATGGGAGGCTCATTAGAAGCATTCCGCAAGATGATGCTGCGCCGAAGTCTCCTGGATCCCATTTCGCAAAGCCTGCCGGACGCGCCGAGGGTGCGCTAAGCACGTATCGGCGACTCTACGAAAAGGGCGGGTAGAAATGCAAGTTAAAAATCTATGTGGTCAATATAATACCGTTGAACCCGCGTATCGATACCGCTCAGCCATCCGCCTCGCCCCCGTCGCACGTATCTTCATCCGGTCTGTCATTATTAATCTAACGATGCTTTGGGAAATGTGGGTGCTTCCAAATGTACTGTCGACTTCTTCTCAAACTAATCCTAAGAGACAAGGCCGTATGGATCTCTACGCTCGTTCTCGCCGCAGCCTTCTCCATCCCCATTGCGTTCAATTCACCCATCTACGGGCCCTTCTTTATGAAACAGGGCATGCAGAGCTTTGTCGACGCATTCAATACGCGCGCGCCCCAGGCCGGCGGCACAGACCTATCTCCAGAGCAGCAAAATGACGCGGAGCTTGCAAGATACGCGAACGCCGCCCTTGCCGCTCAAACCGACGCCGCCTTTCTCGATTCTGCCGAGAGCTACTACGCGCTCATGGGCGAAGGCTTCCAATCCGGGTCCATCGTGGGAGACCGAGAGACCAATGACGCAGACCTCGCGTATTGCCGCGCCCTGAGCAGCTCCGGCATCACGGATATCCCGGCCTCCGCAAACGACCTGCCATTCCTTTCCTTCCTGCCTTACGCCATTGCCACGGCGCCGTCTTTCCTCCCCTTCATCCCCTTCCTTCTCTCGTCGATACTCGTGCTCGGCGCCACAAGGCCCGGGACCCTGGCGGCGAAGGCGCCCGTGCCCAAATTCCGGCGCCTTATCCAGATCGTGTTTTCGATAATCGTCGCGGGGACCGCGATGCTCCTCGCCGGCCTCGCACCCGGGGGCATTTACGCCTTGGCCCTAAACGGCTTCGGGCAAATTGGGTACCCGATCGCCTTCTTCCATGACGGCGCGCTTACCACCACGACCGCGGGAAACGTCTTCACGACCCTGCTTCTCGCGCTGCTTGCGGGCGGAACCTTGATATCCGTTTGCTCCGCCGTCCTATCGACCGCAACGAGGCGCGTCCTCGCGGGCCCCCTTACCTCCGCGCTGCTTGTCGCGGCTCCGGTATTCCCGTTACTGTCCGATTCGGCACTGGGGCATAGCGCCGCGCTCAATCTCCTGCCGCTGGCCGTGTTCTCGCCTATCGAGGCAACGGGTTACGTAGGATGCTTCCCGACAGAATTCATTGGCTCCGGTTCAGGCAGCGCATCGATGCTTGCCGTGGCCCTGGCATACGTCGCGGTCCTTTTTGCGGTCGGCGCCGTTGCGACACGTTCGCCCAAACAGGCTGGACCCGCTAAAAAGCACCATGGGCTCGAGCTTCTGGACGCGAGCGTGGGATACGGGAGCACGACGATACTTTCAATCGGATCGCTTTTCCTGAGCCCGGGAACGGCGGTGGGCCTCGTTGCTCCCAACGGCTCGGGGAAAACCACCCTTCTTGAAGCGCTGTCGGGCCAATTTCCCACCCGCATCCGCTCGGGAAGCCTGTTGGCAGACGGAATCTGCCAGCGTCGATCAGCCGAATTTGCAGAACTCGTCTACCTGAGCTCTTCGGGCAGCGCGGATCTCTATCCCACGCTATCGGCCATCGAGCACCTTGCTTTCGTTAGGGAGGCGTGGAAATCGGCCGCCGACATCGACTCGCTCTGCGACTCCCTCGGAATCTCCCCATATCTCGACAAGCCGACCCGTAAACTCTCGACAGGAATGAAGCAGCAGGTAAAGCTTGCCATGGCGATAGCGACCGATTGCCCGTACCTCATCCTCGATGAACCGCTGAACGGCCTCGATCCGGGAAAACGGAAAACCTCCTGCGACGCGATGCGCAGCGAAGTGGCGCGGGGACGAAGCGTGCTCATTTCAAGCCATCTACTCGACGACCTGGCAGACCTCACCAACTCGTTCTACTTCATCGAGGCCGGCACGCTCGTGGAAAAGATCGAGTCGTCCTCGCAGACGCTCAAGCAGGAATACCTCGATACATACGAGCGAGGTGAATGACATGAAACTATTTGAACAGTTGAAGTCCAATGCGTCGCGCATGGCTGTCTACGCCATCCTCGTGGCAACGGCTTTATGCGGAATCGCGGCACCTGTCTATGCGCTCAACGGGGAGAAAGGCGATGTCGAACCCGCGTACATGGCTTCGACGGTTAAGGACCGGTACAAAGCCTTCTCTGGAGACACGTTTTACGTAGCAGAGTACGACACGACCTACCGTCAGCTTCGCTACAACAAGGGCTACGACTATCTAGGCGCAGAGGCAATCAGCTATACGTCGGGTTGGTACCGCTCCAACTATGGACACATAACCCAGTTCAAGTGTAACTACCGTGTGTACAACTAAAGCAACCGGCCGGGACGAGGGGTGACGCAAAAGCGTCGCCCCTCGTTTTTAACCATGTCAACTGAACCTAGTTCAGTTTGGTTGATTTCCGATCTCAGCCGAACACATTGAGCGGAAAGGCCGTTCCCGCAGTCAGTCGAACGTCCCCGGGGCCCTTCTCAGGCCCCGGGGACGGCATTTTCCCAGTTGAAGGAACGGTGGAGATGTGTTTCGATGGGTCAGATTCGTGTCGTTCCGAAAAGACCGTGAACCTTTTGTGTGACACGCGGCGCCGTGGTACCATAGCCGAGTTTGTTGTCTTGGTCGGAAACCAAGACGCCTTATGCGCTGATCGGTAACCAGCGCCTGACCAATAAGGAGTCCTACCATGAAGCAGGGTATCCATCCCCAGTATGTCGAGTGCACGGTGACGTGCTCCTGCGGCAACACCTTCAAGACGCACGCTACCGTGTCCGAGATGAAGGTCGAGCTTTGCAACGAGTGCCACCCGTTCTACACCGGCCAGCAGAAGTTCGTCGACACCGGTGGACGCGTCCAGCGCTTCGCCGACAAGTTCGGTGGCGCCGCTGCCGCTCAGCTCAAGAAGGCCGAGGAGGCCAAGGCCGCCAAGGCCGCCAAGGCTGCTGAGGCCGAGGCTGCTCGCAAGGCCGCCGCTGAGGCTAAGGCTGCCGAGAAGGCTAAGCGTGCCGCTAAGTTCGCCGAGGAGGCTGCTAAGCAGGCCGCCGAGGCTCCCGCAGAGGCTCCCGTCGAGGAGGCCGCTGCTGAGGCCGAGACCACCGAGGCTGCTGAGTAAATAGCTCGCCGCGGAATTGCTCGCATTCATGGCATAAGGGCCGCGCATCCGTTTGGGTGCGTGGCCCTTTTCTTTTTATTGGTGCAAGCTAACCCGTCCCCATTGCACCGGGTTGGTGCGAAGGGGCAGATTGGTTTGCGCCAAATGGCAAAGAGACAGCGTTTTCCCAGATAAAAGCTGACAAAATAAACCGGTCCCTTTTTGGCAGGCTGTCGTAGTTATTACGTGGTCGAGTGTGTCGACCGCATAGGCGGCGCCTTGTTTGGCTAAAGTACATTTATCTGTGTTTAACTCGTCCAAGGTTTCATGCCGCGGGCGATGGCCAAAAAGGAAAACCACATGGGATTCATGTCAAAGCTGCTGTCCTTTGGATCCGATAAGGACCTGAAGCGCTACTACAAGATCGTCGACAAGATCAACGGTCTTGAGCCCCAGTTTGAGAAGATGACCGAGGAGGAGCTCCGCGCCCAGACCGATAAGTTCCGTGAGCGCTACGCCAACGGTGAGTCGCTCGACGACATGCTCCCCGAGGCCTTTGCCACCGTGCGCGAAGCTTCCAAGCGCACTATGGGCATGCGTCACTTTGATGTACAGCTCATCGGCGCCATGGCGCTGCACGAGGGCCACATTGCCGAGATGAAGACCGGCGAAGGCAAGACCCTCGTCTCCACGCTGGCCGGCTATCTCAACGCTATCGCCGGTAAGGGCGTGCACGTCGTCACCGTCAACGACTACCTGGCCAAGCGTGACTCCGAGTGGATGGGTCGTATCTATAAGTACTTGGGTATGACCGTCGGTCTGCTGCAGAACAACATGCCGCTCGAGCTTAAGCGCCCGGCCTACCAGGCCGATGTCACGTACGGCACCAACTCCGAGTTCGGTTTCGATTACCTGCGCGATAACATGGTCACCCGCCCCGAGCAGCGTGTGCAGCGCGGTCACAACTACGCCATCGTCGACGAGGTTGACTCCATCCTGATCGACGAGGCCAGAACGCCGCTCATCATCTCGGGCGCCGGCACCAAGTCCGCCAGCACCTACAAGGACTTCGCGCGCGCCGTGCGCGGCCTCGAGCGCGGCGAGGACGTCTCGCACGACATGCTCACCGCCACCGAGGACGTGGAGCCCACGGGCGACTATGTCATGGACGAGGCCAAGCACACCATCGCCGCCACCGAACGCGGCCTTAAGAAGATTGAACGCCGCCTGGGTATCGATGACATCTATGCCGATCTCTCCGGCCAGCTGGTCAACCACCTGCAGCAGGCGCTGAAGGCCCAGTACATGTTCCACCGCGATAAGCAGTACGTGGTCACCAACGGCGAAGTCAAGATCGTCGACGAGTTCACCGGCCGCATCATGGAAGGCCGTCGCTATTCCGAGGGCCTGCACCAGGCCATCGAAGCCAAAGAGGGCGTGCTCGTGCGCGAGGAGAACCAGACGCTGGCAACCATCACCCTGCAGAACTACTTCCGTCTGTATGACAAGCTCTCCGGCATGACCGGTACGGCGCTCACCGAGGACGCCGAGTTCCGCGAGATCTACAAGCTGCCCGTCGAGGTCATTCCCCCCAACAGGCCCGTGCAGCGTGTTGACCACGAAGACCTGGTGTACCGCACCATCCAGGCCAAGTACAACGCCGTCGCCGACGATGTTGAGCAGCGTCACGCCAAGGGCCAGCCGGTCCTGGTGGGCACCGTCTCTATCGAGAGCTCCGAGAAGCTGTCCGCCGCCCTCACTAAGCGCGGTATCGCGCATGAGGTCCTTAACGCCAAGCACCACGAGCGCGAGGCCCATATCGTTGCCCAGGCCGGCCGCTACGGCGCCGTGACCATCGCCACCAACATGGCCGGTCGTGGTACCGACATCTTGCTGGGCGGCAACCCCGACGAGCTGGTGCGCGAGCGCCTGGAGTACGAGGGCCTGACCATGGAGGACGTGACGCCCGAGCAGCTCGAGCAGTTTAACGCCGAGGCCAAGGAGACCTGCAAGGCCGAGCGCGAGCGCGTGCTTGCCGCCGGCGGCTTGACCGTTATCGGCACCGAGCGCCATGAGTCCCGTCGTATCGACAACCAGTTGCGTGGCCGTTCCGGCCGTCAGGGCGATCCGGGCGAGACCCAGTTCTACCTGTCGCTCGAGGACGATCTGATGCGCCTGTTTGGCGGCGACAAGATGGACCGTGTCTCCAAGATGATGGTCACGGCCGATATGGGCGACGACATGCCCATCCAGCACAAGATCATCTCCAAGGCCGTCGAGAGCGCCCAGCACAAGGTCGAGAGCATCAACTTCTCCATGCGTAAGAGCGTCCTTGAGTACGACGACGTCATGAACAAGCAGCGCCAGGTCATTTACGCCGAGCGCAACAAGATTCTGGACGGCAAGGACCTGACCGACCACATCACCGAGGTCATGCACGACACTGTGTACCGCTGTGTTCAGGAGTTCTGCACCAAGGACAGCCACGAGGGCGAGCGCGATCTTGAGGGCCTGCGTAAGTGGGTCGTCGAGCTGACCGGGCATATCGATACCCCTCAGTTCCCCGACGAGGACTTTGAGGCCCTGGCCGCCGATGTCCTGGCCTATGTTGAGAAGTGCTACAACATGAAGGCCGAGCGCCTGGGCGAGGACCTGATGCGCGAGCTCAATACCCAGGTTATGCTGCGCGTCATCGATACGCGTTGGATGAACTACCTGCAGGAAATGGACTACCTCAAGACCGGTATCGGCCTGCGCGGCTTTGGCCAGCGCGACCCGCTGGTTGAGTATAAGACCGAGGCCTACGGCGCGTTCCAGATGCTCGTCGATACCATGTACGAGGATTACCTGCGCACTGTTCTGCGCATTGAGCTCAAAGCTGCCCCGCAGGCTGTGGAGCACAAGGAGGACCCCGCCCTTAAGGGTGCGCACTTCTCTGGTCCCGCCGAGGTCGATGGCGACAACAGCGATTCGGTACTGCGCAAGCAGGCTCAGGTGCAGGCCCGCACCGCCGTCCAGGGTGGTCCGGCTGCCGTTAACAACGGTGGCAAGGTGACGACCTACCGCAAGTCCGAGAGCGATGACCCTTATGTCAACGTGGGCCGCAACGACCTGTGCCCTTGCGGTAGCGGTAAGAAGTTCAAGTACTGCCACGGCAGGAATCGTTAATGGCCGAGACTCTAGAGGTAACGCCTGCCGAGTTGGACGCATTTGCGGACCGACTCGGCGAGGTCGAGTCGTACCTCCATTTGGACGAGAAGCGCACCCGCGTAACGGAGCTCGAGGCCAAAAGCGTCGCCCCGGGCTTTTGGGACGATGCCGATGCCGCTCGCGCCACGATGGAGGAGATTGCGCGCGCCAAGGAGGACATCGCCGCCGTGGATACCGCGCGTGGTGAGCTTTCCGATGCTCGCGCCGCGTTGGAGCTTGCCGAGGAAATGGGCGATGACCCCGATGCCGCTGCGCTGCGTGAGGAGGCTGCCGCTACGGCGGAGCGCCTATCCCGCGCTATCGACGAGCTTGAGCTTGCGAGCTGGTTTACCGGGGAGTTCGACCATGGCGACGCGATTGTGACCATCAAACCCGGACAGGGTGGCTTGGAGGCCCAGGACTGGACCTTCATGCTCTTTAAGATGTACATGAAGTACTGCCAGCGCCGCGGTTGGAAGGTCACCATCAACGATTGCCCCGCGGCCGAGGTCATCGGCATCGATCGTGCGACCTTTACCGTCGAAGGCAAGGATGCCTTTGGCATGCTTCGTGCCGAGGCCGGTGTTCACCGCCTGGTGCGCATTAGCCCCACCGACGACAAGAAGCGCCGCCAGACTACGTTTGCCGGCGTCGAGGTCATTCCGGTACTACCCGACGATATCGATATCGAGATTAGTCCCGATGACATTCGCGTCGACGTGTACCATGCAAGCGGCCCGGGCGGTCAGGGCGTCAACACCACCGACTCCGCCGTGCGCGTGACGCATTTCCCCAGCGGTATCGTGGTCACGTGTCAAAACGAGCGCAGCCAGATTCAAAACAAGGCCGCTTGCATGCAGATCCTCAAGGCTCGTCTGTACGAGATTGAGCTCGAAAAGCGCGCTGAGGCCCTGGATGAGATTCGCGGGCCCAAGACCACTATCGGCTTTGGCAACCAGATCCGCAGCTATGTGCTCTACCCGTACCAGATGGTTAAGGACCTGCGCACGGGCGTGGAGACCAGCAACGTCGAGGCCGTTCTTGACGACGGCGATCTGGATCCGTTTGTGATTGGCTATCACCGTTGGGCTACCGGCAACGCTGATGCAGAAGGCTCGGAGGTCTAAAACATCGGGCGGCTTCAAGCCGATGCCAAGCCTAACGGTTGGACGGGTTTGTATCCAGAACAAACCCTGCGCAGGGGTGGTTTTTGTTCGGCGAATCGGTAGAATCGAATACAGCAAGAAGTTCAAAGCGCATCCGTTTGGGTGCGCTTTTTTGAGGGAGGCAGCATGGCATATCGTCTGGACATCAAGCGCATTCTTTCGATGAACTTCTTTCACGACCTGCCCCAGATCATGTTGGGGTGTGCCTTGGCCGCCATCGCGACCGACTTGTTTTTGATTCCCAACGGTCTTGCCGCCGGTGGCGTTACGGGCCTTGCGACTATTATCCAGGCTGTCGGCGCGGCGCGAGGCGTGTCGCTTCCCGTCGGTATCCAGACCATCGTGATGAACGCCTTGCTGTTGTTGGTCGTTATGCGCGAGGGTGGCATGTTCTACGTGGTGCAGACCGCGACGGGCTTTGTGCTGCTGGGCTTCTTTACCGATCTGTTCGCCCCGTTTGTAGCACCTCTGGCGGATGCGGACCTGATGCTCCCTGCCATGTGGGGCGGCATTATTACGGGCATCGGTTACGGCATGGTGTTGCGCGCCGGCGCCAACACCGGCGGCTCGGACACGATTGGCCAAATCATCTCGCGTAACACCTCGCTGCCGGTGGGCTCGACCGTCATGGCGATCGATGTTGCCGTATGCGCGCTGTCGGCTCCGGTCTTTTCAATCGAAAACGCACTATATGCAGGCCTTTCGATGGTCATTAGCGGCTACGTGATCGATGCCGTGGTCGATGGTGGCAACAAACGCCGTATGGTACTCATCATCTCGGACAAGTTCCCTGATATCGCTGCCGATATCATGTATGGCCTGGGTCGTGGTTGTACCAAGTTTAAGGCGACTGGCATGTATTCGGGTGCCGAGAAGCCGGTGATTATGGTCATCGTGAGCCGTCGAGAGCTCAATACCCTCAAGACGATCGTGCGCGAGCGCGATCCTCACGCCATTGTGACGGTCGCTGACGTTACGGAAGCCTTCGGCGAGGGATTCAAGGACATTAGCGCGTAGGGTCGACTGCGTTCCATCCAAAAGACGTTCACATTGATAAACCGTTTCATCAGCGGTTCTGCCTGCTCAATTGTTCAAATAATGATAAATACTCTGGTAAAGCTTCCAGTTTCCAGCATAATGAATGACGTACGTGCATTGCGGCTGTGTTGGGATTACCTTCGGTGCCGTGCGCATCTTGTCTTAAGAGGATGAAAGGAAGGCACAATGAGCGACGAAGAGCTCAAAAAGGTTGCCAACGAGGTAAGGAAGGGCATCGTCACCGGCGTGCACGCTGCCAAGTCCGGCCATCCGGGCGGTTCGCTCGGCGCCGCCGACATCATGACCTATCTGTACTTTGAGGAAATGAACGTCGACCCAGCTAATCCCCGCAAGGCCGATCGCGACCGCTTTGTGCTCTCCAAGGGCCATTGCGCTCCGGGCCTGTACGCCGTGCTCGCCGAGCGTGGGTTCTTCCCCAAGGAGGACCTCGAGACGCTGCGCCATATCGGCAGCCACCTGCAGGGTCACCCCAACATGAACGACACCCCGGGCGTCGACATGTCCACCGGCTCGCTCGGCCAGGGCATCTCCACCGCTGTGGGCATGGCCGTTGCCGCCAAGCACTGGGGCGATACTTACCGCACGTACGCCCTGCTGGGCGATGGCGAGAGCGAGGAGGGCCAGGTCTGGGAGGCCGCCATGTTTGCCGGCAACCAGCAGCTCGACAACCTCTGCGTGATCGTCGACCACAACGGCCTGCAGATCGACGGCCCCGTCGAGGAGGTCAACGACCCCATGCCGCTGGCAGACAAGTTCCGCGCCTTCAAGTTCCATGTGGTGGAGCTCGCCGACGGCAACGACTTTGACCAGATCCGCGCCGCCTTTGCCGAGGCCCGCGCCACCAAGGGTCAGCCTACCGCCATTATCGCCGAGACCACAAAGGGCAAGGGCGTCTCCTTTATGGAGAACCAGGTGGGTTGGCACGGTAAGGCCCCCAACGATGAACAGTTTGAGCAGGCCATGGCAGAGCTCACGGCCGCCGGAGAGGAGCTCTAGGATGGCAGATGTCAAGAAAATCGCCACGCGCGTAAGCTACGGCGAGGCCCTCGTCGAGCTCGCCAACGAGCACGATGACTTTGTGGTCCTCGACGCCGACCTGGCTGCCGCCACGCAGACCGGCAAGTTCAAGGCAGCCTGCCCCGACCGCTTCTTCGATGTGGGCATTGCCGAGAGCAACCTGATGGGCGTCGCCGCCGGTATCGCGACCACCGGCCGCGTTGCCTTCGCGAGCACCTTTGCCATGTTCGCTGCCGGTCGCGCCTTTGAGCAGGTCCGCAACTCCATCGGCTACCCGCACCTCAACGTTAAGATCGGTGCCACGCATGCCGGTATCTCGGTGGGCGAGGATGGCGCCACGCACCAGTGCTGCGAGGATATTGCCCTCATGCGCGTCATCCCCGGCATGACTGTGATCGTTCCTGCCGACGACGTCGAGGCCCGCGCCGTAACGCGCGCCGCCTACGAGTGCGACGGTCCGGTGTACATGCGCTTCGCTCGTTTGGCCTCGCCGGTTATCAACGACCCCGAGACCTACAACTTCGAGTTGGGTAAGGGCATTGTCATGCGCGAGGGCGCCGACGTCACCATCATCGCCTGCGGCCTGATGGTCGGCGAGGCTCTCGAGGCCGCCGAGCAGCTCGCTGCCGAGGGCATCGACGCCGAGGTCATCAACATGCACACCATCAAGCCCATCGATGCCGACCTGATCGTCAAGAGCGCCACCAAGACCGGCCACGTCGTGACCGTCGAGGAGCATTCTGTAATCGGTGGCCTGGGCAGCGCCGTTGCCGACGTCCTGTGCGAGCAGTGCCCGACGCCCCTCAAGAAGATCGGCGTCAACGACACCTTTGGCGAGTCCGGCCCGGGTGCCGAGCTCTTGCACAAGTATGGCCTGGACGCCGCCAACATCGTGGCGACCACCAAGGAGTTCTTGGCATAAGGCAAGGCGGATCTCAAGGACTGCTTCGCCAGAACTATGGAAACCCGGCAGGGGCGCTCTCTTGGAGAGCGCCCCTGTTTCAGTTGCGGTGAAATAGGGACTGATTAGACCTTTTAACTGGTAAAACAGTCCCTATTTCACCGCAACTCATGAAGACGCCCCTCAAGCACGGTCCCATCAGGAAAAAGGGCATATATCGACAAAGCGCAATTCAGACCCTTCCAGCTTTGTATATGCAGCACCTCAAGATAAACGCAGCGACCCCTTAGTTATCGCAGGCCGGACACAGGGTTACTCTCCAAATCTTTCCGCAGGACGGAGGAGCCCCCGCCGCACGTAGTGCGCAGCGGGGGCTCCGACATGTCCGAGGACGATTTGGAGAGTAACCCTGTGCACGGCCGACGGGATCCCTAAGCACGCCATGCTTCTTATGTGCAGCAAAGCTAATGCTGCTAAAATACAAAGCGCTCATGTAGTTTAAACGCACGACGATAAGGAGCACCAGTGGGTAACCACTTCCGTACCTCCGGTGCGGGCGATGATGCCCCCAAGACGCAGGCAGGCGTCCAGGGCAGTCGTTTCGCCACTCCGGATTCAGAGGGCCAGCCTGTTGCTCAGGCCCCCGCTCAGCCGGCAGATCAGGCACAGCCGGCATCCGATCCCTTTGCCTACAATCCAACCAGCGATGTCGCGCTTTCCGGCACGGCGGGTTTTGAGCCCGTTCAGGCCGTGACCGCTCGCGTGGAGCAGCCTCAGGCTGGTGCCGCCACGCCGCAGCCTACCATGGCCGGCATTCCCGACCCCTTGGCCCCTGCGACGCCGGCTCCTCAGCCTGCGCAGTCCGGTCTCTTTGCCGCTATTCCCGACCCCACGCAGCCTGCTGCCCCGGTGGTCGAGAGCGATCAGGCAGCCGAGGTCGCAAGCCTCGATAACGCGCTCAACAACCCCGATTTTACGTCGGTGTTTGCGCCCATCGATCCGCAGGCCAGCCGCAAGAAGATGGCCAAGCAGGCCGGTGTCGAGCCCGTCATCCTTATGGAGCATGTCACCAAGATCTATCCGGCACAGCCTAACAAGCCTGCACTCGACGACATCAACATCGAGATCTATCCGGGCGAGTTCGTCTTCCTGGTCGGTCACTCCGGCTCGGGTAAGACCACGCTGCTGTCGACGCTCAACCGCGACGTCAAGCCGACGAGCGGCCGCATCCTGGTTGCCGGTCAGGACCTCATGAAGATCAAGAACCGTAAGGTTCCGTTCCTGCGCCGCCAGATTGGCGCCGTGTTCCAGGACTTTAAGCTTCTGCCGCAAAAGACCGCCTACGAAAACGTGGCGTTTGCCCTGCAGTGCATCGGCAAGCCCAAGGGCGTCATTCGCAGCCAGGTGCCCGAGGTGCTGCGTCTGGTCGGTCTGGCCGATCAGATGGACTCGCTGCCCGACCAGCTTTCCGGTGGCGAGCAGCAGCGCGTTGCCGTCGCCCGTGCTATGGTCAACCGTCCGCCGCTGCTGATCTGCGACGAGCCCACGGGCAACCTCGACCCGGCGATCTCGCTGGGCATCATGAAGCTGCTTGAGCGTATTAACCGCACCGGCACCACCGTGATCGTCGCCACGCACGACCGCGAGATGGTCGATAGCATGCACCGTCGCGTGATCGCCCTCGAGGGCGGCCACGTCATCCGCGACCAGGAGAGGGGAGGTTACGGCAACTATGGCACCAACTAACGTGGGCTACTCCTTCAAAGAGGCAATCAGCCACTTCTTCCGTAACTGGACTACCTCGCTCGGCGCCGTCATCACGATCTTCCTTTCGCTGTTTATCATCGGCCTGTTCATCATGGGCTCTGCGATGCTGAACTCCGTGATCGGCACCGTCGAGGATCAGGTTGTCATCAACGCGTTCATTAGTGATGACGCCGATCAGGCCGATGTTCAGGCTTTTGAGGCCGAGCTTAAGACGTGGAATAACGTCAAGTCCGTGACCTATAAGGACAAGGACGACGCGCTGGCCGAGTATACGAGCAAGATGTCGGGCAACGCCGACGCCACCATGAGCGCGCTCGATGGCCAGAACCCGCTGCCGGCTTCCTTCGCTATTGAGATGGACGATCCGTCCAAGGTCGAGAGCACGGCAAAGAAGCTCAAGAAGGATGCCGATTTCCAGAAGATCGCGGATGACGGCGACGTCAACGCGAGCGTGCTGTACGGCCAGGAGGAAGTGAGCCGCCTGTTCCAGGTGACCAACTACATCCGCATCGCCGCCGTGGTGCTCGTTGGTCTTCTGACCTTTATCGCATTCATCTTCATCAACAACACGATTCGCCTGTCCATCACGGCGCGTCGTCGTGAGATTGCGATTATGCGTCTGGTCGGCGCCAGCAACGGCTTCATTCGTGGCCCGTTTATCACCGAGGGCGTGCTGCAGGCCATTTTGGGCTCGCTGCTTTCCATCGGCGTTCTGGAGCTGCTGCGCAATCTGATGATCCCGCGTCTGCAGGAGAGCATCGGCTGGATGTCGTTTGCCCTGCCGATGCAGTACTACCTGGTGACCTATGCTGCGCTGATTCTGGTCGGCGTGATTATCGGTCTCTTTGGTTCTGCCATCGCCATGCGCCGCTACCTGCGCGTGTAGGCATGCTTGGAATTCATCCCTTCCAACGGGTCGTCTCTTATGGGGCGGCCCGTTTTTTGATCCCTAGGGGACGGCAGGAAAGCGAATCATTTGGGTAGACTCTTTGGAGTTCGCAATCGATAGTTAGGAGGCGCCATGGGGCGCAATAACAAGCATAAGCGTGGAGCTCGCAATCAGCGCGGGCCGGTGCGCAGCGAACGCCGTCCGAGCCTGACCGGGCGCGTGCAGCTCCATGAGCATAGCGCCTACGTTGTAACCGAAAACGGCGACTACAAGGTCATGGGCCGCGGTAAGCGCGAGATCATGGATGGCGATACCGTTGCCGTGAGCATTAAGAACAGCCCGCACGGTGAGCGGCGCGCCGTGATCGAAAGCGTGGTTGAGCGTGCAGCCATAAGCGTGGTGGGCACGTACCAGACCGCCGGTCCGCTCGGTGTGATCGAGCCGCTCGATTCGCGTCTGAAGGCCGACTTCTTCATTCTGCCCGAGGATACCTCGGCGGATCGTCTGGGTGTCCACCCGGGTGATGCTGTTGTCGCGCGCATTTTGACCTACCCGACGCGCCTGGAATCGGGTACCGTGACGATCGAACGCCGCATTGGCGGAGATGACGCGCCCGATTTGGGCGTTCAATATGTGATGGCGCGTTACGGCTATACCGATAGCTATCCCGAGGCCGCGCTGGACGAGGCCGAGGGGCTTTCGCTCGATGTGTCCGCGGCGCTTAAGGACCCGCTCCGCCGCGATCTGCGCGACCGCTTTGTCATCACGATCGACCCAGTCGACGCGCGCGACTTTGACGACGCCATTTCGCTGGAGCGAACGCCCGAGGGTGGCTACAAGCTGGGTGTGCATATCGCCGACGTTTCACACTATGTGGCTTGGGACGGGCATATCGATCTTGAGGCTCGCCATCGTACGACATCGGTGTATCTGGCCGATCGCGTGCTTCCCATGCTGCCCGAACGCCTGTCCTGTGACCTGTGTTCGCTTCGCCCTGACGAGGACCGTCTTGCGTTTACCGTCGATATCGAGCTCGATGCGCAGGGTCGCGTGCGGCATTACGATCCGTACCCCAGCGTGATTCGCTCGCGTGTGCGTATGGACTATGACGGCGCCGAGGCGCTGCTGGTGCGTGCCGGCGCGGTGGAGTATGGGGTGCTGGAGGGTGCGGCCGAGGATGTTGCGGCTGCTGAGGCCTCGCGCGAGGAGGCGCTTGAGCGCGGTCTTGCGTGCGAGGAAACTGCTCGCGGCTATAACGTCGACCTCGGCGATTTTCTTGTCGCCGCCAACGAACTCGCCGAACTTCGCCGTCGTATTCGTCGTGCCCGCGGCTCAGTCGATTTTGACACGGCCGAGATTCGCGCTCTATTGGATGAGGACGGAGTACCCGTGCAGATTGTGGCGCGTGAGCGTTCGTGTGCCACGTCGCTTATCGAGGAAGCTATGCTGCTCGCCAACGAGTGCGTTGCAGAGTGGCTGGCAGACCGTGATATCGAGGCCTGCTATCGCGTGCATGAGGATCCGAGCCCCGATAGCCTGCACGGTGCCGCCGTTGCGCTGGCGCAGCTAGGCATCATCGACGATCGCCGTGCTGCCGGTATTGCCCTGGGGAGCCCCGATGAGCTGCAGGCTGCAGTCGATGCTGCCGCCGGTACGGCCAACGCACCGCTCGTTAACACGCTGCTTCTGCGCAGCATGCAGCGCGCGCTGTACAAGCCGCGCAACGAGGGCCACTTTGCGCTCGCCGCGCCGTGCTACTGTCACTTTACGAGTCCCATCCGTCGCTACCCCGATCTGGTGGTGCACCGCGTGCTCAAACTGCAGTTGGCCTATGAGCGGCTCGGCGGCAAGGACGCCTTGGTCCGTACGCCGCGGCTGATCGGCAAGGGGCGCGAGTCGCTGCCGCGCATTCTGCCGCAGATCTGCCGCGCATGCAGCGATGCCGAGCGCGCGGCAGATGCCGCCAGCCATGCGACGCAAAAGATCAAGATTGCCCAGTACTATGAGGACCGTCTGGGCGAGCGCTATGCCGGAACCGTCTCGTGGGTTAGCAGTATGGGCCTCTTTGTGCGCTTGGACCTGACGCAGGTCGAAGGCTTGGTTTCGATCAAGAGCCTGGGCAACGAGTGGTTTGAGTTCGACGAGGACGCGCTAACGCTCACAGGTGCCGACACGGGCACCCGTTACGAGCTGGGGCAGCGCGTAATTATCGAGGTCTCGCGCGTCAATACCACGCGTGGGCACTTGGACTTTAAGCTTATCCATTAGCCAAATCCCGGCTCATGGTGGGGGAGCGGAGGGCGGCCTTTCGGGACCGCCCTTTGCATTTGAATCGTGGCTACCTTGCCGTCTGCTCGGCCGCCCGCTTACCTGCTATTTGAGAGGTAGAACCTACCAAAATAAACCTGTCCCTTTTTGGCAGGTTTACAAGAAAGCGGGGATGAGATGGCGACGGTGTACGGTTATGCGCGGGTGAGTTCGCGCGATCAGAATCTTAATCGGCAGCTGGATGCGCTGGGCGCCTATGGCGTGGGCTCAGCGAATATTTATGCCGACCATGCGAGCGGCAAGGACTTCGATCGACCGCGTTATCGCGAGCTGCTGCACGTTCTGGGAGACGGGGACGTGCTGGTGGTGCTTTCTATCGACCGACTTGGTCGTAATTACTCCGAGATTCTTGAGGAATGGCGGCGCATTACCAAGGAGCTCGGGGTTGCCATTGTGGTGTTGGACATGCCATTGCTTGACACGCGTGTCAGGGCCAGCGGCGCGCCGGATGTGACCAACACCCTGATTGTCGATATTGTGCTGCAACTGCTGAGCTACGTGGCGCAGGTGGAACGCGAGAATATCCATCGGCGCCAGGCGGAGGGAATTGCAGCGGCGCGGGCGCGAGGGGTCCGTTTCGGTCGACCTCGCAAGCCGTGCCCTCCTCAGTTTGAGCTAGTGCGCGATAGCTATGAGGCAGGCGATATTACCCGCAGCCAGGCAGCAAAGTGCCTGGGCGTGTGCGTGGGGACGTTTGATCGCTGGATGCGCGAGGCGGGGTAGGGGTTTGCGTCGCCTTGTCGCTTCCTGTTGCGATTCAAATTTTGATACGGTGACGATGTCATTTGGGGCTACACTCGCTGATATTCAAAAAAAGGAGGTTGGCCCTTGGCGCGCGTAAAACAAATAATCGGATGGACCGCGATCGTTCTGTTCGCTGCAACGCTGGCGGGCATCTGGGTGCTGACGGAGCAAAATGCGGTGGAGACGTCGTTGCTGAGCGAGTCCACCGCGCGTGTGGTGGAGGGTCAGGCTACGGGCGTTCAGGCCGCCGATGCCACGGGTGAAGCCCAGACGGAGAACGGAATGACCGGGGGCACCGATTCGGCTGCCTCGAATGTCCGGTCTGGCCGACTTGCTTCCATTCGCATGTGGGTGGGCGCAAACGTCCGTCGCGTTGCCCATACCGTAGAGTTTTTCTTCGTCGGATTGTTCGCCTCGGTGATCGTGGCTTGCTTTTCCAGGCGTCCGTGGAGCGTGTGCTCCCGTTGCGTGCCCGTATTGCTCTTTTGCGCCGCCTGCTCCGTTGGCGATCAGGTACATAAGATCTTTGTTCCCGGCAGGCATTTCGACGTTATCGATTTAGGATTCGATGCTGCGGGCTATATCACCGCCATGCTGTTGGTATTGCTGGCAGCGGCGTTGGTGCGCCATGCGACTCGGCCGATCGGCGCCCATGCAAGGCGCTAGCCTTAAGACGAGACATCGCGACTGCCTATGCTTCGACATTGACTACAATAACGGCTGCAATCGCGAGCGGTCGTCGATGTGCAGTTTTCCATACACCTGTTTTCTCTAAGAAAGGAAATCCCATGGCGGTATTGTTTGTTGAATATCCCAAGTGCTCGACCTGTAAGAAGGCCAAGGCATGGCTGGACGAACATGGGGTAGAGTATATCGACCGCGATATCGTTTTGGACAATCCCACGGCTGATGAGCTTGCGACCTGGATTGCTCGTTCGGGGCTGCCGGTGCGGCGCTTCTTTAATTCGTCGGGCATGAAATATCGAGAGCTGGGCCTGAAGGCGCGTCTGGATGCGGGCATGACGGATCGGGAATGCTATGAGCTGCTGGCGACCGACGGCATGCTGGTCAAGCGTCCGCTGCTGGTGGGCGACGACTTTGCGATTCCTGGCTTTAGGGAAGCGGCTTGGGCCGAGGCGTTGCTGTAGCGGCTCCGGAAAATGCGACCCGTTTTGAGTGATCGGGGTGGGATGTGTTTTCCATCGGCGGGCTCGCTCGGCTCAATCCTCGAGCTGTGCCCATTCGTGCGGATCGTAGACCTTTACGTGCTTGTTGGGCTTGCCGCTCCAGTACTCCTCGTCCATAAAGGGCAGATATGCCTGAACGCCGGGGCAGATAAAGGGGATCCGCTGCTGTTGCAGTCGCTCGCGCTGGCGCTGCTCCAGGTGCGCCTCGGATATGACGGTCGGCATACCGGACAGCTCGACGAGGCTTGCCTGGATTCGCTTAAGGTCGGGGAGTCCCGCGTGCCATGACATCCGCATGATCAAAAAGGATGCACGGCGGTATTTTGCCTGCATCACCGTGATGGCGGGGCGCAGAGTGGGATGGATTTTGTCCCGTTCGGGCCAAAGGTCAGCAGTGATCTCGAGGCCCAGGGTCTCCCATAGGTAATCAAGCTCTTCGTCCATGGCGCCTCGATATCCGTGCAATGATGACGGTTCGATTGTGCCATCAGCCGTGAGTGCTGCATTGTTGTAATCTACCAGCGGTAGATGCGGGATGTTTTACGGGCTTTGGCGCCGTACGTGTCGCTGGCGCTTCACAGGTCCTTCACGTGTTGGCCGTATTTGACTGAATTTCAAAAAAGTCAAAATTGGGGCTTGCGTCACGGTCGGACTTCCCGTATATTTCTTTCTTGCGCAAAGGCACAGCCGAGCGCAGCGATGCAGTCATTGGGATGTCGTCTAATGGCAGGACAGCGGATTCTGGTTCCGTCAATGGGGGTTCGACTCCCTCCATCCCAGCCATTGCATTTGCTACATATGGCCCGTTCGTCTAGCGGTTTAGGACGCCGCCCTCTCAAGGCGGAGATCACCAGTTCGAATCTGGTACGGGCTACCAAAATTGAACGCCCGGGCCTCGTAAGAGACCCGGGTTTTGTGTATTGACCGATATTTAAGGCGCGCGTTGAGTCTGCCGCCCGGACCGAGGAGTTGTCATGGACCTGCCTATCAGCTTGGAAGACATCACGTATGCCGAGAACTATCTGGCGCAGGGCGACCTGGCTACGGCGACGCCGCTGCTTGAGCGTCTGGTGGAGCTCGCCGAGGAGTATATCGACGCTGAGTGCAAGACGGAGGAGAAGCGCCAGTACTTTAGCTTCGACAGCAAGTTTGAGCGCCTGGCCTATCGCCGTGTGGAGAAGGATCCGCGCGAGCTGGTGCAGGTCGAGGTTCCCTTTGACCGCCTGTACTCCGACATGGCGTTTGCCTACATTCGCCAGCAGGATTATGTGAGTGCTCGGAATGCCCTGATGCAGGCCGTGCGTTGGGATCCCATGAACTGCAACTATCGCTTGGACTTGGCCGAGCTGTTCCGCGCGCTTGAGGACAAGCAGGAGTGGGCATCGCTCTCGTTCTCGGTGCTGGAGCGCGCGAGCGACGGTAAGTGCGCCGCACGCGCCTACACCAACTTGGGTCAGTACTTCTTGGAGCCCGAGACCGAGAACATTTCGGCTGCCGTGGGCTGCGCGCGTCTGGCGCTGCGCCTGGCGCCCAATGATGCGCATACGACGCGCCTGCTCAACAAGATCCATACCACCTATCCGGATGCCGCGGACGAGAGTGACGACCATGTGATGGGTGAGCTCGCCCTGCAGGGCGTGCCGACCTCGCCTTCGGCCGAGATCGCCATCTGCCTGATCATGTGCGCGACCGATGCTGCAAGCGACGGCGACAAGCAGGAGGCTACGCGCCTGACGGTCCGTGCCCGCGACCTGGTGGGCGAGGAGGCATGCGCGGCGATCATTAAGCTGGTGCGCGAGAGCGATGCCGAGCTTAACGCCGAGCGCAAGGCAAAGCGCGCGGCTGCGGGCTCAAACGCCGACGACGTCAAGGAGGCCGGCGATGCCCAGTAAGCGCGAGCGCAAGCTCATTTCCAAGAATCGTTCGGCACATCACGAGTACTTTATCGATGAGACGTTTGAGTGCGGTATTGAGCTGAGCGGCACCGAGGTCAAGTCGATTCGCGAGCGCGCGTGCCAGATTACCGATACCTTCGCGCTGATCCGCGGCGGGGAGTGCTGGCTCGTCGGCCTGCATATCCACCCTTATAGCCATGGTGGCGTGTGGAATCGCGATCCCGACCGTCGGCGTCGTCTGCTGCTGCACCGTAAGGAGATCGACTTTCTTGACGGCAAACTTCGCAACCGTGGTTATGCGCTGGTTCCGTTGGAGCTCTACTTTAATACCGACGGCCGCGTAAAGCTGCTGCTGGGTCTGGGCCGCGGCAAGAAGCTCTACGACAAGCGCGAGGACATGGCCAAGCGTGATGTCCAACGCGAGATCGACCGCGCCCTCAAGGAACGCAACCGCTAGGCACTCTGTATAAGTTGCGGTGGAATACGGACTGTTTTGCCTGTTTGAGGGGCTATTCAGTCCCTATTTCACCGCAACTGCGGGCGTCTCATCTTGCTTACTGTTCTGACACATATGTCTCAAAGGCGGCGTCCGTTATGGGCGCCGCCTTTTTTGTGGGTACATACATCCATAAGGTACCAACCCGGGTTAGGGGAGTGATCGTTATGGACAAAACTGCGTTCTTTACCATGCCGAGTGGTCTGTACGTGGTGAGCGCTGCGGCAGACGGGCTGCGCGCCGGCTGCGTCATCAATACGGCGGTGCAGGTGACGTCCATGCCGCCGCGCATTTCGGTTGCCGTGAACAAGGACAACGTCACCTCGGGCGTCATCGCATCGGCCAAAGCGTTCGCGCTGACCGTGATCGATCAGACTGCCGACATGCTCTACATCGGTAACTTTGGGTTCCGCACCAGCAGCGATTATGACAAGTTTGCCAAATACGAGACCCGCGAGACGGCTCTGGGCATGCCTTATGTGTCCGAGCACGCGGCGGCTCTGTTTAGCTGCCGTTTGATCGACACTGTGGATGTGGGTACGCATCTACTGTTTATCGGCGAGGTCGAGGACGCCGAGCGCCTGAGCGACGAGACGCCGTTGACCTACGACTACTACCATAAGGTCCTGAAGGGCAAGACGCCTCCGAAGGCGTCCTCGTATCAAGGCTAGAAATGTTTTAAAAACACTTGCATTATATTATTGAGAACATATACTAATAAGCGAAGTACATCACCAGTCACGTTCGAGAGGAGAACATCATGGCTGAGGAGAAGAAGACGTATAAGTTCGTGTGCGTCGTTTGCGGTTACGAGGTTGAGGTCGATACGCCCGAGCTGCCCGAGGATTATGTGTGCCCGGTGTGCGGCGTCGGTCCCGATCAGTTTGAGCTCGTCGAGGAGTAGCTCGCAGACACGCGGCGAAAGCCGAACATAGCTCTGTCCAAGGGCCCCGGTCGAATTCTCGGCTGGGGCCCTTTTCCTCCGTCCCCAAGGGATCACGGTTGCTGTTGGCCGATCCTGTCTGTTGTGAGTCCGGCCGACCTTTTGTCTCGATCTGTAACATCTAGACATCAAAAGCGGGTCTAGATGTTACAGATCGAGACATTTGCCTGGGTAGGTGCCCCGCCCCATTACATCCCTGTCAACAGCACGACATCGAGAATCGTCACGATGGCGCCGATCCCTACGAGCAACGCGTTGAGCGGGCGTGAATTGGCGTATTTGCCCATAACGCGGGGCGAACTGGTGAGCCGTATGAGCACAAAGACCGTAATCGGCAGCTGAAGCGACAGCAGTGCTTGACTCCAAATGAGACCCTCAAAAGGATTCGGGACGACCAGGCACGCCGCCACTGCGCCGACGAAACAGGCCACCACCCCGATCGAGGAGTGTCGGTCGTGGATGTCGTATTCCTCGTTGAACATGCCCGCGGTGATGGTGCCCGCCGCCATGCCCGCCGTTACACTACTCGATATGCCCGCAAACAGCAGCGCCACCGCAAAGATGGTCGAGCTTGCCGGGCCCAAGATGGGGGAGAGCGTGGCCGCTGCGACGGCGAGGTCGCCTACGACCATGCCGTGCGCAAAGAAGGTCGTTGCGGCCAGGATGACCATGGCCGAGTTGATTGCCCAGCCCACGCCCATCGAAAAGAGCGTGTCGAAGAGCTCGTAGCGCAGACGTTCTTCGATAACCTGCTCGCCTTGGCCTTCGAAGTGCATGGATTGGATGACCTCGGAGTGCAGGAAGAGGTTGTGGGGCATAACGACCGCGCCTAGGACACTTACGATAATCGCGGCCGAGCCGGTGGGCATACTGGGTGTGATCCAGCTTGTGGCGGCTTGCGGCCAGTTGACCTTGACCAGCAGAAGCTCGGCTAAAAACGAAAGTCCCACCACACCCACGAAGGCGATGATCCAGCGTTCGGCGCGTTTGTAGGAGCTTGTCATGAGCATGGCAATCGATGCCGCCGCCACGATGATGCAGCCGGCGCGTACGGGCAGGCCAAAGAGCATTTGAAGCGCGATCGCACCGCCCAGGACTTCGGCCATGGCGGTGGCGACCGTGGCTAGATACGCGCTGCCGAGTATCGCACGCCCGACGAGGCGGGGCAGGTGGCGCGTCGTGGCCTCGGCAAGACACATGCCCGTGGCGATGCCCAAGTGCGCCGCGTTGTGCTGCAGCACGATGAGCATGATCGTGGACAGCGTGACGATCCACAGCAGTGCGTAGCCAAACTGCGAGCCCGCGGCCATATTGGAGGCCCAGTTGCCCGGGTCGATAAAGCCGACGGTGACGAGCAGCCCGGGGCCGATATGCCGCGCAATGTCTAGGCCTCCGTGACCACCGGTGCGTCGGGAGCCAAAGTGTTGTTTGAGATGGTTGAGCATGGTGCGCTCCTGCGTGCCGTTTGTTTGACGCCGCAAAGGATACCCGTTTTAGGCTTAAAAGTTAATCAAGACTAACAAAATTGCTGTATTTGAATAGGATGATGAAGGGGGGTTGCGAAATGTCTTGATCTGTAACAACTAGGGATGGAAATTGAGCCTAGGTGTTACAGATCGAGACAGGAAGAAATGGCCCTATGGAATGTCTCGATCTGTAACAGCTGACCGCCAAAATCGGCCCTTCGTGTTACAGATTGAGACAAACGGAGCCGTCTCTCAAAAACATCTCGATCTGTAACAGTAAGTCGACGAAATTGGGCTCTCCTGTTACAGATTGAGATGTTTGAAGCGGTGAGCTTACGGACCGAACCTGGGGCCCTTGTTGTCGTCCTTGAGGTCGGCGGTGTCCACTCGTAGGGCGCGCGTTACGCGATTGTTTCGAAACGGGCGGGAAACACAACGGGCCGGCGATGCTCCTAGTATGCCTATTCAACTGACTGTCATATTTCTAGGGGAGGATCGCGATGCAGGCAGATTCCGCTCAGCAGCAGGACCTTTATCGCCCCGAATTCGACCACGATGCATGCGGCATCGGCGCGCTTGCCGATATCAACGGTGAGCGCCATCACCAGATTCTGGACGATGCGCTGTCCATTCTGGTCAACTTGGAGCACCGCGGCGGCACGGGACTCGAGAAGAACACCGGCGACGGCGCTGGCATCCTGTTCCAGGTTCCGCATCACTTTTTCCGTAAAGAGGCCCAAAAGTGCGGCCAGATTCTGCCGGCAGAGGGCGACTATGGCGTGGCCATGCTGTTCTTCCCGCAGGACGACAAGGGCGTAGAGGATGCCCGCCGCGTGTTTGAGGAGGGCTGCGCCGAGGCCGGTGTGCCGCTGCTCTTTTGGCGCGAGGTGCCCGTCGACCCGCACGACCTGGGCGAGACGGCCCGCGCCTGCATGCCTACTATCCTGCAGGCCTTCCTGGGCCGTCCGGACGACACGCCCGCCGGCGATGCCTTCGAGCGCCGCCTGTACGTGTGCCGCCGCACCATCGAGAAAAAGGCCGACGCCGAGTTTGCCCTGCGCGACAAGATCTTCTATGTGTGCTCCATGAGCTCGCGCACCATCGTGTACAAGGGCATGCTGGTTGCCACGCAGATGCGCCGCTTCTTCATCGATCTCAACGACGCCGCCGTCAAGACGGCCGTGGCGCTCGTCCACTCGCGCTACTCCACCAACACCACGCCCAGCTGGGAGCGCGCGCACCCCAACCGCTTTATCATCCACAACGGCGAGATCAACACCCTCAAGGGCAACGTCAACTGGATTCGCGCCCGCGAGCCCAATCTGTACAGCCCCGTGCTGCAGCACGATCTTGAGCGTGTGATGCCCATCATCAACCGCGAGGGTTCCGACTCTGCGATTTTGGACAACGTGCTCGAGTTTTTGGTCATGAACGGTCGCCCGCTCACGCGTGCCGCGTCCATGCTGCTGCCCGAGCCGTGGGACCACAACGACAATCTGAGCGAGGAACGCCGCGCCTACGATGCCTACCAGTCCATGCTCATGGAGCCGTGGGATGGCCCGGCGGCCATCGCCTTTACCGACGGTCGCACGCTGGGTGTCGCCCTCGACCGTAACGGCCTGCGTCCCGCCCGCTACTATGTGACGCGCGACGGTCGCTTTATGCTGGCAAGTGAGGTGGGCACCATCGAGGTGAGCCCCGAGAACATCCTGACGAGCGGCTGTCTGGGGCCGGGTCAGATGCTCGAGGTCGATTTTGCCCGCGGCCGCGTGATCTACAACGATGAGCTGCGCGCCCGCTATGCCAAGGAAAAGCCCTACCGCGACTGGATTGCCGAGGAGACGCTGACCGTCGACGCGCTCGATGAGCCCGTTGCGGCAACGCCCGCCGAGGACGCCGAGGTGCCCGCCGCCGTGCGTATGGCCAAGCTCGGCTACCACTGGGATGACGTCGACGAGGTCGTGCGTCCCATGGCCCAGCAGGGCAAGGCCCCGCTCGCCTCGATGGGCATCGACGCGCCGCTGGCTTGCCTGTCCAAGAAGACGCGTTCGTTCTTTGACTATTTCTATCAGCTGTTCGCTCAGGTCACGAACCCGCCCATCGATGCCCTTCGCGAGCACATGGTGACTTCGACCACGCTCTATCTGGGCAACCACGGCAACCTGCTCGAGGATTCCCGTACGGCCTGCCAGCTGGTGCGCCTGGAGCGCCCGTTGCTCAACGAGGAGGAGTTCGAGCGCATCTGTGCGATTGACCGCGTGGGCTTTAAGACCCGTCGCTTCCGTGCCGTGTACCGTCGCGATGCCGGTGAGGGCGCGCTGCAGACTGCGCTCAAGCAGCTTGCCGAGGACGTTGAGTCTGCGGTCCGCGACGGCGTGAACATCGTGGTGCTGAGCGATCGCGCCGGAGCGGGCGAGGTGCCCGTGCCGTCGCTGCTTGCCGTGGGCTGCGTGCACAATTACCTGATCCGCGCTGGCGTGCGCACCTTTGCCGACATCGTGGTGGAGTGCGGCGACGCCGTGTCCCCGCACGACTTTGCGGCACTGGTGGGCTACTCCGCGAGCGGCATCTATCCGTACAACGCACATGCGTGCATCCGCGACTTGGCGGCGCACGGCGATCTGGACGTGACAGCCGAGCAGGGCATCGCCAACTACAACAAGGCTGCGACCGCCGGCATCGTTTCCATCGTGTCCAAGATGGGCATCTCCACGGTGCAGAGCTACCATTCGGCGCAGATCTTCGAGGCCGTGGGCTTTACGCCGGAGTTCGTCAATGCGTACTTCGCTGGCACGGTGAGCCGTGTGGGCGGTATGGGTGTCGAGGACGTTGAGCGCGAGCAAAACGAGCGCTACGACGCCGCGCTCGCTATCCTTAAGAGCCCGGCTCCCGATCAACTGCCCACGCTGGGCCTGACCAAGTGGCGCCCGCTTGGCGGCGAGGATCACCTCATCGATCCGCAGACTGTCTACTTGCTGCAGACCGCCTGCCGTGAGGACAGCTACGACACCTTTAAGGAGTACAGCGCCCGCCTGCACCGCACCGGCCGTGCCGTGCGCCTGCGTGACCTGCTGGACTTTAATGCCAACGGTCGCACGCCGGTTTCGCTCGACGAGGTGGAGCCCGCGCTCAACATCGTCCGCCGCTTTAACACCGGCGCCATGTCGTACGGTTCCATCAGCAAAGAGGCACACGAGTGCATGGCCATCGCCATGAACCGCCTGCACGGTCGTTCCAACTCGGGCGAGGGCGGCGAGGATCCGCGTCGCGAGACCCCGCTGGCCAACGGTGACTCCAAGAATTCCGCCATCAAGCAGGTGGCAAGCGCGCGCTTTGGCGTGACGAGTCGCTACCTGTGCAGCGCCTTTGAGATTCAGATCAAGATGGCCCAGGGCGCCAAACCCGGCGAGGGCGGACACCTGCCCGGCAAGAAGGTCTACCCCTGGATTGCCGAGGTCCGTCAGTCCACGCCCGGCATCGGCCTGATCTCGCCTCCGCCGCACCACGACATCTACTCCATCGAGGACCTGGCGGAGCTTATCTTCGATCTTAAGAACGCCAACCCCGGCGCGCGCGTGTCGGTCAAGCTGGTCAGCGAGGCCGGCGTCGGCACCATCGCCACCGGTGTGGCCAAGGGCGCGGCCGACAAGATCTTGATCAGCGGTCACAATGGCGGCTCGGGCGCCGCTGCGCGCGACTCTATCTGGCATGCGGGCCTGCCGCTGGAGCTTGGCCTTGCCGAGGCCCAGCAGACGCTGCTGCAAAACGGCCTGCGCTCGCGCGTGGTGCTCGAGGCCGATGGCAAGCTCATGGACGGCACCGATGTTGCTGTCGCTTGCCTGTTGGGCGCCGAGGAGTTTGGCTTTGCTACCATGCCGCTCATCTCCATGGGCTGCCTCATGCAGCGTGACTGCCAGCAGGATACCTGTCCGGCCGGCATCGCGACGCAAAACTGCCGCCTGCGTCACGGCTTCCGCGGTAAGCCCGAGCACGTTGAGCACTTTATGCTCTTTGTGGCCGAGCAGCTGCGCGAGATCATGGCGAGCCTGGGCTTCCGCACCATCGACGAGATGGTCGGCCATCCCGAGTGCTTGCGTCAGATCGAGGTCCCGGGCAACCGCAAGGCAAACCTGCTCGATCTGTCGCCCGTGCTGGCGAGCGCGACCTGCGAGTTCGGTGCCCATATCCCGGGTGCCGACGGTCGCCACTTCCTGCCGCAGATGGCCGCGGACAGCGAGCTCGACAAGACGCTCGACTCCACGTTGTTTGTGCCCTATACGGCCGATGCCCGTGCACACCTGCGTCCGATTCGCTTCCGCGCCGATATCGCCAACGTCAACCGCTGCGTGGGCACCATCTTGGGCAACGCGGTGACCAAGGCGCATCCCGAGGGCCTGCCCGCCGGCTCCATCACCGTCGATTGCGATGGTTCGGCCGGTCAGAGCTTTGGTGCCTTCCTGCCGCGCGGCATTACGCTCAACGTGTGCGGCGACGCCAACGATTACTTTGGCAAGGGCCTTTCGGGCGGCGAGGTGTCGGTGCGCCCCAATCCGCATGCGACCTACAAGTTCGACGAGAACATCATCGTGGGCAACGTTGCGTTCTTTGGTGCTACGAGCGGCCGCGGCTTCATTAACGGTCTTGCCGGCCAGCGTTTTGCCGTGCGTAACTCCGGTGCCACCGTGGTGGTCGAGGGCTGCGGCAATCATGGCTGCGAGTACATGACGGGCGGTCTGGCGCTCATCCTGGGCGAGGTCGGGCAGAACTTTGCCGCCGGTATGACGGGCGGCGCGGCCTATGTCTTTGACCAGTACGGCACGCTCGATGCCCGTGTGAACCACGAGAGCGTTGAGCTTAAAGCCCCGACGGCCGGTGAGCTGGCGCAGATTCGCGAGCTCATCCAGGAGCACGTGGACGCGACGCAGAGCCCGCGCGGCATTAAGCTGCTCTACAGCTTTGAGACGATGAGCAAGCACTTTGTGAAGGTCATTCCAACCGAGTACGAGCGCGTGCTGGCGATTGTCGCCGCCGCCGAGGCCGTCGGCAAGACGCATGAGCAGGCCGAGGAGCTGGCGTTTGACATTGTGACCGGTCGCGCCGACGCCGCCGATGTCGCTCGCTTTGATGTGGCGGGTGGTGTCGCTGGCGCTGTGCCCGCCGCCGCCAGCTCTGTTGCTTCGACCAAGAAGGAGGCGTAAGTGCCATGGGTAAGCCCGGTGCTTTTCTTGATATCGATCGCGTGACCCACGAGCTTCGTCCCGTGGAGGAGCGCAGCCATGATTTTGATCCGCTGTACGTGGAGCTCGATGACGATGCACGTCGCGCCCAGGCGAGCCGTTGCATGATGTGCGGCGTGGCGTTTTGCCAGATGGGCGCGAGCTTTGGCAAGGCACGCCCGAGCGGCTGCCCGCTGCACAACCTGATTCCCGAGTGGAATGAGCTGGTGTACCGCGGCCGCTGGGACGAGGCTGCCGAGCGTCTGTCGCTCACCTCGCCCATGCCCGAGTTCACGAGTCGCGTGTGCCCGGCGCTGTGCGAGGCCGCATGCAACTTGGGGTCGGTCGACGGTCAGCCCACGACGATCCATGACAACGAGCGTGCGATCAGCGACCACGAATGGGCAAACGGTGGCCCGCGTCGCTTTGAGCCGGCGGGGGAGGGCGCACCCACGGTCGCCGTGGTGGGCTCCGGTCCTGCTGGTCTGGTGGCAGCATGGGAGCTCGCGCGTCGCGGCGCCCGCGTGACGGTGTTTGAGCGTGACGACCGTCCGGGCGGTTTGCTTATGTATGGCATTCCCAACATGAAGCTCGGGAAGTCCGTGGTCGAGCGTCGCGTGGCGCTCATGCGCGAGCTGGGCATTGTGTTTGAGCTGAGCGCAGATGTGACGGACCCTGCGGTGGCAGCCAAGCTCGATGGCTTTGACGCTGTCGTGGTGGCTGCCGGCGCTCGTGCTCCGCGTGGGCTTTCGGCTGCGAACATTGATGCCCCGGGCGTGGTGTACGCCGTGGACTACCTGACGGTTTCGACCGTCTCGGTGCTCGATGGCGGAGAGCCCGTGGTGAACGCGTGCGGCCTGGACGTCGTGGTCATTGGCGGCGGCGATACCGGTAACGACTGCGTGGGCACCGCGGTACGTCAGGGTGCGCGCAGCGTGCGCCAGTTTGAGTTCTTGCCGGCGGCGCCTGATGCGCGCGCGGCGAGCAACCCCTGGCCGCAGTGGCCAAACGTTAAGAAGACCGACTACGGCCAGCAGGAGGCCATCGCTGCCATGGGCGGCGAGATGCGCGCTTGGGGCGTGGATACGCTCGAGGTGCTGCTGGACAAGAAGGGCGCGGCCGCGGGCCTGCGCGTGGTCGATCTGGATTGGTCGGCTGGCAAGCCCGAGCGCATCGCGGGCTCCGAGCACGAGGTGCCGGCGCAGCTGGTGCTCATCGCCTGCGGCTTTACGGGTCCTGAGCATGGCGTGTTCGATGCGGTAGGCGTGCCTGTTGCCACCGCTGGTCGTCCGCTGCCTGTGATGGCCGTCGAGGACTCGCATCTTGCGGCGCGTGTCGACGGCGTCGCCGCGGATGCCGCGCCGGTGTATGTTGCCGGTGATGCGCGCAACGGCAGCTCGCTCGTTGTGAACGCCATGGCCGACGCCCTGGCCTGCGCTGCCGAGGTCGCCGAGGCGCTGGAGCTGTAAAGTAGTCATTTAAGAACGTCCCCAATGACTGGTCATTTTTGTCTAGTCGTTGGGGACACTCTTTGCGAGCGGTTCGTTCGTTTGTCGACGCGCGAGTGTCCATTCGGCGTCTTCTTGAGCTGTGGTGCTCTGCTGTTTCTGTGGTGGCCGGGGGCGCTTGGCTCAAAAGGGCGGGTTGGCCGCCTATGTTTACCTGCGGTTTTGTTCCAGTGCGCATTTTCGGTCAAGCTTTTCGTCAAGTGTTTGGTCAGCATCTGGTTTGCAGCCGGAGGCCTATTTTGCCCGCGCTGGTCGTGGCTGCCCACCCTCCTCGTAAGCTCAAATTGAGGTCCATCAGTTTGAGGAGGATGCCATGACTGATCACGCTTTAGATCGAGCGCAGCTGGCCGAAGCCGTCGGCAACGATATTGCCGACATGGCCCATTTTTGGATGCTGCGGAAGTTCCAGTTTTTGGAGCCGGCGCGTGAACAGTTCGAGATCATTGTCGACCCGTGGCTCAGCTATTGCACCGAGCCTTCGCAAAACGAAATCATGGCCTACAACATGGCATTTACCGATTGGCTGCTCTTCGAGCGCCCCTATCGCCATGGCAAGACGTTGCTCGAGCTGTATGTTGAAGAGCCGCCGACATTGCTTTCGCCTGCCTCGCTCAAGCGGCTCGAGCAGGTACGCGACACACAGTATTTCTCGCGCTTTGGCATTTTGGACAAGGATCCTGCGAACGGCATGGTTGCGCTGAAGGATACGCGCACCGACCGTCGCTTTGATGTCTACGACCCGCATATCGTGCAAAAGGAGCATTGGAGCGACGGCGCGATTGCGGTGCGCCTCGCCTGCGTCGACGATGTCTGGCTGACGGCGGGACAACTCTATCTGTATGACATCGCACGCCTGAGTGACACGGCGGTCGATGGGCCTGGTGCGGTGCATCCGGAGGACCTGCAGGATGGCTTTGACACCTTGTGCATCAGTTTCTTCTTGCGTCTGGTCCGCGACATCATGGGCGCCCAGGGGCGGTACGTAAAGTCGCTCAACATCTACGAGCAGGAGTGGGAGTAGGGGATGTGACTGGCGTCGCCTGCTGCCCCTGACTTTGTCTCAATCTGTAACGTTTAGGGACAAAAAACCGGTCTACCTGTTACAGATCGAGACGAACGCTTGGGCGCCGCTGGTTTGTCTAAATCTGTAACGTTTGGGGGCTGGAGAACGTCTAACTGTTACAGAACGAGACGTTTGGCACCTGGTTGGGGGAATGTCTCAATCTGTAACATCTACAGGCCAAAATTCGACCTACCTGTTACAGATTGAGACAAAGGGTGGACGCGGTACCGAAAGATCTTGGTCTGTAACATCTAGCGGTCAAAAATCGGTCTTTCTGTTACAGATCGAGGCGTTTGCCGACAGTGGCAGCGGTGACAATGGTCCATTTGTCCGATGTGGTGGTGATGGAAGTGTCTAATACCGTTTTTAAACACAAGCATGCAGCACGTAACACCTTGGCGCGGAACAGGATGCTCGCGCGGCTCACGGAGGCGACCGAGCAAGGTGCACTGCTCGCAACGCATGACAATGCCGAGCTCATGTGGCTACGACGCCATGTTGGAACCGACGATATCGCGGAGCCCGAGCCGTACCTGTTCTGTTTTCAGCATGATTGGGATGCATTGACGCCGGCGGAGCGAGCGCTGAGGACTATCAAAGGGCTTGCGGAGTTTCATCCCGATTGGGCGTTTTGGGGCTATGACGCGGCGCTTTTGTGGGGTCTGGAGGTGCCGAATGATCTGCTCGGGCCACGATATCTTGTTAAGACGGGTTGCTCGGTGCCGCTGAGTGCAGGATGTCGGCTGTTGCGTCCGCAGGCGGCGGGTGCACTTGAACAAGCCGACGGCGTGCAGGTGACGTCGTTTTGGCGCACGGTGGAGGATTGCTTACTGCGTGCGCCGTTCTCCTACGGGTTGGCGATTGCCGATTCTGCACCGCGGGCGAAAGGCGTATCACGTTGGGATTTGTGCGAGCGCCTCCGCGCCGATTGCGAGGGCAGGCGAGGGTATCGCAGGGCACAGGTGATTGCGTCGTATGCGGACGGGCTGTCCGAAAACGGCGGCGAGTCTCGGTTCCGAGCGTTCTTTATTGCGTACGGCTTTCCAGTTCCGGAGCTGCAGGTGGAGTTTCGCGACCCGCTCGATCCGAGCCAGGCGTTTCGCGTCGACTATTTTTGGCGGCTCATGGACGGGACGTGTGTCATCGGCGAGCTCGACGGAAAGGGGAAGTACACCTTGCAGAACGGCGAGGGTCGGGAGTCGGTCGGCCCATTCGTGGCAGAACGTCAGCGAGAGTCCCATCTGACGATGCTCGGGCACAAGGTGCTTCGGTTTACGTTTGATGAACTCAAGAACCCGGGGAAGCTGGCTGAAAAGATGAGGTTGGCGGGTATTCCGCGACGGCCCGATTTGGCTGAGGAGTGGAGACGTCAGTGGTATGGGCGCTGAGAGGTTTTGTCTCGATCTGTAACGTTTAGAAGTTGTTTGAGTTCGTAATTGTTACAGATCGAGACAAACCGGTGAAACGTCGACCGAATGTCTCGATCTGTAACATCAGGGGGCCCAATAACCCTGTACCTGTTACAGATCGAGACATTCCCCTGATGTTGCTGGGGTGGGGCTGCAACGTATTCCGTCCCCCACATCCCCTCTTCCCTCCGTTAACCGATATGCTCGACTTTAGGTCGCTGCATTAGGTGATAATGGACAAATGTTCAAGTTAATCGTGAGGGAGGAGCTCGATATGGCGTCTGCCGATCGTCCCACGTTGTTTATCAATGCGACCGTCTTGGATGGCTCGGAGCATATGGAGCCGCAGCCCGATATGGCCGTGGCCGTCGAGCGTGGCATCATCACCTGGATTGGTCCGAGCGCCGTGGCGCAGGCGCCGGCGGGCGCCGAGGTCATCGACCTGGCAGGGGCGTATCTCATGCCGGGCCTCATCAATATGCATGTGCATCTGTGCGGTTCGGGCAAACCGGTTTCGGCGGGCGATGCGGGCGCGCTGATGAAGAAGCTCGATAATCCCGTGGGGCGCGCCATCGTGCGCCATATCTTCAAGGGCAGCGCTCAGCAGCAGCTGGCAAGCGGCGTGACCACGGTGCGCGGCGCGGGCGACCCGCTGTTTGCCGATCTGGCCGTGCGCGATGCTATCGATGCCGGCAAGTATCAAGGTCCTCGCCTGGTGGCGCCGGGAACGGGCGTCACGGTGCCGGGCGGCCATGGTGCGGGCCTGTTCGCCCAGGTGGCCAACAGTCCCGCCGAGGCAGCCGAACAGGTGCGCGACCTGTATGTGCGCGGTGCCGACGTCATTAAGCTGTTCGTAACGGGCGGCGTATTCGATGCGACCGAGGTGGGCGAGCCGGGCGTGCTGCGTATGCCGGTGGAGGTTGCCACGGCGGCATGCAAGGCGGCGCACGATATGGGCCTTCCGGTTATGGCCCATGTCGAGAGTACCGAGGGCGTGAAGGCCGCGCTTGAGGCCGGCGTTGACACGATTGAGCACGGCGCTCCGTTGACACCCGAGATCTTGGAGCTGTACCGTGGCGCCGCGGGCACGCAGCTCGAGGGGCGTGCTCCGAGTGTGACCTGCACTATCAGCCCGGCGCTGCCGTTTGTATTGCTCGACCCGGAAAAGACCCATTCGACTGACACGCAAAAGAAGAACGGCGATATCGTGTGCTCGGGTATTATCGAGAGCGCTCGTGCCGCACTGGAAGCTGGCGTTAAGGTGGGCCTTGGCACGGACTCGAGCTGCCCGTTCGTGACGCAGTACGACATGTGGCGTGAGGTGGCCTATTTTGCCAAGTATGTCGGCGTGAGCAACGCCTTCGCGCTGCATACAGCTACGCAAGTCAATGCTGAGCTGCTGGGGCTGGGCGGCGAGACCGGCACAATTGAGTGCGGCAAGGCTGCCGATATCTTGGTGACGCGCGAGAACCCGCTCGATGACCTGTGCGCTCTGCGTGAGCCGATGCACGTGATGTGTCGCGGCGATCTGGTGCGCAAGCTCAAGGTGAAGCGCATCCTCGAGGTGGACGCCGAGCTCGACGCGATTATGGCCATGCCTGCCGAGGCGTTGGCCGAGGAGCTTGCCCGCGATGGCGTGGCGTAAGCGCGCGATATGGTGATGCGACAAAGGGACAATCCTTTTGTCATAATCAGAAAAAGCCGAGGTCCCAGTGCGAGGCCTCGGCTTTTATTTGTCCCATGGTATGGCGGCTATGAGCGCGTCTCCATCTTGGCATGGCACTTGGGGCAGGTGACGCGGATCTTGCCTTTGCCCTTGGGAACGGAGAGCATCTGGCCGCAGTTGGGGCACTTAAGATAGGCCGTGGTCTTGCGGCCCTTCCACATCTTCTTGGCTGTGCGCTTGGCACGTTCAAAGTCTTCCTTGCTAGTACCGGCTGCGCGCGAGGCGTTGGCCGCTGCAGCTCCGCCGCCCAAGCTAGCTACAAACTTGCCCAAGCCGGGTACGTTTGCAGTCGCGGCGACAAAGGCCTCGTTCTCCTTGTGACGTGCGTCGATATTTTTGGACAGGCCGCGCAGCACGCCAATCACGATTACGGCGATGGCAATCCAGCTGAGCCACTGGATGCGGGCTATCGATCCGATCATCGCGATGACGATGCCGGCAAAACCCATCACGATGGTGAGTTCATCGGCACCATTGCGACCCTTCATAAAGTCATTCATGCAAATTGCCTTTCGTTCGATATGCTGCACGCCTTTATACCCGATTTAGAGCAAGGGGGACAGGTTAATCTGCACCAATGTGGTGCAAACATACCTGTCCCCGGAATACCAAGACGGTGCAAACGTACCTGTCCCCAATGCCCCAATTACTTGGAGAGTTTGTCGACGACGCGTTCGATTTCGGCGAGTTTGGCGGCTTTGAGGTCTTCGTCGCCCGATTCGATTGCCGAAGTCACGCAGCCCTCGATATGCGCCTTGAGCACGTCGGCGTTAATGCGCGCGAGGAGCGCCTGTGTGGCCATGAGCTGTGTGGAGATATCGACGCAGTAGCGGTCCTCCTCGACCATCCGCAGGATGCCGTCGATCTGACCGCGTGCCGTCTTGAGCATGCGGGTCACCGATTTATGGTCTGCCATCATGGCGGGTCCTCGTTTCTGGTCGGGGGTACGTGCGGGTCGTTATGCGGCGGTCACCGAAAGGGCGTGGAACTTCTCGCCGGCGCCCTCGACGGCGGCAGCGAGCTGCTCAGCGGTCACGGTGTCGGCGCACTCCACCTGTACGGTCTGAGTCTCGTGATCGGCGTCGGCGTCGGTCACGCCGGCCACGTTGAGCAACGCCGTCTCGACGGTGGCGTCGCAGTGGCCGCACATAAGGCCGGAAGTCTTAATTGTGAAACGCATGGGTATTCCTCTCTGTTGTGTCGGCTTTCCCAGGCACCCGACCTTGACCTTCAAGCCGTCGCTCGCGTACCAAAGTACGCGTCGCTCCTCTTTCAGGTCAATCTCGGGCACCTGGAAAACCCGTTCTAAATGGACTTAATGGCGATCCTATTTTGCCACTTTGGGCTTAAAGGATTTTAGGCGCAGAGCGTTGCTTACGACACATACGCTCGACAGGCTCATGGCCGCAGCGCCAAACATCGGCGAGAGCTGCCATCCGGTGAGCGGGAAGAACACGCCCGCCGCCAGCGGAATGCCGATGCCGTTGTAGAACAGCGCCCAGAACAGGTCCTGCTTGATGTTGCGGATCGTGGCGCGCGAAAGCTCGATGGCCCGCGCAACATCCATGAGGTCACTGCGCATGAGCACCACATCAGCCCCTTCTTTGGCGATGTCGGCGCCGGTGCCGATAGCAAGGCCCACGTCGGCGCGCGCCAGGGCGGGGGAGTCATTGATGCCGTCGCCCACCATGGCGACCTTGCCGCCCGCATCCTGCAGTTCGCGCACGTGGCGTTCCTTGTCGGCGGGGAGAACGTCGGCGATGACCTGTTCGCTGCTCAGCCCCACGCGGCGGGCGATCGCTTCGGCGGTGACGCGGTTGTCGCCGGTGAGCATGCGCACGTCGACGCCAAGCGAGCGCAGTGCGGCGATGGCCCCGGCGCTCGTCTCCTTGACCTCGTCAGCCACGGCAACGGTGCCGGCAAGCTCGCCGTTCTTGGCAAAGAACAGCGGCGTCTTGCCCTCGGCGGCAAATTGCTCGGCAAGACCCGCGGGCACGGTAACGCCCAACTCGTTCATCAGGCGTACGTTGCCGGCTGCAATGGCGTTTTGCCCCTCGCGCGCCGTAACGCCGCGACCGGGCACGGCGGTAAAGTCCTCGACCATGCGTGCGACGATCTCGCGTGTCTCGCACTCGGCCATAATCGCCTCGGCCAGCGGGTGCTCGCTCGAGCGCTCCAACGCGGCGGCCAGCTTGAGCAGCGCCTTTTCGCTCATGGCGGGCGAGCCGTCGGCGCGCGTGGCTGCCACGATATCGGTCACGGCAGGCTTACCGCGGGTGACGGTGCCCGTCTTGTCGAGCACCACGGTGCCCACGCTGCGCAGGTTCTCCAGTGCCTCGGCGCTCTTAAACAGAATGCCCATCTCGGCGCCCTTGCCGGTGCCGACCATAATGGCGACGGGCGTGGCCAGGCCCAGCGCGCACGGGCAGCTGATCACCAGCACAGCGACGGCGGAGGTGAGCGCTTCGTTGACGCTTCCGGTCAGTGCCATCCACACCACGAAGGTCACGGCCGAGATCACGAACACCACGGGCACAAACACGCCGGCGACCTTGTCGGCCAGGCGGGCGATGGGCGCCTTGGTGGCGTTGGCATCCTCGACGAGCTGGATAATCTTGGCGAGCGACGTGTCGGCGCCCACACGCGTGGCGCGGAAGGTAAACGAGCCCGTGCGGTTGACCGTGGCCGCATTGACAGTGTCGCCGGCGGTCTTCTCCACGGGGATGGACTCGCCGGTGAGCGCGCTCTCGTCCACGGCCGAGCTGCCCTCGAGCACCACGCCATCGACGGGGATGGACTCGCCGGGGCGCACGCGCAGGACCTGGCCGGGAAGGATGGCGTCGACATCGACGGTGGTTTCGGTGCCGTCCTCTGCTACGACGGTCGCGGTCTTGGGCGCCAAGTCGATGAGCGCCTCGATGGCGCCGCCGGTCTTGGATTTGCTGCGTGTCTCGAGATATTTGCCCACGGTGACGAGCGACAGGATTGTGCCGGCGCTCTCAAAATACAGGTTGTCCATGCCCGTCATCATGGCCTCGTGGACCTGACCCGCGGCTAGCTGGTCGGCCATGATGAACATGGCGTAGAGCGACCAGGCGATGGAAGCAGTGGCGCCCACGGCAATAAGGGCGTCCATGGTAGGCGCGCCGTGCGCAAGCGATTTAAACCCGTTGATAAAGTATGCGTCGTTGACGTAGACGATGGGAATGAGCAGGACGAGCTCGGTGAGCGCGAGCGTCATGCTGTGGGTGTGGTCGGTGAAGACGCCGGGCAGTGGCCAACCGAGCATGTGCCCCATGCCTATGTAGAACAGTGGGATGAGGAATACGATCGAGACGATGAGGCGGGTGCGCATGGCAGAGGCGGCGGCCTCCAACTTTTTGGTCGGCGACTCCATATGGGCGGCGCCGGACCTGGCTTGCGCACTTCCGCTTTGGACAGCGTCGGTGCCCGCGCTGACGGGCGAGGCCGAGTAGCCCGCGCGGTCGACAGCGGTGCAGATGTCGTCGGGGGAGACCTGCGCAGGGTCGTAGTCCACCAGCATAGAGCCGGCGAGCAGATTGACCGCGACGCTTTGGACGCCGTCGAGCTTGCTCACGGCACGGTCCACGTGCGCCTGGCAGGCGGCGCACGTCATGCCGCCCACATCGAACTTATCTTGAGCCATGGCTTCTCCTTTCTGTGACGTAGTGTCGGAAATGTTAACCATCCGATACTATACACCCATACCCCCTGGGGGTGTCCAGTACAGAAATAATATATGAGATTTCGTTACAGATGAGGATGGATGGTTGGCCGATGGACCGTCCCAACCAAGCATCTCAATCTGTAACATCTAGCAGGGAAAATGACCTCTAACTGTTACAGATCGAGACATTGCGTCGAGCCACAACTTAACGTCTCAATCTGTAATATCTGGGGACCGTTTTGCCTGCTAGATGTTACAGATCGAGACAAACCATTCGGGGGTAACCCGAACATCTCGATCTGTAACAGTAAGACCGATGTTTGGGTCTTAGTTGTTACAGATCGAGACAATCTCGGAGCAGATGCCCCGGGCATACAACGTAAAACGCCGGGGAGCCCGCGTGATGGGCGCCCCGGCGCATGTTGGGCAGGGTTTGCGAAGCGGTGGGAGGGAGGAGAAGCCGTCCTCCCGAAATCCTTACTCCTGACGACGCTTCTTGTCAGTCAGGAAGACGCCGGCGGCTACGAGCACGACACCTCCGATGACAAACGTCTCACCGGCGAGCGCAGCATTGTCGCCCGTGGTGGGAAGCGCCGAGTTGTCGGCCGTCTTGGCGTTGCCGGCAGACGGCTTTCCAGCAACCGGCTTAGCGGCGGCCTGCGTGATCTTGGCCTGCTCGGCCTTCGCCGCCTCCTGCTCCTGACGAGCGATCTCGTCCTTCAGGGCCTGCTCGGCGGCAACGCGTTTTGCCTTTGCCTCGTTGTAGGCGTTGAGAGCCTCGGTGTAGGCGGGCGTCGCAGCATCAAGGTCTGCCTGAGCGGCATCAAGTGCGGCCTTTGCGTTATGTTCTGCCTGCTTGGCGGCGACGCACTTGGCAAAGAGGGCATTGAGCGTATCGTTCGCGTTTGCGTCAGAGCCAGTAGCAATGCCGTTTTCGACGTTGATGGACTTGAGCTTTCCGAGAGTAGCGGCAGCGGCGTCCGATGCGGCCTGAGAATTCTCGACCGCCTGTTCGGCGTTTGCGATGGCGTCGTTTGCCGCACCAAGGGCGACTCCGGCCTCAGTCACTGCTGTGTCGGCGTCCTTCTTGGCCGCCTCGGCGGTGGCAAGATTATCGGCTGCATTGCTCAGGGCGTCGGCACGGGCCTTCTTTGAAGCAAAGTCGTTTTCCGCCGTGGCCAGATTGCTTGTGGCGTGCTCCGCGGTCGCCGCCTTGGCCTCGGCGTTGTCCTTCGCGGTGTCGAGGGCCTGCTTCTTGGCAGCCCCGTCGAGCTTCGCCTTTTCGAGAGCGCTCTGGGCAGACGTCTGGGCTGCCGTGGCTTCATCAAGCGCCTGATGGGCCTCATCGGCTTTCTCCTGAGCCGCAGCAACATCGGCTGAATACTTGGCAAGTTCCTTCTTTGCATCTTGCAGAGCCTGCTGCTTTACGAGAGTCTCTGCCTTGGCGTCATCAACCTTCTTCTGACTCTGAGCGGCTTGCTCTTGCGATGCCTTAAGCTCGGCGCGCTTCTGGTTGACGACCTGCTCTGCGGTCGCCACGTTGCTTTGGGCGGCTTTGACCTGGTTTTCGGCTTCGGCAACTTTTCCGTTTGCCTTGGCGAGATTCTGCTTTGCTAGGGCAACAGCGGCGGCGGCACTTGCTACGCTGTCGTTCTTGGCGGCAAGGTCGCTATTCGCGGCAACAATGCCTTCCTGCTTTTGAGCGACGAGGGTCTCAGCTGCCTTTACGGCATCGGCTTTCGATGCCGCCGTGCTGCGCTTTTGCTCAAGGTTCGTCTTTGCGGCGGCAAGGTTATCGCTGGCTTTGGAGAGGCTCAGCTGATACTGATCAAAGAGATTCTCGAGTTCATCGATCGAGTATTCTTTTTCGTACGAACCGTAATTGTTGTCGATCTCCAAGACGAACACATACGGCCAAAGGGTTCCGCGCGAGTTGATGCCGTATCCCATGGTTTTGGCGTTAGGTTGTACGATATTCAAATAATGGCCGACGGTGCCAAAGTCTGCCCCTTGCTTTTCGAATTCGGTTTTGTGGCTCCAGAAAGTATCCCAAGCATCTTTGGGGGCAACGTTGCCAAGGCCGGCTTTCGCCGCAGCCTCGTCAAATATCTCCTTTTCAGCATCGACCCATTGGTGCGCGATGTTTTCTTTAGTACTGAAGTTCCAGGCGGCATTTTCACAATTGGCGTAATCTGAGTGACCTAGCGTTTTGTCAGAGTAATTGGAGTCGGATTGAGCGATTGCCATTTGCTCGGCCGTCACCCTAAGCTCACTCAATCCAACGCTTGCACGGTATTCGTTAATCTCGCGCAGCTTGTTAAACGATAGCTTGGCGTTGTCGAGTGACGTGCCGTCTTTTTTATCGCCAATGGTCGTCGGGTTTTTATCGCTCTGCCTATAGATGATGTTTGCAGCGTCGTTGGCGCCGATGAACTGGTAGAAGCCGATGACGCTCTGCGCCTCCGCCGTCGTTGCCTTATCGGTTGCTGCCTTGCATGTATCGTATGCTTTCTGTGCATCGATAACGGCTTGATCGGCGGCCTCCTGGTTTGCCTTGGCAGTTTCGAGCGCCTTGTCTGCCTGCTCCTTCTCGGCTTTTGCCTGGTCGACTTGTTTCTGAGCGGCCATTGCCTTCTCCAGTTCGGCAGCATGTGCCTGCTTCGCCGAGGTCAACTCCGATTGCGCCGCATCGGCTTTCGTCTGGGCTGCCGTTACATCATGTTCGGCTGCTGCGACTGTCTGCTTCTTGGCTTCGAGCTCGCTTTCGGCGCCGGTGAGGGCGTCCCGCTTGGATGCAACGTCGCTATTTGCCTGAGAAAGGCCTGCTTCGGCAGTCGCCTGCTGCTGTTTCGCCTGGTCGAGTGCGCTTTGGGCAGCATCGACCTTTGCCTGGGCGGCGTCATACTCCGGGCCCTCGGCGCCTGCCTTTGCGGCCGCCAAATCGGCTTGTGCGCTGTCGTACGCTGTCTGTGCCGCGACTACCTTACCATCCGCGGCGTTCTTTTCCTGCTGAGCGGAAGCCAGCGTGCCTGCCGCTTCGTCGTAAGCGCTCTGCGCGGCGCTCTGAGCCTGCTGAGCGTCAGCGAGCGCGGAATCGGCAGTGGCCTTCGCAGCCTTTGCTTGATCCAGAGCGGCCTGCGCATCTGCGGCAGCCTGCTCGGCGACCTTGATTTCCTCCGGCGTTGCGTTGGCGGCTGCCTTTTGGGCTGCCTCGAGCTTGGCCTGCGCATCAGCTGCCGCCTGTTTTGCGGCGTCAAGGACCTTCGACTTGTCCTCGGCGTCGGTCTTGGCTGCATCGAGCTTTCCCTGGGCATCCTTCAGCGTGGCACTGGCGCTGTCGGCCGCCTTGACGCTTTCATCGAGCTGGCGAGCATATTCGGCGCGCGCGGCGGCCTCTGCCTGCGAATTATCGGAGACGGAGACGTCATAGGTGCTTTGTGCGTTGTCGCGTGCCGCCTGCTTTTCGGTATAGGGGGCAGCCACCGTGTCGTAGTCGGATTTGGCGTCTGCCTCGGCAGCCTTTGCGGCGTCGATCGCAGCCTGCAAGTCGGCAATCTTCTGGGCGTCTGCCTTTACTGCGGAGCCTGCCGCCTCGCCGGCGTGGACAGCAAGCGGGGACATGATCGCGTCCTGTGCCGTGGTATCACTCACATCGTTGGCAAATGCCGAGAACGGCGCGAGCAGCGACGAGCCGGTCATAGCGATGGTGGTTGCCGCGGTGACGGCGAGTCGTGTTGCCTTGTGGCCCGAGAATGTGGGGCGAGGCTTGGCGCCGCCTGAGACTTCCGAGTGTTTAGGTGCGTACTTTGTCATTTCTTCTCCCAATCGTTGAAGGGGTACCTACGACAATTCGTACGTTACGACCGCCGAAAGGGCTCCTGTTGCGCAACATTGGCAAGGAAACATCGACGCACTTGAGTCACATTTATGAGGCGAAGTTCTCGGCAAGCTAATGTCTCAATCTGTAACATCTAGCAGTGAAAATGACCTCTAACTGTTACAGATCGAGACGGACCATCCGCGGTCAACTCAAATGTCTCGTTCTGTAACATCTAGAGAGGTTTTTGACCCCTTACTGTTACAGATTGAGATGTTGTCTCGCGGGGTTGGGGTTTGTCTCGTTCTGTAACATCTAGACCTGTATCTGCCGAGCTGGTGTTACAGATCGAGACATTTGCCGGGGAGGGGTCCCGTCACGGCAAGACGCCCGCCGCCTAGATACAGAACCCGGGAATCACACAGGTTAGCTTGTTTGGCTTTTCCGCAGGCGTTGCGTACGTAAAGACGTCGCCGTCGTGGCCCACACGGTTTATGTAGAGCGTGCCTTCGGTCTCCGATGAGTCGGGGCTCACCGTGCGCTCCCACCAGCAGGTGTCCTTGCCCTTCCACTGGCGGACCATCGTCTCGTTCGTGGAATACGGGCTCACCTTGAGCTCGCGGAAGAGCTGATACTCCTTGCCCTCGCCGTTGTAGATTTCTGCCAGGTAGTGATAGTCCTTGGCAAACGAATCGGACGGTTGCGTACCGCACAGCTCGACCATGGCGGGCAGCCAAAGGGTTGCGGGCAACTCGCTCAGGCACGATGCGCTGTTGGCGGCGCCCACATTGTTCGAGACCTTCTTGACCCCTTTAATGAGTGCGCGCAACTTGTTGGGCAGCAGCTTAAGGCCGTCGCCGTCGAGCCATTCCCGCAGCTCGCAATCTGCCCAGCCGGCGCTCGGCGGTTCAGACGCAGCGTTGCGCTCGGCAATACCCGCGTCGAACATAAACGTCAGTCCGGCCTTGCCCGTCCCGTCCAGAAGCTCATCGTGACGGATGCCCACAAGCTGCGCGCCGACCTCCAGCCCGTTGGTGAGTTTCACGCGCTTGGTACACGGATAGGGGATATGCCCGTTGTCATCGAGCAGATGATAGCGCTTGGCAATCTCGCGTGCCTCGCTACGGGTCTCGGCGGCCTTAATCTTGAGCGAGATCTCCTGCAGCTGATCCCAAGTGTAGTCGTCAAGCGAACCGCGGATGCCGTTCAGGTAGTCGGGGATGCCAAAGCCATGGGTCGCCGCCCCAATGACGCTGAGCCCCGCAACGACTGCAACGACGCCACCGATAATAAAGCGGCGGCGGGTCATGGCATCGTGCCGGGCCTGCTCCAGGATCTCTCGCGCGCGCTCGCCGGCGACGTCGACCTTAAGGTGCGTACCGGAGTCGATGTCGATTGCGGCGTCACTGCCCGCGCCTTCGCGGCCCTCGGATTCGGCATCGGTGAGGTATGCCGAGAGCGCCTCGAGCATCTGCTGCTCGGTGGGACGATCGCACTGCTCGACTGAGAGACCCTTCATGATGATTTGGACGAGCGCTTCATCGCCCTCGCAGCGCGGCTCGAGCGGTGCCGGCTTGGTCTTGGTCTTTACGAGATAGAACGAGCCGGTTGCAGCGGCGTCCGTCGACTCAAAGTCAAACGGTTTGCGACCGCTGTAGAGCTGGTACAAAATGCTCGAAAGCGCATAGACGTCGATTGCCGGCGAACGGCGAAGGGCCGCGATGCCTTCGATATCCTGCGTGAGCATCTCGGGCGCGGCGTATGCGGGCGTGGCAAAGCGCCAGATGTCGGCGCGCCGGGTGATCGTGTCGTCGCCGAGAGCCATGGTCGCGGAGCCCATGTCGATGAGGCAGGGGTCAAAGGAACAATCAGCAATCTGCTGCTCGAGCGTTCGGCTGGTGGTGCGGAACATGATATTGGCAGGCGAAAGGTCGCGATGGACGACCGGATTCACAAGGCCTTGGGTCATCAAGAGCGCACGAAGCACGGCGTTTCCGACGGCGGCGACCATCTGGGTGGTCAGCCCGCCCGAGGCGTCGTGAGGAAGCAGGGGCAGCGCCTGCTTGAGCGAGGTGCCCTCGACCCACTCCATGAGGATGAGAGGGTCATCCTCGCACGATCCGTAGCCATAGACGCGCGGAAATCCGCGCAGGTGCGAGACGGTACACAGATGACGGTACTCCTCGAACAGCGCGGCGGTGCTGGCCAGGTGCGCTGCCGATTGCTCGGCGGAGCGGTCGGGGGCTTGGCCGGAAAGGATGGCGTTGTCCTTGAGTAGCTTGACGGCAAAGACCTCGCCGCTCGTGTTGGTCGCGCGCAGCACGTGTCCGATGTTGCCGTTGTTGCGGTGGGCCGTCTGGAGAATAAGCGTCATAAACCGACGCTTGGCGTCGTCCTCGGCGCTGGGGTCGACCGCCACGGCGGTGTCGAACGTGTCAAGACGGATGAGTTTGTCGCCATAGGCGCTATCGGTAGTATCCATGGCGTTCCTTTGTCTGGCATGGGTTGCCGCGCGTATACGTGAGCAGTGCGGATATCGGTAAAGTACCATGATAGCCGCACTGCCCACGTATACCGCTGAGTATTGTCGTTTACGACGCAGAAGGTAGAAGACGAAAGACGGACGGCGACCGTCTTCCGATCGCCGTCCGTGCTAGTCCACAATGACAAGGAATGTCGTGTAGAGACCCAGATGGAGCCTGTCGCTGTTGGCGATTTCCACGGGGGGATAGATCTTGCCGGGCTCGCGTAGGTCGCGCGGCGGCTCGATTACGATATCGCCGTCGCCCGCGCCCGATTCGAGCACCGTGCCGTTGGTCGATCCAAGGCCCTGGGCGTACCAGTGCTCACCCTCAAGCCAAATGCGAAGATGTTCGCGCGATGCGTCGGCGCCCACATCGGTGATGCTGGGCGAGGTTTTGGGCAAGGATCCAATTACCGTGCCACGCGGATCGCGTGTGAGGGGATGGATTTGCATGTCGACGCAGTTGTCGGCATGTGTCCTGAGCAGACCGAGGTTGGGAGCGACGGCGTGCGGCTGATCCAGACTGCCCATAAAGCCACGTCCGACGGTAGTTTCGGTGGTGCCAAAGTGCCCACCCGTCTTGCTGTCGCAAAAGCGCTCGACGGTGGCCACGCCCTGAACGGGATCGGCGAGCGCCCCCGTTGCCACAAAGAGCATAAGGTAAAGCGTGCTTTTCTCACGCACGGCATTGCCGTCAAAGTTGTCGATGCGATTGAGGGCATTTGCATATAGGCGGCTGTCCAGCTTGTAGCTGGCGAGAGCCGACATCATTTCGTTGGCGGCCGGACCGCGATAGTGCTCGGCGATTGCCCGATAGGCGGACTCGCCGCCGCCGAGCTTGCTGCAGATTGCCGCGGAAAGGTGGAGCGTGGTGACGGTAAAGTCGCTGTAGATGGCGGGCGCGCACTGGTCAGGCTTGCGATGGACGATGTAACGGGTGAGATACGAGCGGTTGGAAGAGCATTTCTCGAGCAGGGTACTGCCGAGATAAGAGTTTCCATTGATGAGCATTCGGGCGATCTCGAGATGTTTAAGACCGCCGAACGAGCGAATATCGTTATAGAGGACCGAGCAAGGCGTCTCTGCTGCCACGGATACCTCCTTTGATTGCTTCCTAGCCAATATGGCGATAGGAATTAATGGCTCCCGGTGGGCGACGTATTAAATGGCTGCGCAATATACAGCGTAACCAAAGCAACATTATAGGCCACATGTTCGAAATTGCAGGAAGACTGAGAGATTTGGTTTGGACTGGACGGAAATCCCCCTCTGTCTTGTTCTGTAACATTTGGACCCGGTTTTGCCCTGCATCTGTTACAGATTGAGACAATCGGCCAGGCCCGCCCCGTCCGCCTCGTCATCTGTGGTTTACGTGGGGGCATACGGAGTGCGGGTATACTAACCGGCGGCGAATCTGCTCCATCGCTTAGAGCTGCTGCGTCTGGACGGCGCGTGATAGGGCTGCCAAAGCGATCGCCAGCGTGCTGAGCAACGTCCTCTCTGTGCGCACCTGTTTTTGTATGTATTAGCGCACTACCAAGCACGCCCGCGCGGCCGCATGCCGTGCCCATTGCGCGTGCAGATAAGGAACAACAACATATGCGTAATTCTGTATCCGACGTCACGGACGCCGAGATTCTGGACGAGGCCCGCGAGGCCATGACCCAGGCTGCCTTCGATGCCGCCGATGAGGCCAATGCTGCCCAGACCGTCGAGTCCGCTACCGAGAGCCTGCCCGCCTTTGACGAGCTGGGCCTTTCGGACGAGATGCTTCGTGCTATCGAGAACCTAGGCTACACGGCGCCCACGCCTGTCCAGGCTGGCTCGATCCCCGTGGTGCTCGAGGGCCGCGACCTGCTTGCCGCTGCTCAGACCGGCACCGGCAAGACGGCCGCCTTCTTGCTGCCGACCATGAACAACCTGGAGCACATCGCTCCGCCCAAGCCCGTGCGCGAGCGTGGCGGTCGCAACCGCCGTCGCGGCGCCAAGAAGCCCGAGGGCAACGGTCGCGGTCCCTTGATGCTCGTCATCACCCCCACGCGCGAGCTTGCCCAGCAGATCGACGAGGTCGCGAGCAAGATTGCCGACGTCACTGGCCATGTCGCCGTGACCGTCGTGGGCGGCGTGAGCTACAAGCCGCAGACCGCGGCGCTCAAGTACGGCTGTGACATCCTGGTCGCTACGCCGGGCCGTCTGGTTGACCTGATCGAGCAGGGCGCCTGCCACCTGGACGAGGTCAAGGTGCTGGTGCTGGACGAGGCCGACCGCATGCTCGACATGGGCTTTTTGCCCGCCGTCCGCCGCATTGTGCGCGAGACGCCGGCCGAGCGTCAGACGCTGCTGTTCTCGGCCACGCTCGACGAGGAGGCCGTGGGCGAGATCACCGACCTGGTGAGCGACCCGGCACGCGTGGAGATCGCGCCCGCCACGTCGACCGCCGACACCGTCGACCAGTTTGTATTCCCGGTGTCCATCGAGGCCAAGAACAATCTGCTGCCCGAGTTCCTCAAGAAGGAGGGCCCGGAGCGCACCATCGTCTTTATGCGCACCAAGCACCGCGCCGACAGCTGCTGCCGTCGTCTGGAGCGCAAGGGCATCAAGGCCGCCGCGATTCACGGCAACCGCAGCCAGGCTCAGCGCGAGCGTGCCCTTTCGGCCTTCCGCGACGGTACCGTCGACGTGTTGGTGGCAACCGACGTGCTCGCCCGCGGCATCGACATCAGCGACGTGCGCTACGTCGTGAACTTTGACGTGCCGGCCGAGCCGACCGACTACATCCACCGTATTGGCCGTACGGGCCGCGCCGGCGAGCTGGGCTGGGCCATCACGTTTGTGACCGAGCAGGATGTCGATGAGTTCTACGAGATCGAGAAGCTCATGGACAAGACCGCCGACATCTACGAGGCCGGCGACCTGCATGTGGGCCCCAATCCGCCCGCGGTTGACCCCGAGCGCGATCCTGCGGCCTTTAAGGTGAAGAAGAAAACCAAGCGCGGCAAGTCCAAGAGCAAGAAGAAGCTTGAGCAGGCGCGTCGCGACGGCAAACGCAACGGCGACGATTACGGTGATGTGGCCGGTCGTTCCAACCGCGGTCGAGACGAGCGTCGCGGCGACGGTGAGCGTCCGAGCCGTCCCAAGCGCGGCGGCAAGACCCGCGTGCGCGAGGGCGTTCAGGCTCGCGTGGACGAGGCTGTGGAGAGCGTGGCCCGCGAGGTGGCTGCCGAGGAGCGCGGCGGTGCTGGTGTCGTTGAGCAGGCCCCGCGCGGCAACCGTGCCGAGCGCCGTGCCAAGCAGTTCCAGGGCGAGGCGCATCGCCGTCGCCGCGAGGACGAGGACCGCGGCGGTCGTCGCCGTGTTGAGCGCGAGGACGAGGGCCGTGGCTCGCGTGGCGGCAAGCGTGGTTCGGGCGATCGTCGTCGTTCCGGTCGCGATGGCGAGCGCGGCGGCCGTGATGAGCGCCGTGGCGGCGAGGGCCGCGGTTCGCGTGGCGAGCGTGGTACTCGCGGCGGCGAGTCCCGTGGCGGCAAGCGCTTTGATGAGCGCGGTGGCCGTGGCGGCGAGCATCGCGAGGGCACTCGTGGCAATGGCAGCCGCAGCGGTGCTGGCCGCTCTAACGAGTCGCGCGATCGCCGCGATCAGCGTGCCAGCCGCGATCGTCGCGATGACTGGCGCAACTACGACGATACCCGCGAGGAGCGTCGTGGCGGCTATCGTGGCGGGCGTGGCGGCAACCAGGCCGGCTCCCGCGGCGGCCGTGCCGGCGGTCGCGATAATCGTGGTAGCTATGGCAATAGTCGTGGCGGCAAGCGCGGCGGCAGCTCCCGTCGCCCCGGTGACGGCGGCGGCAAGCGCAAGTAACATACGCATCGCCCGCTAGAGCGAGGTGAACCAAGGGCCCCGAGCAACTACGCTCGGGGCCCTTTTTGTTTGCCGTATCCGATCGCTAGTTCAAATGTGATTTCCTCGGGAATGCATCTAGAGGATGCCGTGGGCCTGTTTCCTACCATGCGGCAATGGGTCCCATGGGGTGCGCCGTGCATTTTTTGGAGTATTCTGCAGTTCGAGTTGTCTGCATATGATTTGACGTCGCCAACGGTGGCTTTCGGATATCCCTAGCGAGCGTTCTGAGTCAGATTTCGTCGTTTTCCGGAGCAGGGGCGCGTCATTCTCGCCATGTCGGAACCCAAAATGACGCAGCGCCCTAAAGGTTTGCCCGCTCGGGGTATTGCTGGCGCGGTCACGTTGCAGAATACTCCGTTTTTTGCACGGGCCAGGATGGGGTACCTCGGGAGAACACGGCGGTATCCCGTAAATATATACAATCTGTACCGTAATTTATACAAAACGAAGAGGCAGACAGCGTAGGGTTGGTGCATTGGGGTGCTTGATGCACCAAAATGGGGATCCCACGTGCCGTATACTCTGGCTGGATGTGAAAACGGCTTGACGCGTTGCCAGACGTAGGGGGAGGGTGTCTCGATGAGCGTATTCGAAATTGTGTTTAGTCCGACGGGTGGAACGCAGAAGGTGTCTGGCCTTGTGGCCGGGGCACTGGACAAGAATACCGTTACCGTCGATCTGACCGATAGCGGGCTAGATTTCAGCGCTGTCTCGATGACTGAGGACGACGTGGCCGTAATCTCTGTGCCGGCGTATGCCGGTAGAATCCCGGCTGTGGTGGCTGACCGGTTGGGCATGGTTCACGGCAACGGAGCGCGGGCCGTTCTGGTGTGCGTCTACGGAAACCGCGCGTTTGAGGACACGCTCGTAGAGCTGGAGGACGTTGCGAAGCATGCGGGATTCCGGGTGATCGCGGCAGTTGCGGCCATTGCAGAACATTCCATTGCGCGACAGTTTGCTGCCGGTCGTCCGGATGCGCAGGATGCGGCGCAGCTTGCTGAGTTTGCTCAGCAAATTCAGCAAAAGCTGTTGGCTGAGGATGCGTCCGAGCCCTCTATCCCCGGCAATCGTCCTTATAAACAAGCTGGAGGTCACCGCATGGCGCCCGAGGCAACAGAGGATTGCGTCTCCTGCGGTGCATGCGCCGCGGCGTGCCCCGTTTGTGCTATCGACAAGGGTGACTCCAAACGAGCAGCTGGCGAGGCGTGCATCTCCTGCATGCGCTGCATCGCCGTATGTCCGCGAGGTGCTCGCAAGCTTGATTCCAGCAAACTATCCGCTGTTTCCCAGATGCTGAGCAAGGTTTGCGTCGTGCGGAAGGAATGCGAGCTCTTCATCTAGCGCATACGAAATTGGCGCAATGGGGCCAGGTTAATCTGCACCGACCTGGTGCAAACAAACCTGTCCCCAATGCACCAGAGCAAGGAGTGTCCCCGGGTGCCGGCAGAAAAGGAACGTCCCTAAGTACCGCATAAATACCGTTTATCGGAGAAAAAATACCGTTCGCCGGTCATAATGATTGTTCCGGCTTTGGGCTTGTCTATAATAACCCCCGTAAAAGAAATGCGGAAGGTTACCGAGTCCCCTCGGACGTGGGCCTAACCAAAGTCTTAGAACGGGTGTGTCTCAATGGGTGCATTCGATTGATTTTGGTTGGGCTATATTTATGAAGGGACATGTCACCATGGGTTTCTTTTCTCGCCTAATGGGTGGTTCGGATAAGCAGACGACTGCGGCTTCCGAGTTCGAAATCCTCGCTCCCGTTTCCGGCGAGCTTGTTAATCTAGAAAAAACCAATGACCCCGCTTTTAGCAGCCGTGCAGTGGGCGATGGCGTTGCCGTGGTTCCCCAAGAGGGAACGGTGTGCGCTCCTGTTTCCGGTACCGTCGCCGCTCTGTTTCCGACTGAGCACGCGCTGGGCATCATGTCCGATAACAGCTCTGCTCAGGTGATGCTGCATATCGGAATCGACACTGTTAAACTTGAGGGCAAGGGCTTCCATGCGCTTGTTGCCCAGGGTGATCACGTTGACGCGGGCCAGCCCCTCGTCGAGGTCGATTTCGACGTGGTTCGCGCTGCCGGCTTTGATCCCACGGTCTTCGTTATCGTGTGCGAGCGTTCGGAGAACTCGACTCTTCGTGAGCATGCTTCCGGCCCTGTTGCTGTTAAAGAGCCTGTCGTCTGGCTTTCCGAGTAAATTCTTGTGGTGGGTACCGTGGTTATCAAGCGAGTTTTTAACAACAACGTCGCAATGGTCACTTCGGACGATGGCTCCGAGCTCATCGTCATCGGTCGAGGCCTCTGCTTTGGCCGTCATGCCGGCGATGCCATCGACGAGGCGTCGATCGAAAAGACCTACGCGTTGCAGGAGGGAACTTCTCAGGACTCGCGTACGATTGACCGCTTGGCACATCTTTTGGAGTCCATCCCCACCGTCAACCTCGTGATTTCCGAGGAAATCGTTCAGATGCTTCGTCGAGAGCTCAATGCCGACATCAACGATAAGATTCTCATTGCTCTCGCAGACCATATCAGCCTTGCTTTGGAGCGCGAGCGCAAGGGCGTCCCCTGTGAGAATCCGTTGCTACTCGAGATCCAGCAGTTCTATCGCAAGGAGTACGCGCTTGCGGGCCGTGCGCTGCAGATTGTCAAGGAGTATATGGGCATCCAGATGAGCGAAGAAGAGCAGGGTTTCATTACGCTGCATATCGTCAACGCCACCATGCCGCAACGCTCCGATCGTCTGATTGTTTCGGTCCAGCTTGTTCGCGACGTGCTCGCGATTGTTTCTGAGCGCTATGCTACGACCCTCGATGACACCTCGCTGCCTTACGAACGTTTCGTTCGTCACCTGCAGTTTTTCGCACAGCGAGCGCTCGATCCTACGGCCGGGCAAATCAACGGAGACGCGCTGTTCCGAATCGATGAAACGGCGTATCCGTGTGCATTCTCGTGCGCGGACGCCATAGCCGCTCACTTGTCGTCTATCTATAACGTTGTCGTTACCGATGCCGAAAAGAGTTATCTCGCATATCACATTGTTAACCTGCTTGGAGAACCTGGTCTCTAGGCATAACGTGCCCACACATCGATTGATATAAGGCAAGGCTCACGGTCTTGTCTAGGGCACATCTGTCTTAATTTGCGGAAAAGGAAGGGGAGTACCGCTATGACCGCAAAAAAGAAGTTCAATTTCAAAGCGCCGTTGGAGGTGTTCGCGAAGTCGATCGTCCAGCCGATGATGTATCTCTCGGTTGCCGGCATCCTGCTCATCGTGGGCATTATTCTGACCAACAAGACCATCTGCGCTTTGGTCCCCGTACTGGGCTCCGGTCCGTTCCAACTTGTGGGCGCCGTTGTCTATCAGTCGCTGATGTTTATCATCAACAACCTCTCGATTCTGTTCTGCGTGGGCATCGCCGGCGCCATGGCAAAGAAGAACAAGGGTCATGCTTCGCTGATCGCCCTGATGTCGTTCTTCCTGTTCCTGCAGGCTAACAACATCGTGCTCAACGCCACCGGCTCTCTTGCCGATGCGAGCGGCATGCTCGGTCTTACCGGAACCGGCCAGGCCACCGTTATGGGCATCCAGGTACTCGATACTGGCGTGTTTGGCGGCATCATTCTCGGTTGCATCACCGGTGCCGTGTTCAACAAGTACTCGAACAAGCAGTTCCCCATTGCCCTTTCGATGTTCTCGGGCGTTCGCTTCCCGTTCCTGATTATGATCATCATCTCCTGGATCATGGGCGCTGGCTTCTGCATCGTTTGGCCTCCGGTTCAGGGCGCCATCTCCTCCGTTGCCGGCATCATTAAGGAGTCGGGCAACATCGGTCTGTTTATCTACGGCATGCTCAACAAGCTGCTCGTTCCCACCGGTCTGCACCACCTCATCTACACCCCGTTCCAGTTCTCCGATGTGGGTGGCACCCTGACACTGGGCGATCAGGTTATCGCCGGCGCCTACCCCATCCGTGTCGCCGAGATGGCAATGACGGGCCAGCCCTTCTCCGATAGCACCTACTTCAACAGCTACACCTTCAACAACCTGTGGCCCTACATCGGTATCGGTCTCGCCTTTATCGTCACCGCTTACAAGGGGAACAAGGATAAGACCAAGGCCGTTATCATCCCGCTGATCATCACCGCCGTGCTCTCCTGTGTCACCGAGCCCATGGACTTCCTCTTTGTCTTTGCCGCTCCCGTGCTCTTTGTCGTTCACTCGGTTCTTTCCGGCATCTTCCTGGTCCTGCTCAAGGTCCTCTCCGTGCCCGCTTCGACTGCAGGCGGCATCATCAACATCGTGGTTTCCAACCTGGTCCTCGGTGTCGACAAGACCAACTGGCCGGTTATGCTGGTGCTTGGAGTCGTCAACGCCGCTCTGTACTTCTTCCTCTTCACCTTCCTTATTAAGAAGCTCAACCTCCACACGCCTGGTCGCGAGGAGGAGTCCGAGCTCGCCGAGTCCGTTGCCGAGGGCGAGGCCGCCGCGTCTGTCGCGGTGAAGCAGGGCGCTGTTGCCGCGGCTCCCGCAGAGGGCGTCGATGCAGGTATTGCCGACCTGGTCGCAGGTCTTGGTGGCAAGGACAACATCGAGGAGCTCGAGAACTGCTTTACGCGTCTCCGCGTGAACGTTAAGAACCCGGACCTCATCAATGAGGACCTCATCAACCACGTGCCCAACAGCGGCATCAACCGCAACGGCAATAATATCCAGATCATCTTTGGCATGAAGGTCGCCGAGATGCGCGACAAGGTCGAAAACGCAATTGAGAAGGAGCAGTAAACAATGATCATTACTCTGTGTGGTGGCGGATCCACCTTTACCCCCGGCATCGTCAAGTCCATCGCCCTGCGCAAGGACGAGCTCGACGTTGACGAGATTCGTCTGTACGACATCAACGAGGAGCGCCAGCGCAAGATCGGCGTGCTCGTGGACTGGATTTTGCACGAGGACCTCGGCCTGGACATCAAGCTCACGGTGACCACCGACAAAAAGACGGCTTTTACCGACGCGAGCTTCGTGTTTGCCCAGATGCGCGTGGGCGGCTACGCCATGCGCGAGCAGGACGAGAAGATTCCGCTGCGTCACGGCTGCGTGGGTCAGGAGACTTGCGGTTGCGGCGGCCTTGCCTACGGCATGCGCACCATCTTCCCCATGGTCGAGCTGATCGATGACGTTGAGAAGTACGCCAAGAAGGACTACTGGATTCTCAACTACTCCAACCCTGCCGCCATCGTCTCCGAGGGCTGCCGCGTGCTGCGTCCCAACGCTCGTATCATCAACATCTGCGACATGCCGATCGCGATCATCGACGTGGTTTGCGCCGCGCTCGATATCGACAAGAAGGATGTCGAGTACGATTACTTTGGCCTCAACCACTTTGGTTGGTTCACCTCGATCCGCCACAAGGGCGAGGAGGTGCTCCCGCAGCTGCGCGAGTACATCAAGGAGCATGAGATTCTGCTGCCCGACTCTTACCTCAAGGGCATGGGCTCGCTCATGGCAAAGAAGCCCGAGGAGGCCGTCGACGAGCACCCCGAGCAGAACCGCCACACCAAGGGCAGCTGGTACTACGTCTGGAAGGGCGAGTACGAGATCATGGAGTGCTTCCCGGAGTACCTGCCCAACACGTATCTGAACTACTACCTGCAGCAGAAGGAGTTCGTCGAGCACTCCAACCCCGAGCGCACCCGTGCTAACGAGGTTGAGGAGACGCGTGAGAAGAACCTCTTTGATGGTATCGACCATTACGAGAAGACGGGCGAGATCGACGAGAGCACGTTCTATGCGGGTAGCCACGGCGACTGGATTGCCGATCTGGCTATCGCTCTGAAGAACGACACCAAGCAGCGCTTCCTGGTCATTTGCGAGAACAAGGGCGCCATCCCCAACATGCCCTACGACGCTATGGTCGAGCTGCCTGCCTACATTGGCAAGAACGGCCCCGAGGTCATCAGCCGCGACAACATTCCGCTGTTCCAGCAGGGCCTCATGATGCAGCAGCTGAACTCCGAGAAGCTCATTGTCGAGGCTACGATCGAGGGTTCGTACGAGAAGGCGCTTAAGGCCTTTACGCTCAACAAGACCGTGCCGTCGATGAAGGTCGCCAAGGAGGTTCTCGACGACATGATCGAGGCCAACAAGGGTTACTGGCCCGAGCTTAAGTAAAAGCAACAGGGTCGCTGGCCGCATGCCTGAAGCAATGCCCCGCCCACGTGATTGCGTGGGCGGGGCATTGTCGTTTGGTAACGCGTTTTATCAAATATGGCATTTATCTGCGATAATGTTCATTTTCACCGCTGATGGTGACATTTCATACCGCCTGCCGAACTGCGTGGAGACCTAACAACTTTTTAGGTCAGTGTTGTGCGTGTAGCAATTTCGCCCGGCCTCGCCTCCGGGCTGCCATGTGAGAGGGGATCTTATGGCTCGACTGCACGTAATGGAACGCAGCCACGCTCAGGCCGTCATGGACGACCTGCACGATGCACTCGGACGTCGTCTGGCGGTGAGTTCACTCGCCCCGTGCCCCGTCGAGTTTACGGCGGCGCTCGTCAACCTGTGCTCCACCCAGAGCTGCGGCAAGTGCACGCCCTGCCGCGTGGGCCTGAGCGCGCTGAGCGACCTGCTCGCCGATGTGCTCGAGGGCCGCGCCGACGAGTCCACGCTCAACTTGATTGAGCGCACGGCCCGCACCATCTACCTTTCGAGCGACTGCGCCATCGGCTACGAAGCTGGCGCCATGGCACTCACGGCCATTCGCGGCTTCCGCGACGATTTTGAGCACCACATCCGCGAGCACTCCTGCGGCTTTGACCGCGAGGCTCGCGTCCCGTGTGTCTCGGGCTGCCCGGCGCACGTCGACATTCCTGGTTACATCTCGCTCGTCGAGGCAGGCCGTTATGCCGACGCCGTCAAGGTCATCCGCAAGAACAACCCACTGCCGCTCGTCTGCGGCTTGGTGTGCGAGCATCCCTGCGAGATGCACTGCCGCCGTGGCATGGTCGATGATCCCATGAACATTCTCGCCCTCAAGCGTTTTGCCGTTGAGCACAGTGACCTCAACGACCACAAGCCGCATGTAGTGGACAACACCGGCAAGCGCATCGCCGTGATCGGCGGCGGCCCGGCCGGCCTTTCCTGTGCCTACTACCTGGCCGTGATGGGCCACAAGGTGACCATTTTTGAGCAGCGCCACCACTTGGGCGGCATGCTGCGCTACGGCATCCCCAGCTATCGTCTGCCGCGCGAGCGCCTGCAGGCCGAGATCGATTGGATCTTGAGCGCCGGCATCGACGTTGAGCTCGATCACTCCGTCAACGGCGAGGAGCTTGTCCGCCTGCGCGACGAGTTCGATGCCGTCTATCTGGCCATCGGTGCCCATAGCGACAAGAAGCTCGGCCTTCCGGGCGAAGAGGCGCCCGGCGTGGAGTCGGCCGTCAAGATGCTGCGTGCCATTGGAGACGACGAACTGCCCGACCTGAGCGGCCAGCGCGTGTGCGTCATCGGCGGCGGCAACGTGGCCATGGACGTGGCGCGCTCTGCCGTGCGCTGCGGCGCCGAAAAGGTAAGCATCGTCTACCGCCGTCGCATCTGCGATATGACGGCTCAGGACGCCGAAATCGCCGGCGCCCAGGCCGAGGGTTGCGAGGTTCTGGAGCTTACGGCCCCGCTCGCTATCGAGACGGGCGAAGATGGTCGCGTGAGCGGCCTGCGCGTGCAACCGCAGATTATCGGCGAGCCCCGCCGCGGTCGTCCGGCTCCGCGTGCCGCCGCTACGCCCGAGCGCGTCATCCCCTGCGAGCGCGTGTTTGTCGCCATTGGCCAGGACATCGATTCCAAGCCGTTTGAGGACATGGGCATCGCCTGCAAGTGGGGTTGCGTGGTCACCGACTCGGACGGTGCCGTGCCCAACTTCGATGGCCTCTTTAGCGGCGGCGACTGCCAGACCGGCCCCGCCACCGTCATCCGTGCCATCAACGCCGGCCGCGTGGCTTCGGCAAACATCGACCGCTATCTGGGCTTCGACCACAAGATCAAGCTCGACGTGGAGCTGCCGACCGTTCAGTTTAAGGGCAAGCACGAGTGCGGCCGCTGCGAGCTGGGTGAGCGCGAGGCCGGCGAGCGTATTCACGATTGGAATCTGGTCGAGCAGGGCCTTACCGAGGAGGAGGCGCGCCAGGAGGCAAGCCGCTGCCTGCGTTGCGACCACTTTGGTTTTGGCGCGTTCCGCGGAGGGAGGAACCTGGAATGGTAGAGCTCAACAACCCCACTGTCAGCGATAACACCGAAAGCGGAGCACTCAATATGGTCAAGCTCACTATCGATAATTGCGAGGTCGTGGTGCCCGAGCACACCACGATCCTGGACGCGGCCAAGTCCGTCGGCATCCAGATTCCCACCCTGTGCTACCTGCGCGATCTGAACGAGATCGGCGGCTGCCGCGTGTGCGTGGTCGAGGTTGAGGGCTGCGACCAGCTGGTTGCCGCCTGCAACAACTACGTGCTCGATGGCATGGTGGTCCACACCAACAGCCCCAAGGCCCGCGAGGCGCGCCGCACCAACGTGCAGCTGCTGCTTTCGCAGCACGATTCACGCTGCACGAGCTGTGTGCGCAGCGGTAACTGCAACCTGCAGACCATTGCCAACGACCTGGGCATTTTCTATCTGCCGTATCAAAGGCATTTGGCGGGCGAGGGCTGGGATTTCGATTTCCCCATCATCCGCGAAAACGACAAGTGCATTAAATGCATGCGCTGCATCAAGGTGTGCGAGAGCGTACAGGGCCTAGGGATTTGGGACCTGACCAACCGCGCCACGCATACCGCCGTGGGCACCCGCGGGCGCGTGCCGATCGGCAAGACCGATTGCGTCGCGTGCGGCCAGTGCATCACGCATTGCCCGACGGGCGCGCTGCGCGAGCGCGACGACACCGAGACCGTGTTTGACGCGCTCGCTAATCCCGACAAGATCGTGCTGGTGCAGATCGCGCCGGCCGTGCGTAGTGCTTGGGGCGAGGAGCTCGGCATTCCGCGCGAGGAGGCAACCGTCGAGCGTCTGGCTTGCGCGCTGCGCCGCGTAGGCTTTGAGTATGTGTTCGATACCGATTTCTCGGCCGACCTCACCATTATGGAGGAGGGCTCCGAGCTGCTCGAGCGCCTGGGCGCCGCCGCTAAGGGTGAGGGCGACAGCCGCGGCTGGCCCATGTTTACGAGCTGCTGCCCGGGCTGGGTGCGCTTTGTGAAGGCACGTTACCCCGAGTTTGTCGACAGCCTGTCCACGTCAAAGTCGCCGCAGCAGATGTTCGGCGCTATCGCCAAGACCTACTACGCCAAGGTGCTGGGCGTGGAGCCCGAGCGTCTGTTCGTGGTGTCCGTTATGCCATGCACGGCCAAGAAGGCCGAGTGTGCGCTGCCGAGCATGATGGGCGAGGGCGGCGCGCCCGACGTGGACGTTGCGCTGACGGTGCGCGAGATGGTGCGCATGATCCGCGCGAGCCACGTGAGCGTTGACACGCTGGTCGAGGAGCCGCTCGATACGCCGTTGGGCTTTGGCACGGGCGCGGGTGTGATCTTTGGCGCCACGGGCGGCGTGATGGAGGCCGCCGTGCGCTCGGCATATTACCTGGTGACGGGCAAGAACCCGGATGCCGACTTCTTCACTGACGTGCGCGGACTCGAGGGCTGGAAGGAGGCCGTGGCCGATATCGACGGTACCAAGGTGCGCGTCGCCGTGGCGCACGGGCTGGGCAACGCCGCCCGTCTGCTCGACGCGATTCGCGACGGCCGTGTGAGATATGACTTTGTTGAGGTCATGGCGTGCCCGGGCGGCTGCGTCGGTGGCGGCGGTCAGCCCATCCACGACGGCTGCGAGCTGGCGGCTGAGCGTGGCTAGGTGCTGTGGAGCCTGGATGCGAAGGCGGACATTCGTTTCTCGCACGAGAATCCCGATGTCCAGGCGTGCTACCGCGAGTTCTTAGGCGAGCCGCTCTCGCCACTGGCCGAGGAGCTGCTGCATACCGACCATCACGCATGGACGATGCCTAACGAGGGGACATGCTAGCGATGCGCGCGTTTGATTTTGAGATGTCGCGCCGGGGGTTTGCCTCGGCGCTCGCCGCGGGCGCCCTGTCACTTGCGCTCGCGGGCTGTGGCGGCGGGGCTGCCGGTGCCGGGTCCGCCGCGGGCTCGGTTGCCACGGACGGCGCCGGTGCTGCCGCAGAGCCGGTCGAGGTGCACGTCGCCTCGCTCAAGGGTCCGACGTCGATCGGTCTGGTGCAGTTTATGGACCAGGCAGCCGATGGCGAGACGGACAATGAGTTCGACTTTGCGATCAACACTGCCGCCGACGAGATTGTGCCCAAGGTCATTCAGGGCGATATCGATATCGCCCTGGTGCCCGCCAACGTGGCGAGCGTGCTCTACAACAAGACCGAGGGCGCGGTGCAGGTCATCGACATCAACACGCTGGGCGTGCTGAACGTGGTGACGGGCGACGCGAGTGTGGCCTCGTTTGGCGATCTGGCGGGCCATACCGTCTATATGACGGGCAAGGGCACCACGCCGGAGTACGTCATGAACTACCTGCTGGAGCGCGCGGGCTTGGCCGGTCAGGTGGCGCTCGAGTTTAAGAGCGAGCCTACCGAGGTGCTCTCGGCTCTGCTTGCCGACCCGACTGCCGTGGGCGTGCTACCCGAGCCGTTCAAGACGGCGGCCATCGCCAAGAGCGAGGGCAAGCTGTCGGCACCGGTGAGCCTGACCGATGTGTGGGACGAGCTGGCAGGAGACACGGGCTCGCGCTTGCTGACGGGTGTGACCGTGGTGCGCCGTGCCTTTGCCGAGGAGCATCCCGAGGCCGTGGCGGAATTCCTGAGCTGCCATGTTGCGAGCGTTGAGGCCGTGAACGCGGCGCCGGCGGACTGGGCGCAGGCCGTGGTCGATGCGGGCATCGTGGATAACGCCACGATTGCCGAAAAGGCGATTCCCGGGTGCATGCTTGTCTGCCAGACAGGGAAGGATATGAAGGCCGCGCTCGGTGGGTACCTGAAGGTGCTGGCCGATGCGGACGCGAGCGCCGTGGGCAGCAAGCTCCCGGCTGATGATTTCTACTACATGGAGTAACCCGTGCGTGCGTTTGCTCGACAAATGATAGAGCGTATGAAGGCGGTGGCGGCAGCAGGTGCCGTTGCCGCCTTTTGGCTTGCCGTGTGGGTCTTCGTGGCGGCGCTGGTGGCACAGCCGCTGATTTTGCCGGGTCCGGGTGCTGTTGTGGTGGCGTTGCTGCGGCTGGTATGCGATGCCGGCACGTGGGCGATTCTGGCGGGCTCGGGTGCGCGGATTCTAGGCGGTTTGGCGCTTGCCGCGGTGTGCGGTGGTTTGCTGGCCGGAATTTCGTCGCGCTCGCGGGCGTTTGCCCGCTTGGTGGCTCCGGCGCTTTCGTTTGTTAAGGCGACGCCGGTTGCCTGCGTGGTGGTCCTGCTGCTCATTTGGCTGGGGTCGGCGCGCGTAAGCATTGCGGCGGTCTTTTTGATGGCGCTGCCGGGAGTGTATTTTTCGCTGGTCGAGGGTTTGGCACAGGTTGATCAGCCGCTGGAGCAGATGTTTCGTCTGCATGGCGTGCAGGGTTGGCGTCTGTTTTGCGCCCATACCTGGCGCGAGGTCCTGCCGTTTGTGCTTTCGTGTGCGCGTGCCGTGATCGGCATGAGCTGGAAGGCCGGCGTGGCGGCGGAGCTCATCGGCATGGCGACGGGCACCGTGGGCGAACGCATCTATCAGGCGAAGCTTTTGATCGAGACGGCGGACCTGCTGGCGTGGACCGTGCTGGTCGTGGCGGCATCGTGGGCATGCGAGCGCGTGCTGGTGTGGTTGCTGCGGGCTTCGGGGCCCGTGGCGTGGCGTACTGCCGTGCGGGCGCATGGGCGCGGTGGCCGCGGGCGTGCGTGCGGCTCTGCTGGCGGCGGGGCTGCTGCGGAGCTTGCGCTCGCCGTGGGCGACCGGGCGCCCTGGTCGCCGGCGCTCGACGGACTGGTGCTTCATGTGCCCGCCGGTGGACGCACCTGTGTGATGGGCGCTTCGGGCGTGGGCAAGTCGACGTTGCTTGCGCTGGTGGCGGGGGAGTGCGCACCGTGCTCCATGGTGTTTCAGGATGTGCGCCTGGTCGAGGACGCCTCTGCTTTGGATAACGTGCTGGTGTGCGCCGATGCACGCGTGAATACCTCGAGTGCCGCTGCCTTGTTGCGCCTGCTGGTACCGGGGATCGATGTGCATGCCCGCGTGGCCGAGCTCTCGGGCGGGCAGCGCCGTCGTGTCGAGATTGCCCGAGCCCTGCTGTGTCCGGGCGGCGCAGTGATTCTGGACGAGCCCTTTACCGGTCTAGACATCGCTGCGCGCGACGCATGCACCGAGGTCGTGCTCGACTTGCTCGACGGCCGTATGCTGTTGCTTGCCACGCACGATTCCGCTGACGCTCGGGCCCTCAATATCTCGGACATCATCACGCTCTAAAGACTTACTCAGCAACAAATTGATCCGTTTTTTCTCCGTCCCCATGGGGTCGGGTATGGTATTCTATCTACGGGGTAATACTTAGGAATACCAAGTAATACCAACGCCGTAGAACAAACTCAAGATGCGGGCCAATCGGGTTGCCTTCACAGCCCGTCGCCCAGCCGCGTGGCCCGCATCCATCCGCACCACCGTCGTTTCAAAAAGGAAGCGCCATGGCAGAACACATGACCCCGGTTGTCGCGAAGGTCTTGCCCGAGGAAAAGGCGGCCTTCGCGGCGGCAACCCAGCTCGTGGGCACTACGCCGTCCAACGCCATCCGCATGTTTATCGCCGCCTTCAATCGCTGCGGCACCTTCCCGTTCGACATCTCGCCGAGCGGGGCTTTTGGTAAAGAGTGTCCCCAACAGCTAGTCGTTGAAGAACGTCCCCAATGACTAGTCGTCGGGAGGAGGTTGGCATGCTCAATGCGATGATTTGGGCGCTTGCCTGTTTTGGCGTCGTCGCTGCCGATATTGCCCTGAGCGTCGTTTTGTTTTCCGCCCTTGGTGTCGCGTCGGTGTTCATGGGCTTTTCGATTGACGACCTCGATATTCAATTGCTTCAGGCTGCCGCGCAGATGGCGTCGTTTTTGATGGCACTGCTGTGGTGGCGTTATCTGTGGCCGCGCTCGTTTATGGCGCGCTGGCAGGGCGAGCGCCCGCTTGGCGGGGGAGCAGGCAAAGCATGGAGGCGCATCGCCTGCGTTATCGTGATCGGCCTTGCCCTGCAGGTGGTCGTTGGCTACGTGACCGACGCTGTGCTGTCGCTGTTGCCCGAGGCGGCGGCCGATTACAGCGAACTTGTCGAGGAGACGGGCATGGGCGAAACGAGCTATCTGGCCGTCCTGACCACGGTGATCGGCGCTCCGTTTTGCGAGGAGCTGCTGGTGCGCGGTATCATTTTTGAGTTTTCGCTCCGAGCATTTAACCCGCAGTGCCGTCCGCTCTGGAAGCGCCGGCGTCGTGCGAGCGCGCAGGGCGGCGCCATGGTGCCCTGGGCGGCCCCAAGCACGTGGGGTATCGCAGCGGCGATTGTACTGCAGGCGGCAATCTTCGGTTTTATGCACATGAATTGGGTACAGGGTTGCTACGCGGGTGCCGCCGGCCTCATCTTCGGTTGGGTGCTCGTGACCACCGGAAAGCTCCGCTACACGATCCTGCTGCACTTTGCCTTTAATGCCGGGTCGTATCTCATGGGGCTGCCGTGGTTTGTGAATACGCCGCTCGACGTTGTGGTCACGGTTGGCATCGCCGGCTTTGTGCTGGTAGAGGCGATGCGGTCGCTCAAACTGACGTGCCAGACGGATCGTCCCTGCCAGCAAGCGTGATTCCCCTAAGGAAAACACGGCTAGGCGTGTCTGAGCGTGTTCCCCCTAGGGAAATCACGACTGGAGACAGCCCAAGCGTGTTTCCCCTAGGGAAAACACGCTTGGGCGATGAGGAGACGCCGACTGGCCAAGAGGCACCGGCCGGCCCTCGCCACGCTAGTTGTGGCGTCCGCCGCCGTTGGCGCCCTGACGTCCCTGGGCCGCGCGGTTGCGTCCGGCAGTGTTCTGCGCGCGCGACATGCCACCGTGGCCCTTGCTGCCTTTGGGTCCCTTGCCGGCGGCGCCACCGTGGGCCTTGCCGCCCTTCTTGCCGGTGCCATGGCCACCGCCAGCAGACGTCTCGCCCGGACGCGGGGGCACGGGACGAATCAGGCAATGCTTGGTGTAGCCGATCAAATCGCGGCGGCCGGCCTTTTCCAGCGCCTCGCGCACCAGCTTGTAGTTCTCGGGCTTGCGATACTGGATGAGCGCGCGCTGCATGGCTTTCTCGTGCGGGTCGCGCGCCACATAGATCGGCTCCATGGTGCGCGGATCCACGCCGGTGTAGTACATGCACGTCGACATGGTGGACGGCGTGGGGTAGAAGTCCTGCACCTGCTCGGGCATGTAGCCCATGTCTCTCACGGCCTCGGCAAGGTCCACAGCTTCCTTCATCGTTGAGCCGGGATGGCTCGAGATTAGGTACGGCACTACGTACTGCTTGAGTCCGTATTCGCGGTTCAAGCGTTCAAATTTACGGCAGAATGCGTCGTAGACGGCGCGGCTCGGCTTGCCCATCACAGACAGCACGGCGTCGCTCACGTGCTCGGGCGCTACGCGCAGCTGGCCCGAGACGTGATGCTCCAGCAGCTCGCGCAAAAACTCGTCCGAGGCATCGGCCATGGTGTAGTCAAAACGGATGCCGCTGCGGACGAAGACCTTCTTGACGCCCGGTAGCTGGCGCAGGTCGCGCAGCAACTGCGTGTAGCCGCTCTCGTCGACCACCATGTTCTTGCATACGCTCGGCCACAGGCAGCGCTTGTTCTTGCACACACCGTGCTTGAGCTGCTTGTCGCAGGCAGGGCGGCTAAAGTTGGCCGTCGGTCCGCCCACGTCGTTGATGTATCCCTTAAACTCGGGGTCGTGCGTGAGCAGCTCGGCCTCGCGCATGATCGAGTCGTGGCTGCGCATCTGCAGCACGCGACCCTGGTGGAAGGTGAGGGCGCAAAACGAGCACTCGCCAAAGCACCCGCGGTTAGAGCTGATTGAAAACTTGATCTCGGCAAAGGCCGGCACGCCGCCTGCCGCGTCGTAGTCGGGATGCCAATCGCGTGCGTAGGGGAGCTCTGCCACCTCGTCCATCTCGTCGGTGGTGAGTGTCGTCGACGGCGGGTTTTGCACCACATAGACGCTGTTGGGATAGGGCTCTACCAGGCGATGGCCGGTGATGGGGTCCATATTCTGCTGCTGCACGTTAAAGCTGCGCGCGTAGTTGAGCTTGTCGGCGGCAAGATCGTCCCAGCTGGGCAGCAGGTCGTAGTCGTAGGCCTCGTCGAGCGAGTTGGTGCGGTAGACGGTGCCGTTGATATAGGTAATCTGGTCGACGGGCAGTCCCGCGTCGAGCGCGTCGGCGATCTCGACAATCGCGTGCTCGCCCATGCCGTAGATGAGGATGTCGGCGCCCGAGTCGAGCAGCACCGAGCGCTTGAGCTTGTCCTGCCAGTAGTCGTAGTGGGCCAGGCGACGCAGGCTTGCCTCGATGCCACCGATAATGATGGGGGCGTCCTTAAACGTCTGGCGGATGAGGTTGCCGTAGACCGTGACGGCGCGATTGGGACGGCGCCCCTCTTCGCCACCGGGGGTATAGGCGTCGGTGTGGCGGCGATGCTTGGTCACCGAATAGTGGTTGACCATAGAGTCCATGTTGCCGGCACTGACGAGAAAGCCTAGGCGCGGCTCGCCGAGCACGGTGATGCTGGCGGGGTCGGTCCAGTCGGGTTGGCAGATGATGCCCACTTTGTAGCCGTGCGCGTCGAGGACGCGGCTGATGATGGCCATGCCAAAGCTGGGATGGTCCACGTAGGCGTCGCCGCAGATGTAGACAAAGTCGCACTGGTCCCAGCCGCGTGCATCCATGTCGGCTCGACTGACGGGGAGGAATTTATCGCGGCCCGGGCGCCAGGGGCGGGCGGGCGCTGCCGGGGTATGAGCGGCGTGGCCGCCCTGGGCCTTGCCGCCACGCTTTTGCTGCTGGCCCTGTTTGCCCTGCTGACTGCGCTGGTTGTTCTGAGCGTGCTGAGGCTTTTTTGCCACGATCCCTCCCGGTGTTTGTATGCTGCACGTAATTGTAACCAGTCTTTTTGGGGCGGGGCTAAAAAGACTGGGGGAGTACATGAGCTGGTGAGTGAGAGCGTCGCTGAGCCAGTCGTTTGTTTCCAGACTGTGTATCTGCGCGTTGGAGAACCCGTCTCGCGCGCACGCCATGTTGTCAATGGGTTACAGTATGAACGGCGGTTATGTTTCCGCCAACGCACGAGAGGGTCGTCAACAAGGAGGATGCACGACGATGCAGCGTGCCAAACAGATATCGGAGTCCATCGAACTGGGCATTATCCTGGCGCTCGCCGGTGGCTTTATGGATGTGTATTCGTACATTGGGCGCGACCATGTTTTCGCCAACGCGCAGACGGGCAACATCCTGCTTGTGGGCGTGAGCATTTCGGAGGGCAATTGGGTGCTGGCGGGACGCTATTTCTTCCCCGTGGTGTCGTTTGCCGTGGGCATTATGCTTGCCGACCTGGTGCACGAGCGGTTTGGCAGCGTGATCCACTGGCGTCAGGTGACGGTGTTCTTTGAAGCCGTCATCTTGCTGGGCGTGAGCTTTATCCCCGGTGGCGGTTACAACCTGCTCGCCAACTGCCTTACCTCGTTTGCCTGCGGCATGCAGGTCGAGAGCTTCCGCAAGATCCACGGTCACGGCATCGCTACGACCATGTGCATCGGCAACTTGCGCAACGCGCTGCAAAACGTGGACGATTACATCATCACCCACAGGCGCGGCTTTTTGGAAAACGGCCTGCTGTACTTTGGCGTGATCTTTACCTTTGTGTTTGGCGCCGTGTTGGGCAACTGGTGTATTGAGCGCATGGGCCTGCACGCCATCGTCGTGGCGAGCTTGCTGCTGTTTGTCGCGTTTGCCATCATGTTCATCGACCGCGAGCGCGACTTGCGCTTACGCTGGAAGGTTGCGGCCGAGGCTTGGAAAGAGGGCTGCCGAAAGTAACCGAATGCGGCAAAGGGGCTGTCCCTTCGCCGCATTATTTTTCATCATCTGTTGAAACGCTTTAAATAGTTTGACGTTCTCACGCGTTTTTTGTTTCAAAAGCGTTAGGATGGGACTCATAGCGTGGGGCGTAATGGATGCCCCGCACACGATGGGAGGCTATCAATGGCTAATCGTTTCGTTCTCAATACCATCTCTTATCATGGTTCCGGCGCCATCAAGGAGATCCCCGGCGAGCTCCAGCGTCGCGGCTACAAGAAGATCTTCGTCTGCTCCGACCCCGATCTGGTCAAGTTTGGCGTTACCGCTAAGGTGACCGACGAGCTCGACGCCGCCGGCATCGCTTGGAGCCTCTACTCCGAGATCAAGCCCAACCCCACGATTCAGAACGTCAAGGACGGCGTCGAGGCCTTCAAGGCCGCCGAGGCTGACGCTATCGTGACCATCGGTGGCGGCTCCTCCATGGACACCGCCAAGGCCATCGGCATCATCATCAACAACCCCGAGTTCGCCGATGTCCGCAGCCTCGAGGGCGTTGCTCCCACTAAGAACCACGCCGTGTTCACCATCGCCGTGCCGACGACCGCCGGTACCGCTGCCGAGGTGACCATCAACTACGTCATCACCGACCCCGAGAAGGTCCGCAAGTTCGTGTGCGTCGACACCAACGACGCCCCCGAGGTCGCCGTCGTCGACCCCGACATGATGGCTTCCATGCCCGCCGGCCTGACCGCCTCCACCGGCATGGACGCTCTGACCCACGCCATCGAGGGCTATACCACCAAGGGCGCTTGGGAGCTCTCCGACATGTTCCACTTTGAGGCCATCAAGCTGATCAGCGAGAACCTACGCGACTCCGTTGCCGAGGCCAAGTCCGGCCAGCCCGGCTCCGGCCGCGAGGGCATGGCCCTTGGCCAGTATGTCGCCGGCATGGGCTTCTCCAATGTTGGCCTGGGCATCGACCACGCCATGGCTCACACCCTGTCCGCTCACTACGACACCCCGCACGGCGTCGCTTGCGCCATGCTGCTGCCGATCGCCATGGAGTTCAACAAGCCGGTTTGCGCCGAGCGTCTGGCCAAGGTTGCCGTCGCCATGGGCGTTGACACCACGGGCATGAGCACCGACGAGGCTGCCGACGCCGCTATCGCCGCCGTCAAGCAGCTTTCCGCCGACGTGAATATCCCGCACGTCTGCGAGGCCATGAAGGCTGACGAGATCGAGGTCCTGGCCAAGGACGCCATGGCCGACGCTTGTTTCCCGGGTAACCCGCGCGAGGCGACGCTCGACGACGTCATCGAGCTCTTCAAGAAGATCTGCCCGGTTGCCTAACCCAGTTTGGTGGTCCTTCGCCCGTAGGCGTATGGTCTTTTGACTTGCCGCTGGCCCCGCCGTGCTACGCATGGCGGGGCTTTTTGTGCTGCGTCGATGCCCTGAGACGGGCAAAACCAAGGTGTACTGCCCGCTACGGATAGGTGGTGCACTTCCCAGCGTGCATTTTTGGGAGTATTCAGCAAGCTCTTAAAAATGCATAACGTTTTGAATGGCCCGTAGTGGCCCGCAGGCGCCCATCGACAGCCATTGCGGGTGGGCTATCGATGAGTGGAGGGGGTTGTTACTGAGTTTCTGCTTTGCGACGACCCGCAACACTGCTGTAACCGCGTCGTTTTGTCGTTCGCGATGGGGTCGTTGGGGCCCACGATGCTGAATACTCCGTTTTTTGCACGGCCCAAGGTGGGGTACCCTGAGACGAAGCAAAAAGATTCCTCATTTCTATGCAGATACCGATAGGATTTATGCAAGATTGGGATCGTAAGCCGTGCTCGTGCGCAAAATCGGCGCGAGGACGTCTGGAGGTGGCTCGGCTCCCAGAGCCTTGCGCGTGCAGAACGGTTAAAATCGGGACTCGGTCTTAGTTTTGCTTGGAAGGATGCACATGGCTTCTGTAATCGATGCTTCTCTAGAGGAGACGCTCTCCTATATCGCGGGACAGCTTAAGACGCTGACTTCTATTGCTTCGCCGACGGGCTATACCCGTGCGGCGACTGATTATCTGATGGAGACGCTGCGCGATATGGGGTTTGGGCCTGAGCGTTCTAATAAGGGTAACGTGCTCGTTGAACTTGGTGGCGAGGGTGAGCCGCTCGTACTGGCGAGCCATGTCGATACCCTGGGCGCCATGGTGCGCTCCATTAAGGACAATGGCCGCCTGCGTCCCACGACGCTTGGTGGGCACCAGTGGTCTACGGCCGATGGCGAGAACTGCACTGTCTACACGCGTGACGGCAATGTGTACACGGGCGTGGTTCTCAATACCGAGCCTTCGGCGCACGTTGCCGACGAGCCGGTCAAGACCGTCGAGAAGAACATGGAGATCCTGCTCGACGAGAACGTCGACAGCAAGGACGATGTGCTCGAGCTGGGTATTCAGACCGGCGACATCATCGCTATGGATCCGCGTACCACGGTGACGGAGAGCGGCTACATTAAGAGCCGCTTCCTGGATGACAAGCTTTCGGCCGCCATTTTGCTGGGCTTGGCGCGTGCCGTCGCCGCTGGTGAGGTGACGCTTTCGCGTAAGGTTTCGCTGCTCTTTACCGTGTACGAGGAGGTGGGCCACGGCGGCGCCTTCGTGCCGGCCGACACGCGCGAGATGATCAGCGTTGACATGGGCTGCGTGGGCGACGACCTAGGCTGCACCGAGCACATGGTGTCGATCTGCGCCAAGGATTCGGGCGGTCCGTACAACTACGACCTGGTGACCACGCTGTCCAATATCGCGCGCGAGCTTGAGCTCGATTACGCTATCGACGTGTACCCGCATTACGGCTCGGACGTTGAGGCCACGCTTTCCGCCGGCTACGACATCCGTCACGGCCTGATCGGCCCCGGCGTGTACGCGAGCCACAACTACGAGCGCAGCCACATGGACGGCGTGCGCAACACCTACGAGCTCGTCCGCGCCTACGTACAGCGCTAACGATGCAGCGGCCTCGGCTGATACGGCAGTACCGACCGAGGCCGTCCTCTCTAAGTCGCGGTGAAATAGGGACTGTTTGGCGGTTTTAAACGCTTAAACAGTCCCTATTTCACCGCAATTTATGAAGGGGATGGGGCTACTTAAGTGCGCCGGTCACCGTGCCGCCGCCGAGGACGATGTCGCCGTGGTAGACTACAACGGCCTGGCCGGGGGCGATGGCTCGCTGCGGCTCGTCAAAAGTCAGCAGCATTTGCCCGTCTTCGCCGCGCGTAAGGGTCGCTGCTTGGTCTTTCTGACGGTAACGGTACTTGGCGCCCACGCGAATGCCGCCGGCATCGAGTTCTGCCTCCATGCGGTCGGCAGGGGCGCTCCAGATCCAGTCGTCGGCCGTGAGTGCTGTGGCCGTTAGGTCCTCGGCCTCGCCCAGATGCACGGTGTTGTTGGCGGCATCGACGCCCGTCACATACACGGGATGCGCCATCGCGACGCCCAAGCCCTTGCGCTGGCCGATGGTATAGCGCAACGCGCCGTTATGGCGTCCGACCACGCTGCCGTCGCGCCACACAATGTCGCCCGGTGCAGCGGGATGTCCGCAGCGGCGCTCGATATAGCCCGCGTAGTCGCCGTCTGGAATAAAGCAGATGTCCTCGCTTTCGGCCTTTTGGGCGTTGGTAAAGCCCTGCTCGGCGGCTATGCGGCGCACGTTGCGCTCTTTGTCTAGGCCCGCCAGCGGAAAGATCGTGTGCGCCAGGCGCTCCTGCGTAAGCGAATACAAAAAGTAGCTCTGGTCCTTTTTGGAATCTTCGCCGCGATGTAGCTGCCAGGTGCCGTCTGCCGCCTGGCTTGTTTTGGCGTAATGTCCCGTTGCGATGTAGTCGCAGCCCATGTCCAGCGCCGCATCGAGCAGCGCGCCAAACTTAATGTGGCGGTTGCAGATAATGCACGGGTTGGGCGTCAGTCCCTCCTGGTAGGCGTTCACAAAGCGCTCGATAACGTTGCGGTCGAACGTCTGCTGCAGGTCGAGCACATGATGGGGGATCCCCAGACGCTCGGCGACGGCCTTTGCGTCGGCGATGTCGCGGTCGACCTTACTCATGCCCGTGATGGGATCGGGTGCGGGGCAGGTGAGGCGCATGGTGGCGCCGACGCATTCGTAGCCCTGGCTTTTGAGCAGGTACGCGGTCACGCTGGAATCGACGCCGCCGCTCATGGCGACGAGCACGCGCTTGTTGTGCATGGGGAGGTTCTCCTTGGTGGCATGTGGCCAAAAAAGAAAAGCGGCGCGGGAGGCTGGTTCCGCGCCGCAGACATTGTAGCAAGTTCGGACGTCTCGTGGGACACCCTAACGAGATGAGCTCAGGCCGCCAGAAGAGAGGGTAGACCGGCGTGCCTTGGGCCTATCGACAAGTGACGGGCCCTTAGTCCTGGAACAGTGCCGTGGACAGGTAGCGCTCGCCGGTGTCGGCAAGCAGGGCCACGATGGTCTTACCCTCGTTCTCGGGACGCTTGGCCAGTTGCAGTGCGGCCCACACGGCGGCACCGGACGAAATGCCCACGAGCACGCCCTCCTTGTGGCCCACGGCGCGGCCGGTGGCAAAGGCGTCGTCGTTCTCGACGGGGATGATCTCGTCGTAGACCTGGGTGTCGAGGACGTCGGGCACAAAGCCGGCGCCGATGCCCTGGATCTTGTGCGGACCAGCCTGGCCCTTAGAGAGCACCGGGGAGGTGGCGGGCTCGACGGCGACGACCTTAATCTCGGGGTTCTGCTCCTTGAGGAACTCGCCCACGCCGGTCACGGTACCACCGGTGCCAACGCCGGCGACGAAGATGTCGACCTGACCGTCGGTGTCGTCCCAGATCTCGGGGCCGGTCGTGGTCTTGTGAATGGCCGGGTTGGCGGGATTCACAAACTGGCCGGCGATGATGCTGTTGGGAGTCTCCTTCTGCAGCTCCTCGGCCTTGGCGATAGCGCCCTTCATGCCCTTGGAGCCGTCGGTGAGCACGAGCTGCGCACCGTATGCCTGCATCAGCTTGCGGCGCTCGACGGACATGGTCTCGGGCATGGTGATGATCACCTTGTAGCCGCGAGCCGCCGCCACCGAGGCGATGCCGACGCCGGTGTTGCCGCTCGTGGGCTCGATGATGGTGTAGTCGCCGCCGCGCACGAGCTTGCCTGCCTTCTCGGCCTCGTCAATCATGTTCTTGGCGACGCGGTCTTTAACGGATCCGGCGGGGTTGAAGTATTCCAGTTTGACGAGCACGCGAGCCTTGAGGTCCTCGTCGCCCTCAAAGTGGGTGAGCTCCAGAAGCGGGGTGTGGCCGATAAGCTGATCGATGGACGTGTAAACCTTGCTCATGGTGAACCTCCAAAGTGTTCAAATGACTGGATACCGTGTGGTTTTACGGTGTGTGTAGCAGCGAAACCCACAAACCTTATGGGTTGTTCGTTTTGCTGTTGGCAAGCATAGTAGACAGTAAAGCCTAGTAACGCAATAGGAAATAGAAGATTATTACGAGTCGATTAACCATCTTGACCGGAACGGGTATTTTCAAAACCAATATTTCGGCTAGAATTTCTACGGACTAAATGACCGAAAGGCAGCACTATACATGTTGGTTTCTACTAAGGGCAGATATGCCCTGCGCGTTATGGTCGATCTGGCCGAGCACCAGGCAGCCGGTCGCATCCCACTCAAAGAGATCGCGGCGCGACAGGGGATTTCCGAGAAATATCTCGAGAACATTTTGGCTACGCTCGTGCGCGCCAACATGCTCTCGGGCATGCGCGGCAAGGGCGGCGGCTATGTGCTCACGCGCCCGCCCGAGCAATACACGGTGGGCGAGATCTTGCGCCTGACCGAGGGCAGTCTGGCGCCGGTCGCCTGCCTGGATGGCGACTGCAAGGGCTGCTCGCGTTCGGATGAGTGCCCCACGCTCGACGTGTGGAAGAACCTGGACAAGCTCATCAACGACTACCTCGACGGTGTGACGCTCGATCAACTTGTCGCTCCCAACCATGGCTACGACTACGTCATCTAACCCACACCTGCATTTGGGGACGGGGTGGAAATGGTAGATTTTCTCGCCCTTTGAGACTTGGCAAATAAGAAGGCCGCCCATTTTTGCGATGGGCGGCCTTCGTTTTGGGCTGTTGAGACGGACACGGCCGGAATGGCCGTTTTAGTCCTCGGCGATGCTGTCGAGGATGCTGCGCGTGATGGACACCAGGATGCTGCCCATAAAGGCCGATCCAAAGCTGGCGATGGAGATGCCGACGCCCAGCAGGTTGACCGACAGGTAACTCGCGAGCTCAAGCATAAAGCTGTTGACTACGAGCTGAAAAACACCAAGCGTAATAATAGTGAGCGGCAGTGAGATGACGGTCAGGAACGGCTTGACGAGCGAATCGACAATGTTCAGGAACAGTCCCACAAAGGCAAAGCAGACCCAGGTCTCGGCAAAGCCGAAGGGTTGGATACCGGGGACGAGGAACGTGGCGATCGCGATGGCGATCGAGGTGAAGAGCCAGTTAAGCATAAAGCGCATGGCGTGAATCCTTTCTTGCGCCGGGGTTGCTGGCGTCGCGTGAAGCGGCTTGCGGCGGCGACCTGGATGGTTGCGCGGGCGCGCCGCGGTGTTTGGGCGCCCATTGTCTCAAATATTCGTGGAGCTTACGTGCGCATACGGTTTCTAAACGGCGTTCGTCCTGAAAAACGCGCCGCTGGCAGAGAGTCTTGTCGCTTTAGTTTGGTGGTGTGCTACACTGCTACGGGCAAAAGCCACAGGCGTTGCCCTATTGCATAGAACGGGTGAACGATGCCCGATGTCAGTATCAACTTCGATGCCTTTTGGCGGGTTTGGCGGTGATCGATGAATATCGAGAACATGTTTGACAAGCCTGATGTCAAGCAGCTGGTCCACGCATTTAGCCTTTTGGACGACGAGAAGGATATCCAAGCGTTTTTGACCGATATCTGCACGCCGCGCGAGATTTGCGACCTTTCTCAGCGTTTGCAGGTTGCGCGCTATTTGGACGAGGGCGAGCCTTATGTTGAGGTTCAGGCCCGTACCGGCGCTTCGTCCACCACGGTGAGCCGCGTTTCAAAGGCGCTGAACGGCGAGTACGGTGGCTACCGCAAGATCCTCATTAAGTTGGAGGATGGCGAGTAGGCCAGCGACAACATTGAATTACGAAGAACCGTCCCTCCGGGGGCGGTTTTTATATGCCTGCAATCGGCTGGTGCGTTGGGTTCAGGTTGCTTTGTACCAAAAGATGGAACTGCGGTGGCAATGTGTCCGCTTGGGCGGGTAGGATGGATGCATTGATTATTGCGAACGGTTTGAGCGGAGGACCATGCCTGTTCGAATCTATACCACCAATGCCGGCACGGATTTGAGCGATGCCGAGTCGGCGCTGCTTGCCGACCTTATTGCCCGTCACGGGCGTGCCGTGTTGCTGGCACCAACGTTTGCCGAGCTCGATCTGTGCCGTCATGATGCGGCGGAAGCCGGCATTTCGCTGGGTATCGACTACAAGACACCCGCATCGTGGCTTCGCTCGCTTTGGGAGCTTTTGGGCGACGGGCGCGGTTTCGTCGACAACCTGCAACGTCAGATGCTGTTTTCGGATATGATTGCCCGCCGCGACGATGCCGACCTGCAGCCGCTTTCGCGTAGCCAGGGCACGGTGCGCATGCTCGCGCGCATGGCCCGCGATGTGCTGCCGGGTGTGGCGGGGACGACGGCCGAGCGATGCGGTGGCAACAATTGCCAGCCTGAGCCAAAAAGCGATGCCGAGGCTCGTGTGTTTGAGCTTTTGCGTGCCTACGCGGGCGGTTTGGACCGTCGAGATATGGTCGAGCCCTGCGAGGCAGCCGACATTATGGCCGGTGCCTTGGCCGATAGCCTGCCGGCGTGCGCCCGCGCCGTATGCGTGCGCGGTACCACGTCGTTTACGCACGGTCTACTCGAGCTGCTGTCTGCCGTGGCGAACAATGGGGGAGAGGTCGTCGTGCTGCTTGCCTGCGAGCAGGCGGCGATGCGCGAGGAGCTTGCCACGGCATTTGATGCCCGCGGTGTGCTGTTTGAGATCGCGCCGCTGGGGGAGGACGCCGTCGCGTCTGATGTCGCTTGCGGGGCCGCCGCTCAGCCTGCCTTTATTGAGGTCGCCGGCCCCCATGCCCGTGCTCATGTCTATGCGGACGCCATCGATAAGTTGGTGAAAGCGCACAAGGAGTCCAAGGCCGATAAAGCTACTGCAACGCCCGCCGACCCCGTGCGCGTGCTCGTCGTTTCTGCCCGGGCACCCCAGCTGTTCGGCGAGCTCGCCGCCCGTTTGGCGGCACGTCACATTGCGGCCGAGACGACTGAGTTCACGGCGTTTTCCCAGTCCATCGCGGGCAGGCAGTTTACGGCGCTCGCCAACCTGATCGAGCGTATGAAAGCCGCCGACGAGGGCACCGCTTCCAAGACTGAGTGGTGGCCCGCGCCGGAGCTTACCGACTGGATCTACAGTCCGCTTTCGGGCGCTGATGCCGTCAATGCCCGTACCTTCGATAAGAATATGCGTCTCTCGCGCAGCAAGACTACCGCGGGCGTCAAGAGCCTGCTGCAGAGCGTTCAGGGCCAGGTGAGGGGCGCGCGCAAGGCGACGAGCGACGATAACTGGTTTAAGAACGTACCGTGTGTGGTCTCGGACGTGTTCCAGGCGCTGTGGCGTGACAAGCCCGTGACGGCGCTTAAGGCCATGCTTGCCGTTGCCGAGGCGTTGCCCGATCGCGCTCTAGGCGGCCTTGACGGCCAGGCCCGTCGCCAGGCAGAGACGGCTTTGCTGCGCCATGCCATCGACATCCTTATGAACGATGCTCGCGCGCTCGACGTGTCGCAGGCCGCGACCGTGCCGGTTCTCGACGGCGTTCGAACCAAGGTGGACAAGCGCAGTACCGCCTACGATTACGAGACCTATGAGGTCGATCGCACACCACGAGCACAAGTGCGCTTCGCGTCGCTTGCCGATGCGTCGGTTCTTCGCCCTGGCAGCTACGATGCCGTGCTGTTTGCCGATGTCGACCTGGACAGCTATCCGCTTTCGCACGAAGAGGGCCCGCTTGCCACGTTGACAGCCGAGCTGCGCCGCGACGGCGTGTCTTTGGAGCCCGCTGCCCTGCTGCGCGTGCGCTTTGGCCGTGCGATGCAGGCGGCGAGCGGTCCGGTCGCGCTCGCCCGTGTGACGCACGATCGCCAGGCACGCGAGTGCTACCCGGCAGCCGTATGGACCGAGCTGTGGGCACATGCCGAGGCCGCTGGCGCTGCCAAGCCCATGCGCGTGGGCGAGGGCGATATCATCGCCGACTTTGATCCCGCTGCAGGCGAAGGTCTTAGGCGCGAGCGCGTGACCTGCGATGCTCCTCAGCATCTGAGCGATGAAGCCATTCCGTATCTGGTCCTGCGCCGTCGCGATGGCGAGGGTGAGGACGCGCCGCTCGTGCCGCGCCTGACGTCTGCCTCGCAGATCGAGGCCTATTCGACCTGCCCGCTATGCTGGTTCGTCTCGTACCGCGTGAAGCCCCAGTCGATCGACGCAGGCTTTGGCAATATGGAGAAGGGCAACTTTGTCCACGACGTGCTGGAACACCTGCACGCCCGTCTGCCCCAGGAGGGCATGGAGCGCGTGACGCCCGAGAACCTGCCACGTGCTCAGGAGCTGCTGCGCGAGGTCTTTGACGAGACCTTGGCCGAGCATGCCTCCAAGCGTGGCAACGAGGGCCCGCTGGTGCCGCTCTCTGCGGTGGAGGAGCGCCAGGTGGCCGAGATCTTGCCGCAGCTGGAGGGTGTGCTTGCCTACGAGTCCGAGGCACTTGCCCCCTTTGCCCCGCGCTACCTGGAGTTCGCCTTCAACGAGCTCAAGGTCGAGTATGCCGGTTGGCCGCTTGGCGGGCGCATCGATCGCGTGGACGTGGACGCCGAGAATCGTGCCGTGGTGATCGACTACAAGCATCGCACGGGCGTTGAGGAGTTTAAGCTCGCCGACCCTACGGTGCGCGACGAGGAATCGGGCACGGCGCCCATCGACGATCCACGCTGGTTGCCACCACATACCCAAACGCTCATCTACGCCCAGGCCATGCGCCGGGCGCTGGATTTGGACACCCGCGCGGCGCTCTACTTTTCGACCAAGGGTGGCAAGCCGGCGTTGCGCGGTGCTGCGAGCGCCGAGCTGCTCGAGGAAGAGCGCGGCGACGGTCGCATCCCGGGCCTTAAGAAAGGTTTCCCCGGCGAGGGTGGCAGCATGGACTTCGACGCCCTGCTCGATCGCGTTGAGGCTGGCATCGCCGAGCGCCTGCGCGAGCTCGAGGCAGGCAACGTTGCCGCCATCGACCCGACGTCGGCTCAGGCCGCGCATGCGCGCTGCTCGTATAACCACGAAGGAACGTTTGTAAGGAGGGACGTGTAGACCATGGATCTTTCGACTTTGATGCCGCAACAGCTGCAGATTGTCAAAACGCTCGACCGTCCGCTGTTTGTCTCGGCGGGCGCCGGTTCGGGCAAGACCTTTACCCTCACGCGCCGCATCGTCTACGCGCTCTCGCCCGAATCAGGTCCGTTCGTTGAGCATCTGGACCAGGTGCTCGCCATTACCTTTACCAAAGATGCCGCGGCCGAGATTCGCGACCGCGTGCGCCGTGCGCTTATCGACGAGGGCATGGACGAGGAAGCACTGACCGTCGACGACGCGTGGATCTCGACCATTCACGGCATGTGCTCGCGTATCCTGCGCGCGCATGCGCTGGAGCTGGGTATCGACCCCGAGTTCACGGTGCTCACCGATACCGACGAACTTATGGACCAAGCTGTTGAGCATGTGTTGGCCCGCGCGACGGCGCCCGATGCCGCCCCCGAGCTCGCGGCATCGCTCAAGGCCCTCTATGCCTGGTATCCCATGGCGGGCGAGGGCGGCCCCTTTGGCACCGGCACGACCATCAAGGGCCTGGTGCGCGACCTGCTGGAGCTGTCGAGCCAGTTGCCGGGCGGTATGGACGACGTGTGCGTGGCGCGCGGCCAGGCCGATACCTCGGCACTTGCCGATGCCTATCGTGCGGCGCTGGGCGCAAGCAAGGCCGCGACCGAGAAGGCGCAGACGGCGCTCGATGCCATCGACGCGTTCGAGGCGAGCGGCAAGACCATGGCCGATGCGGCGCGACTCATGATGTCGTGCACCATGCCGCGCGCGAGCAAGGCGTTCCCCAAGGAGCAGGTCGAGCTGCTCAAGGCGGAGGCTGCCGATGCATTTATCAATATCGTGCTTGCCTGCGGTGGCCCGGCGCTCGATGCGCTGGTGGGCTTGGCCCGCTCTGTAGAGGCTGAGTACCGCGCGCTGAAGGCTGCCCAGTCTGCCCTCGACAACAACGACCTGCTGCGCATGGCCTACGAGGCCCTGCGCGATTACCCGGCCATCCGAGTGGCATACGAGAGCCGCTTTAAGATGGTCATGATCGACGAGTTCCAGGATACCGACCAGATGCAGGTCGATCTGATCTGCTACCTGACGGGTGCGGGGGAGCGCGCGCTGTGCACCGTGGGCGATGCACAGCAGTCGATCTATCGCTTCCGCGGCGCCGAGGTCGAGGTGTTCCGTCGCCAGGAGCGCAAGGTAGGCGCTTCGGGCGCGGCGGCAGCTGCCAGCACCCCGGGCGCCGTCCTCGCTTCGTCCGAGGTGTCGGCCTCGTCCGGGGCACCGGCCGGTGAACTCGTCAAGCTCGTGCGCAACTTCCGCAGCCATGACGAGGTGCTGCGTTACGTGGCGCGCGTCTTCGATGGCGATGACGGCGGCCTGATGCAGGGCTTTTTGGATCTTGAGGCGAGCGACGGCCGCAAGGACACGCTGGTGGCAGACGCCTCGCGTCGCCAGGCCCTCTTTGTTGCCGGCGGCAGTACGCAGGAGCGCACACAGGCCAAGGCCCGTGCGATCGCCGAGCGCTTCCGCGCGCTTGCCGATGCCGGCCAGCCCCAGGGCGGCATGGTGCTGCTGCTGGGCCGCATGACCAACGCCGACGTCTACGCCCAGGCCTTCCGCGACCAGGGGCTCGACTGCGTCATCGCGGGCGGCTCGGTCTTTGCCCAAGCAGCCGAGGTGCAGACGGTGCGCGCCCTGGTTTGTGCGCTCGCCAATCCGGCCGATACGGCGCAGGGCCTTATGCCGCTGCTCGCCTCGCCGATGTTTGCACTCGGCGCCCAGGAGTTCCTGGCGCTGGCGACCAAACTCGACGATCAGACGGGCGAGACGTCGCGCCGCAACATCGATGCGGGCATCATGAGCGATTCCGATGTGCCGGGTTTGCAAGACTTGCCGCTCGTGACGCGCGCCCGCGAGGTGCTGCGGTATGCGCTTCGTCGCGTTGGCCGCGATTCGTTCGCCGCCATCGCGCGCGACGTGGTCAACGCCTCCGGCTGGTTTGTACGTCTGGCACAGCGTGGTCCCGAGGGCAAGGCCATTGCCGCCAACGTGCTCAAGGCGCTCGATGCCGTGGCCGAGGCGGAGGCCGAGTTCGGCAACTCGCCGCGTTCCATCGCGCTGGCCTTCGACCGCTTCTTGGCGGGCAAGGAAGCCCCGGGTGCCCTCAACGAGGGGGGCGACGGCGCGGTGCGCATCATGACGGTGCATGCCTCCAAGGGTCTGGAATATCCGGTCGTGGCGGTCGCCGAGTGCTTTGGCGTGCGTAAGTCCTCGGGTGCGGCACAGATGGGTCGCGTCGAGGGCGGAGCACAGGTCGTGGCACTGCCGGCACGTTTCGACGGCGTTAAGCTCGCCGACGGTACCTTTGTGAAGGGCGACGACGTCAAAAAGCAGTTTGAGCATGCGTTTAAGGGCAAGGGCACGTCGCTGTGGCTGCCGCCGGAGCTCATGGAGGACGTCTGTGCGACGGGCTCTCCCGCCGAGGCATTTGCCCGCCTGCGCAACGACGACCTGCGGCTTTCGCTCGAGGAGCGGGCCCGCTTGCTCTACGTTGCCATGACGCGTGCGCGCGAGCTGGTGATCTTGGCGATGGATGCTGGCGTGAGCCGTGGCAAGGTGACGGCGCCGACCTTCGATGTCGAGACCGATCTGACCTACGACGTGCTGCGCCGTATTTTGCCGACCGACGCTCTGGACATGCCGCAGCTCGATGCCGACCGCCTGGTGTTCGACAACTCCCAGCCGGGCGACTACGAGCTCATTTCGCTTTCGGACTTTACCTTTGGCGAGCAGGCGTTTGAGGCCAACGCTTCGCTGGATGCCGAGGGCAGGCTTGTTCGTGGCGATGCCGATGCCGCCGATAATGCTGCGCGCTCAACCGTCCCCGGTCCTGCCGACCCCAAGCCCGATTCGTTTGAGCTTGTGTATTCCCAGGCAGTGGGCGTGCGCATGGGCATCTGTCCGTATCCGATGCGTGATTCGTATAGCTACTCGTCAATCGCCGCGGCGCTCCATGCCGAGACGGAAGATCGTGCCGCCGAGGCACACGTGCCCATGGACGAGGCCGGCGATGATGCGGAGTCGGATGGCTCGGAGATGACGGATGCAGACGTGGCTGCCGTTGAGCCCGCCGGCAACCCCATGGCGCTGGGCTCGGCGTTCCATGCCGCCTGCCAGTGGCTGATCGAGATGGGTGCCGATGCGCTGCCCGCTGAGCGTGCCGATGCGCTGGCGCGCCTGTGGTGCCTGACGCCGGAGCAGCGTGAGCGCTTCGACGTTGCCCTGGACCGCTGGCTCAAGTCGGCTGTTCGTGCCGACTTGCTCGCGTGGCCGTGCGTTCGCGCCGAGGTGCCGTTCTTTTCACTGGGCTGCGAGGACGAGGACATCGCTCGCTACGGTGCTTATGCCGAGGGCGCCATCGACGCTTTGGCGACGAACCCGGCGGATTCGTCATGTGCGCTGGTCATCGACTACAAGACGGGCGGCGCGCCGGACGAGACGCCGGAACAGCTGCAGGAGAAGCACGCCCTGCAGGCGCGCGTCTACGCCGACGTTCTGCGCAGGGCGGGCTTTGAGGCTGTGACCGTCAAGTTCGTTCGCGTGGAGCAGGCCGATCCGACTCTCTTCGTCAATCCCGCCGAGCCCCAAGTAGTCACCTACAATCTCTAGCCCTCAGATAGCTTGCGGTGGAATAGTTCCTGTATTGCGGCCCAGATGGCCCAAGCGGGAACTATTTCACCGCAACTCAAGAGGAGCCGTGTGGGTTTGGCTAGGTTCGGGTGCTGTCCGTGCCGTGGGGTAAAATCGTTCAGTCAGAACACGAACCCGCATCGGAGCTCATCACATGGCATTCGTCCATCTGCACAACCACACTGTCTTTTCCATGCTCGACGGCGCAACCCGTATCCAGGATATGGTCAACCGTGCCGTTGAGCTGGGCATGCCCGCCGTGGCCATTACCGACCACGGCTACATGTATGGCGTGCCCGACCTGGCGCTGGCCTGCGACGCCGTCAACCACAACACGCCCGAGTACAAAACCTGGAGCCACGACAAGGCCTTCCTGGAAAAGGACCGCCGCGACGAGCTGGTGGAGCCCGATCCCGAGGAAAACCCGCGCGAGCATGCCCAGTATGTGAAGGACATGGCCATGTGGGACGAGAAGGGCAACATCGACGAGCTCAAGCCGCCCCTGGTCATCAAGCCCATCTTTGGCTGCGAGGTCTACTTTACGCCGGACGAGACCCTTGCTCGCGACCACAAGCCCGAGCTCTACCACATGATCCTTCTGGCCAAGGACCAGGAGGGCTACGTCAACCTGATGCAGACGGTTTCCGAGGCCGCCGTGCAGGGCTTTTACTACAAGCCGCGCGTGACGCTCGACAACCTGCGCCGCCACGCCAAGGGCATGATCTGCACGAGCGCCTGCATCGCGGGCATCATCCCCAAGTACATCGACCGCGGTGACATGGAGGGCGCCATCAAGTGGGCCGAGACCTTCCGTGACACCTTCGAGCCCGGCGACTTCTACATCGAGATCCAGGAACACGGCATCACCACCGACAACGGCCTGACCGACGAGCAGATGGACCGCACGCTCATCGACATCGCCAAGCAGGTGGGCGTCAAGGTCATCGCCACCAACGACTTCCACTACCTGCGCCGCGAGGACGCGCCCGTGCAGGACGTCATCATGTGCATTGGCATGAACGCCAAGGTCGACGACCCTAACCGCATGCGCATGACCGGCTCGGAGTTTTACATGAAGACCGAGGAGGAGATGCGGGCGATGTTCCCGTATTGCCCCGAGGCCTGCGACAACACGCTCGAGATCGCCGACAAGTGCTACGTTGAGCTGGACTGGGACTCCATCATCCTGCCGCGCTTCCCGTTGCTCGATCCCGGCGAGACGCACGAGAGCCAGTTCCGCCGCGAGTGCGAGAAGGGCCTGCGCCAGCACTACGGTGACGACTGGGCCACGCGCGAGATCGGCGGCGTCAACATCAAAGAGCGCTTTGAGTACGAATACAAGGTCATCTGCGACAAGGGCTTTGCCGCCTACTTTTTGATCGTTGCCGAGTACGTGCAATGGGCCAAGGACAACGGCATCGGCGTCGGCCCCGGCCGTGGCTCGGCCGCCGGCGCTATCGTCGCCTACGCCATGAACATCACCGCGTTCGACCCGCTCGAGAACGGCCTGATGTTCGAGAGGTTCCTGTCCCCGCAGCGTACCGAGATGCCCGATATCGATATGGACTTCGACGATGAGCGGCGCCTCGAGGTCGTGGAGCACGTTCGCCAGCTCTACGGCCCCGAGAAGGTTACCCACGTCATCACCTACTCGACCATTAAGGCCAAGCAGGCCATCAACGACGCCGCGCGCGTCCTGGACTACCCGGTCTACATGGGCCAGCGCCTGTCCAAGATGGTCTCGAGCGACCCCAAGGTCAAGCTCAAGCAGGTGCTCGAAAAGCAACCCGGCAAAGAGGATCTGTTTAACCCCGACTTTGCCGAGGCCTATAAAAAGGACGACGACGCCCGCCGCATCATCGACACGGCGCTCTCGATCGAGGGCCTTACCCGTGGCGAGGGCGTGCACGCGTGCGCCGTTCTGATTTGCCGCGACCCCGTCAACGAGCACGTGCCCACCAAGCTCGATACCAAGGGCGGCGTCGAGATTACCCAGTACGAGGGCCATACCGTTGCCGACATGGGCCTGCTCAAGATGGACTTCCTGGGTCTGCGTACGCTGACGGTTATCTCCAAGGCCAAGGCCAACATCAAAAAGAACTTCGGCATCGACATCAAAGAGGAAGAGATTCCCTTTGACGACCCCGAGATCTTTAAGCTCATGGGCTCCGGCCACACCGCCGGCGTCTTCCAGGTCGAGTCCGCCGGCATGACGGCCACGATCAAGAACATGAAGCCCACCGAGTACAAGCACGTCGTGGCATTGATCGCTCTGTACCGCCCGGGACCGCTGGGCGCCGGCATGGTTTCGTCCTATATCAACCGTATGAACGGCAAGGAACCGGCTGTCTCCTACGACGACCGTCTGGACGACATCCTGGGCGAAACCTACGGCACCATGGTCTATCAGGAGCAGGTTATGCTCATCTCCGTCGAGATGTGCGGCTTCTCCAAGGGCGAATCGGACTCGCGTATCCGTAAGCCCGTGGCTAAGAAAAAGATCAAGCTGCTCACGTCGACGGTGCTCCACTGGGAGGATGGCTCGGACGAGACCACCTACGACCACTGGATGAACGGCGCTATCAAGAACAACTACACGCGCGAGGTCGCCCAGAAGATTTGGGACGATGTTCTTGAGTTCGCGTCCTACGCCTTTAACAAGTCGCACTCCGCCGGCTACGCCATCCTGGTTATGCAGACGGCGTGGCTCAAGGCGCACTATCCGCACGAGTACATGGCGGCCGTTCTGACGTCCTATACGGGCAAGACCGACAAGATCGTTCACTACGTCTCGGCGTGCCGTCACGACGGCATCCCCGTGCTGTCGCCAGATGTCAACGAGTCCGGTACTGAGTTCACGGCTACCAAGGAGGGCGTGCGCTTTGGTCTGGCCGGCATCCGCGGCGTGGGCACCGGCGTGGCGCAGGCGATTATCGCCGAGCGCGAGGCGGGCGGTCCGTTTAAGACGCTGCACGACTTTGTCGAGCGCGTGGACTCGAGCCAGGCCAACCGCCGTGTGATCGAATCGCTCATCAAGGCAGGCGCCTTCGACTCCACGGGGTATCCGCGTCGCCAGATGATGCACTTTGTGGATAAGAACAACCCTGAGAACATCATCGATGCCGCGGTGAAGCGCCAGAAGGATCGTGCGAGCGGCCAGACGTCGTTCTTCGACATGTTTGGTGATGTTGAGGGCTCGGGCTTTGAGGTGAGCGTGCCCGATCCGGATGGCCAGGAGTGGGACCGCCACCTTAAGTTGAGCCAGGAGAAGGAGGTTCTGGGCATCTATGTCTCGGACCACCCGCTGCGCCCGTTTGAGTATGCGCTGGCCAAGGCACGCGACTTCTCGTTCTCGCAGATCGACACTGGCTACGAAGTTCAGAATCCTACGGGCGGTACCATCAACCAGGAGATTCCCGAGGGCAAGGCGCTGTGGTGGGCCGGCATGGTCTCGAGCGTGTCCAAGCGCGTGACCAAAAACGGCGACCCCATGGGCATCGTGCAGCTCGAAGACATGGAAGGCGAGGCCACGGTCGTGGTGTTCCCCAAGACCTACAAGGAGGCCGAGGGGTATCTGTATGGCGAGGTCGATCCCGAGACCGGCGCGCAGCTGTCCGACGCGTTTGTGCGCATTAAGGGCAAGCTCGAGCGCTCGGACCGCGGCGACCAGATCATTGCGCAGGAGATTGTGCCGCTGGAGCTTAGCGAGGAGAAAAACAAGCCCAAGGTCTTTGAGGTCATGGTGCCCAACAGCCGATTTAGCCAGGGCAATATGGCGCGCCTGGCCACGGTGCTCACCACCAACCCGGGCGGCGACCGCGTGGAGATCTTTATTGAGCAAGTCGACGGGCGCGTGCTGCGTGCCGAGGTGCCGGCCAAGGTCAATGCACGCTCGATTCCGCTGCTGGCAGAGGCAAAGGCCATCGTCGGCAACCAAGGCCGCGTGACGGTTATCTAAGCTACCCCGGGTGAGATTGGAGGAAGTGATGGCGCAGGGGACGTTTGTGCAGGCGCTCCGGAAAGAGGCGGCGCTGAGTGGCACCTTTATGAAGGGGCGTTCGCTCATGCTCAACGGCGCCGTGCTGTCGATCGAGGACAGCGGCTCGCGCTTCTCCAAAAACGTGACGGTTGAGGGCTCGGTGCGCGGTTCGCGTGGCGACCTGTACAAGACGCGCGTGGCGCTCGACATGGACGAGCACGAGGTGATCGACTACGACTGCGATTGCCCCGCTGCCTATCGCTACCCCGGCATGTGCAAGCACGCTATTGCCACGGCTCTGGCGTATTTGGATGCCAGCGGCGCCGAGCCCGTCGAAGGTTTGCGCACGCCGGTCCGCACGTTTGCGGCGCAGCCGAAACAGCCCGCGCGCAACGCGCCCAAAGCGCCGGCCGTCAATCCCAACTTTCCCTTTCCGGCGCCCGTCCCCACGAGTCCCAGCCTCATGGCGGCGCTCTCCGATCTTTCGGACGCGCGCATGGATGAGCTGGCGAGCATGCGCCGCAAGCTCGCCGGCAGTGTGGATCCCGATGCCCCCAAGGCGGTGTTGGAGCCCTCGCTGGTGCCGTATTACAATCCACTGTTTGCCGAGCGCTTTAGCTGGGCGCTCGAGCTTCGCATTCGCTGTGGATCGGTCTCCTACGTGGTCAAGGACATCGACGGCATGGCCGATGCCTACGTGCGCGGCGGCACCTTCTCGTACGGCAAGAAGCTCACGTTTGTCCATACGCCCGAAGCCTTCGAAGACGTGTCGACAAAGCTGCTCAACCTTGTCGTGACGACAGTTGCCTATCTCGATGACATCACAAGCTCGCGTTCGGCGTCGTACGACTTTGCCCGCAGCGGTTTTGTCGCCGAGCGTCAGTTGCCGCTGTCCGAGCATAGCATCGTATATGTGCTGGACCTGTTGCGCGGCCAGACCATCTCTTTTGAGCCCGCCTGGTCGCGGGGGACGACGACGCATCGCACCTATGACGTGGCGGTTGAGATGCCTCCGGAAGGGGAGGACGAGGCGCTGTCTGAGCGCCCACCGCTCCTTGCCGCCAAAATCGCGCCGGCGGCTGGTGGCAGCTACGATCTACGCCTGCCGGCCGATGCATACTGCTTTGCTTCGGGCGACGTTGCCTATCTGGTCGACACCCGCCGTGCGCGCCGCGCCGATGTAGCGTTTGCCCAGCATGCGGCGCCGTTCCTATCGCGCTTACTGCCCTGTCGCACGCCGATCCATATCGCTGTCGACCAGGTGGGGGAGTTCTGTCGTATGGCGCTGCCCATTTTGCGCGACTATACCGACCTTACCGCGCCCGCCGCGCTCGATACCGTGGCGCCCGAGCCGAGCTTTGCTATGGCGATCGGCGTCGACGATGGGCTTGTGACCTGCAAAATTACGGTTGCCTACGGCGACTGGTCGGCAGATCTCTTTAGCCTGGGCGCTCCGGGCAGCCCCTTCGAAGAGCAACGCCCCGGCGTGCCGCCCCGCGACGAGGTGGCAGAGTTTCGTGTTATGGACACGGCGGCCCTGTACTTCGATTTCTACGAGGGCGGTCTGGCGTTTGAGGAGCGCGATGACGAGAGCTTGTTCTGCCTGCTGACCGAGGGCCTGTCCGCCCTGTCCGAGCTGGGTGAGGTCATGCTCAGCGACCGTCTGCGCCAGATTTCGGTGCGACCCGCGCCCAAGCTCTCGGTTCGTGCGACCGTCAAGAGCAATCTGCTCGACGTCGAACTGGGCGCGAGCGGCCTTTCGGCGTCAGACCTTGCCATCTACCTCGACTCCTACAAGCGTCACCAGACGTTTGCGCGCCTTACGTCCGGCGACATCATTCGTTTGGACGAGGGTGCCCGAGCCGCGTTTGGCCTTGCCGAGGATCTGGGGGTCGATGCTGTTGACCTGCTCGACGGCGTGTCGCTTCCCGCGTCGAGCACCCTGTTCGTCGATAGCATGCTCGCGCGCACGCCCGCGCTCGAGGCCGATCGCGACGCTGCGTTCCGCCGCACCGTCGAGCGCTTGGATACGCTCGGCAAGATGGACTTTACGGTGCCGGCATCGCTCAAGGCAACGATGCGCGGCTACCAGGTCGACGGATACCAGTGGCTCGGCTCGCTCGAACACCTGGGCCTTGGCGGCATCTTGGCCGACGACATGGGCCTGGGCAAAACGCTGCAGATGATCGCGCATATCCTGGCGCGCGTGGAAGCGGGGGACATTAAGCCCACGCTTGTGGTGTGCCCTGCGTCGCTCGTGTACAACTGGACTGCCGAGCTGGAGCGCTTCGCCCCGTCGCTCGATGTGTGCGCCATCGTGGGCGCCAAGGCCCAGCGTCGCGTGCAAATCGCCGGCGTGGCCGAGCATAACGTGGTCGTGACGTCGTATGACCTTATGCGGCGCGATATCGACGAGTACGTCGAGCAGGACTTTGCCCGCGTGGTACTCGATGAGGCCCAGTACATTAAAAACCCGCTCACCCAGGTGGCGCGTGCCACCAAGCGCCTGCCGGCCGGCGTGCGCTTTGCCCTGACGGGCACGCCCATCGAAAACCGCCTATCCGAGCTCTGGAGCATCTTCGACTTTTTGATGCCGGGCCTACTTGGCACGCGCGAGTCGTTTGCCAAGCGCTTCGAAAGCCCGGTCGAGCATGCCGAGGGCGACAGTGCCGCCCGCCTGCAAGCGCTCGTGTCGCCGTTTGTGCTGCGCCGTGTCAAGGAAGACGTGGTGGCCGACCTGCCCGAGAAGATCGAGGATACGGTCATGGCGCAGCTTACCGGCGAGCAGCGCAAGCTCTACCTGGCCAACCAGGACCGCATCGCCCAACAGGTGCAGCACCGCGAGTCATCCGAGTTTAAGAAAGACAAGCTCAAGGTGCTCGCCGAGCTCACCAAGCTGCGCCAGATCTGCTGCGACCCGCGTCTGCACTACGAGGATTACAAGGCGGGGAGCGCCAAACTCGATACGTGCATGGAGCTCGTGCACGGCGCACTCGACGGCGGGCATCGCATCCTGTTGTTCAGCCAGTTTACGGGTATGCTCGATATCATCGGTAAGCGCTTGGCCAAGGAGGACATCGACTTCTTTAAGCTCACGGGCGCTTCGTCTAAGGAGAGCCGCGCCAAGATGGTCGCGCAGTTCCAGGAGGGCGAGGTTCCGGTCTTTTTGATTTCGCTCAAGGCGGGCGGCGTGGGCCTTAACCTGACGGCTGCCGACGTGGTCATCCACTACGACCCGTGGTGGAACGTGGCGGCGCAGGACCAAGCAACTGACCGTGCACACCGTATTGGCCAGCAACATACCGTGACCGTGTACAAGCTCATCGCCAAGGACACGATCGAGGAACGCATTATGCGGATGCAGGAGTCTAAGCGCGACCTGGTCAACAGCGTACTCGGCGGCGACGGCATCTCGTCGGCACTGTTCACGCGCGAGGATGTTCTGGCGCTGCTCGGCGGCGACGGGCGTTAACCCGCTCGGGTGAGGCCGCCAGGGCGGATAGCCCGCGCTGTCCCATCGTCCCCGCTCGTTATGTGTTCATTTGCAATGCCGTGGATGGTTTGTCTGCCTTTGGGCATAAGAACCATCAAGAACATTGGCACATCAGCAAAGGAGAACATCATGGCGAAATTCTTTAAGGACCCCGACGGCAAGCTCATCGCTGCCCTTGGCGACGACGTTGCGACCCCTGCCGGTTGCACGGAGCTGACCGCAAACACTGAGGACGCGGCGCATGAGAAGCACGTGCCTGTTGTCGAGACCGAGCGTGACGGTCACGTGATTCGCGCCCGAGTTGGCTCGGTCGAGCACCCCAGCCTGCCCGAGCACTACATTGAGTGGATCGCCCTTGAGGCCGAGGGCCGCTTAGAGGTCCATTACCTTGAGCCCGGCATGAAACCCGCGACGTTTTTCGCGGGCGGCTCCAAGACCGGTACCGTCTATGCCTACTGCAACCTGCACGGGCTGTGGTCCGCGACATTCTAGGAGCGCGCCCCCGCTCGGGGTATCATAGCTAGCATATGCACATGCAAGCGCCGGCTGCATTATGCGGCCGGCGCTTTTACTACGATTTCGATGGTTTACGACGGAAAGGGCTGGGCCATGAAGCTCGCGCTTGCACAGATCGATATGCGCCTGGGTGATATTGAGGGCATTTGCGGCCGCATTGAGGACCAGGCTCGTCTGGCCCACGAGCGCGGGGCGCGCGTGCTGTGCGTTCCGGCTCCGCTCTTTATGGGCGCCATGCCCGGTGGCCTGGTGGGCGCTGCCGACTTTGAGCACGACATGCTTGCCGGCTTGACTGGTGTCGCCGAGCGTATCCAGGAGCTTGACATGATCTGCATCGTGCCCGCGGCGGTTTCGTTTGAGGGCCAACCGCTGCTCGACTACATGATGCTCAAGGACGGTCATGTGGTGCCGGCGCGTTCGAGCATTGCCTTGCAGCGTGGCGAGAACAACGACACGCGTTGGGCGCCGCCGGTGTTCGACGTGGACGGCGTGCGCATCGCCGTAATTTTTGACTTGGACCGCGAACTCGAGATGTTGCCGACCGGTGTTGACCTCATTGCGTATTTCCAATTCAACGCGTTTGACATGACCGACCGCGAGACTGTTGCCATTGCCGCCGTTCGCAGCGGCGCCTACCGCAAGGTCGCCTCCAAGCGCAGCGTGTGGTTTGCCTGCATGGCGCCGGTCGGTGCCTATGACGAGTCGGTGTATACCGGCGGTTCGTTTGTGCTCGACGACTGCGGTCGCGTGGTGGCCCAGGCGCCGTGCTTTGAGGAGAGCCTGCTGGTTCAGGAGATTCAGCGCGGCGTGATGCTCGATGCCCTGGAGGATCACGAACTGCCCGAGTTCCGTTCCGAGGAGTGGCTGTGGCAGGCGCTGGTGCTCGCCGTGCGCGACAACGCCCGAGCCCACGGTGCGTCGCGTGCTGTGGTGGCACTCGAGGGTGACTTGCCGTCGTCCCTGCTGGCGGCGCTGGCCGTCGACGCTCTGGGCCCGCGCAATGTGATTGGCCTGGTGCTGGGGCGCAACCGTATCTTTACGCCGGCGCAGGAAGAAGCCGAGGCTGCCCGCTGTGCCGCCGTCCGCGCCATCGCCGAGCGTCTGCACATTCGCACCGTCGAGCGCGATGCACCGGATGCGGCGCGCGTGCTCGATCGCGACGTGTCGGCGGGCGATGCCGAGCGCCTGCGCTCGCGCACGCTGGGCCTGATGCTGGAGGATACGGCGCTCGAGCTGGGTGCGATGGCGCTGAGCCCGCTGTCCAAAACCGAGTACGCGCTGGCGGCGCCGGCGCTTTGCGGCGGCTACCAGGGCGACTTTGCGCCCTTTGGCGATGTGTACCTGTCGACGCTTGAGTTTGTGGCGCGTGTGCGCAACCGCACGTCTGCCGTGGTGCCCCAAGAGCTCGTGACGCTCAACGCAGTGGAAGATTGTATGGAGCGCGTGCTGGCGCAGGCGCTCTCGACGCTCGACGGTCCGGTCGATATGCTCGACCGTGCGGCACAGCTGCTCGGCGGGCTTGAGCCGGGTGAGGTCGATGGCGCGCTCGAGGCGCACGTGGACCGCAATCGATCTTTCGACGACATCCCGATGGCCGCTGGCAAGCCTGAGGCCTGCTCGCTGCTGCTGATGCTCGTTCGACAGGGTGAGGCTGCCCGCCGCATGTTGCCGATGGCGCCGATCGTCTCGGCCCGTTCGTTTGCCGAGCGTGCCTGGCCGTATATGCTCGCGTGGTCCGACCTGGGGCTTAACGGCAAGGAGCGTATGACGGTCGATTCGCTGGCGCGCGCCGAGGTGCGCCGTTTTGCTGACGAGGATACGAGCGAGCGCGTGCGAAACGAGATGATGGGCGTGCTGGGCGAGCTACTGGGTATTTCGCCCGAGCAAATGGAGGAGCTGCGCTCTGAGGACGGTCAGCGTCGTTTACACGAGGGAATGAAAAAGTTCGAGGGCGAGGTTCAGGACGCCATCGATAAGATGATGGGCGGCCAGGGTGGCCCGCAGGGTGGGCCCCAGGGTGGCCCGATGCCGCATCCGCCGGTTGATCCCCGACAATTTCCGTTCTTCTCTCAGAACTAGGTCGCTGCGCGCCCGCCAGAGCGGCAATCTGCCTTTCAATCGTCGGACATGACCGCCAGGTCAATGCCCTCCTCTTTCAAGGCACCTTGCTCGCTCTGGCGGGCGCTCGCTTGCGTATACTCAACCTACAATTCGATCTCGGCTGACTTATAGGGCTAGCGTTGTGTTATTCTAGAACAGACGTTCGTGAATGATGCGCGGGGCCTTGTCTTGCGCTGTGCTTGTGGCGAGGGGAGGTCGGCTTGGTTATCTTGGGCATTGACCCCGGTTTGGCTCATACGGGTTGGGGGATTATCGAGGAGCGGCGTGGCGAGGTTCGCTGCCGTGCCTATGGCTGCATCGAGACCAGTGCCGGAAGTCCGCTCGCGGTGCGCCTGTCGCATATCGCCCATGACCTTAAGGATGTCGTTGAGCGTTATCGACCCGACACGGCTGCTGTCGAGAGCATCTACTTTGGCGCCAACGTTCGTTCGGCCATCCCCACGGCGCATGCCCGCGGTGCTGCACTCGTCGCACTTTCGGAATGCGCGCTCGAGATTGGCGAGTACACGCCCATGCAGATCAAACAGGCTGTGGTGGGCACTGGCGCCGCGGACAAGCGGCAGGTCGCCTACATGGTACGCACACTCACACAGCTCGATCACGACCCGCATCCCGACCATGCCGCCGATGCCCTGGCCTGCGCCATCTGCCACGTAAACCTCAGCCGCACCCGCGCCCTCACCGGTGGCGAGTTCTATCAACAGAGAGGAACCGGATACTGATGATTTCCCAGCTCCACGGAACGCTTGTCGAGGCCACGATGAGCTCTGCTGTCGTCGATGTGTCGGGCGTTGGCTTTGAGCTCGGCATCTCGGGCAGCACTGCGGCCACGTTGCCGACGCCCGGCGGCGAGGTCCGCCTCTACACGCGTATGCAGGTGCGCGAGGACGCCATGACACTTTTCGGTTTTTCCTCAAAGGATGAGCGCACGATGTTCGACCGGCTCGTGTCCGTTTCGGGCGTTGGCCCGCGCCTGGCGCTCGCCGTGCTTTCCACCTATACCGTGGGGCAGCTGTATTCGCTGGTGATGGCCGAGGACGACAAGGGCATGGCCAAGGTACCCGGTGTGGGCAAAAAGACAGCTCAGCGCCTGATCCTGGAACTCAAGAGCACCTTTGCCAAGGATAAGGGCTTTGTGCCGGTCGACGTGATTCCCGGCCAGGTTGCGATGCCGGTTCCCGCCGCCGCTCCTTCGGCGATCGATGATGCCCGTGCGGCGCTCCTTTCCATGGGCTTTAGCCTGCAGGAGACCGATGTTGCCCTGAGCGGGTATGATGGGCAGAATATGCGTGTCGAGGATCTGCTCGGCGCGGCGCTTAAGCGACTCGGAATGGATGCGTGATGTGGGAAGCCGATGACTCTCAGGACCTGTGGGCGACGCCCGGCAACTCGCCGGCGGCATCCATGGCGCACGGCGAGCGCATGGTGGGCTCGGAGCTGACGGCCGAGGACCTCGATGTCGACCGCACTTTGCGCCCCCAGCGCCTGGACGATTACTGTGGTCAGGAGCACATCAAGCAGAGCCTGCGCGTGTTGATCGAAGCGGCGCAGAGCCGTGGCGAGACGCTCGACCACGTGATCTTCTCGGGTCCTCCGGGCCTGGGCAAGACCACGCTGGCCACCGTTATCGCCAACGAGCTGGGCGCTCAGATCAAGACCACGAGTGGCCCTGCCATCGCGCGCACGGGCGACCTGGCGGCCATCCTTACTAACTTGCAGCCGGGTGATGTGCTGTTTATCGACGAGATCCACCGCCTCAACCGTTCGGTCGAGGAGGTCCTGTACCCCGCGATGGAGGACTTTGCCCTCGATATCGTGATTGGCAAGGGTCCGGCGGCGCGCTCGATTCGCCTGGATATTCCCAAGTTTACGCTGGTAGCGGCAACGACCCGCTCAGGCATGTTGACCGGCCCGTTGCGCGACCGCTTTGGCATTTCGTATCGCCTGGATTACTACACGGTCGAGGAGCTCGCGCAGATTGTGACGCGCTCGGCGACTATCCTGGGCGTGACGATCGACCATCCCAGTGCACTCGAGATCGGCTCGCGTTCGCGCGGCACGCCACGTCTTGCCAACCGCCTTCTCAAGCGCGTGCGCGATTACGCACAGGTGCGTGGCAGCGGCCCTATCGAGCTCGATATCTGCCGCCAGGCGCTCGAGTTCTTCGAGATCGACGAGCTCGGTCTGGACTGGATGGATATTCGTATCTTGGAGACGCTTGCCAAGACGTTCTCCGGCCGTGCTGTAGGCCTGACGACCCTTGCCAGTGCGGTGGGCGAGGACCCGGGCACGCTCGAGGATGTCTATGAGCCCTATTTGCTGCAGTGCGGGTTGATGATTCGTACGCCGCAGGGCCGTCAGGCAACCCTTCGCACCTTTGAGCACCTGGGGATTGAACCTACCGTTTAGGGCGCTTTGTTTTGGCGGGCTGTTGGGCTATCGCTGGGCATCGGGTAAACATATCGCCGTTCATCGGTTATGGGCGTTTTACTATTGCGCGCCCGTGCTATGCTGAATTGGTCTTTTTCTCATTCGGTAACGAAAGGACCGCCCATGCCTACTGACATCGAAATCGCACGTTCTGTCACGCCACTGCCTATTACCGAGGTGGCCAAGAACGCCGGCGTCGACGTTAAGCACCTTATTCCGTACGGCTTCGACAAGGCTAAGGTCGACTATTCACTGCTCAACGAGCCGACTGATCACCAGGCCAAGCTCGTCCTCGTGACCGCTATCAACCCAACGCCCGCGGGCGAGGGCAAGACCACCACGACCATCGGTCTGGCCGACGGCCTGCGTCGTCGCGGCGTCAAGAGTGCCGTTGCCCTGCGCGAGCCTTCGCTCGGCCCCGTCTTTGGCGTTAAGGGCGGTGCTGCCGGCGGCGGCTGGGCTCAGGTCATCCCCATGGAGGATATCAACCTGCACTTTACCGGCGACTTCCACGCTATCGGTGCCGCCAATAACCTGCTGGCCGCCATGCTTGATAACCACATCCAGCAGGGCAATCAGCTCGGTATTGACGTTAAACGCATCACTTGGAAGCGCGTCGTCGATATGAACGACCGTCAGCTGCGCCACGTCATCGACGGCATTGGCGGTAAGGCCCAGGGCGTGCCGCGCGAGGACGGCTTCGATATCACCGTCGCCTCCGAGGTCATGGCAATCCTGTGCCTGTCCACGAGCATCAACGATCTTAAGGAGCGCTTGGGCGAGATCGTTGTCGGCTACAGCTATGCCGGCGAGCCCGTCCGTGCCCGCGACCTCAAGGCCCAGGGTGCCATGGCCGCGTTGCTTAAAGACGCGCTCAAGCCCAATCTGGTGCAAACGCTCGAGGGCACGCCCGCGTTTGTCCACGGCGGTCCCTTCGCCAACATTGCTCACGGCTGCAACTCTATCATGGCCACGCGTATGGCGATGCGCTTTGGCGATGTTGCCATTACCGAGGCCGGCTTTGGCGCCGACCTGGGTGCCGAGAAGTTCCTCGATATCAAGTGCCGCATGACGGGCGTTCGCCCCAGCGCCGTCGTGATCGTCGCTACCGCTCGTGCGCTTAAGTACAACGGTGGCGTCGCCAAGGCCGATCTCAACGAGGAGAACCTCGAGGCACTCAAGGCTGGCATGCCCAACCTGTTGCGTCACGTCGACAACATCCAGAACGTATATGGTCTGCCCTGCGTGGTCGCCATCAATCGCTTCCCGACGGACACCGAGGCCGAGCTTGCTCTCATCGAGTCCGAGTGCCAGAAGCTCGGCGTCAACGTTAAGCTTTCCGAGGTCTGGGCCAAGGGCGGCGAGGGCGCGCTCGAGCTTGCCGATGAGGTCATGCGTCTGATTGAGCAGCCGAGCGAGCTCAAGTTTGCCTATGAGGACGGCGCTGATGTCGCTGATGCCCTCGAGGCCGTTGCCACCAAGGTCTACCGCGCCGACGGCGTTGACTTTACGCCGGCCGCCAAGCGCCAGCTCGCCGAGCTGCGCGAGAATGGCTTTGGCAACCTGCCGGTGTGCGTCGCCAAGACGCAGTACAGCTTTAGCGACAACGCCAAGGCCCTGGGCGCTCCCGAGAACTTCCGCATCACCGTGCGTGAGCTCAAGGTTTCTGCCGGCGCCCACTTTGTGGTCGCGCTGACCGGCAGTGTTCTGACCATGCCTGGTCTGCCCAAGGTGCCCGCGGCCGAAAACATCGACGTCGACAACGACGGCGACATCACCGGCCTGTTCTAAGCCTGCTGTCCATAGCTGCTAGCCCGCCCCGTCGCGCCTACCAAGGCTCGGCGGGGCTTTTTGATCCTTAGGCACGCGCATGTCTTGTAGATACCGGCGGGCTTTGCCCATCATAGGCTTTTGCGCGGGTAGAATGCATGGATAACTTGATGCTTGCAGGCGACGGAAAGGAAACGTTGCATGGACCAGGACAAGACGACCGTGATGGGCGGCTACGGTTCCGCGCAGGCTGGCGATAGCGCCGATGCGACTCGCGTTGTTTCCAACCCCGGTTATACCGACCCCGCCGCGACGCAGACGTCTGCCGAACCCACACGGGTTATAGGCTACGGCGATACACCACGGGATCCGTTTGATTATGCACCGCAGGACCCGTATGACAATGCGGCGCCGGACCCGTATGGCAATGCGGCGCCGGACCCGTATGGCAATGCGGCGACAGATGCTTATAACAACCTGCCGCATAATCCCATTCCGCAGCCTCAGCAGACGACGTATATGCCGCGTACGGCGCAGGTCCAGTCTCGTTATGAGTCGCGCGATCCGCATGCGTGCCAGCCGTATCGCGAGTATCCCAAATCGATTCCGCAGTATGGTGAGGACGAGGAGAAGGCACCGTCGCGTTCGTCGAGCGTGATCAAGAAAATCCTGATTGTGCTGGCGATCTTCTTTGCCTTGTCGATCGTGTTCGCCATCGTGTCGGGCATGCTCAACAAGCGGGGCGCCACGACCGATGCCACGACCGAGCAGGCCGAGACCACCCAGTCTGCTGCCGTCGACCTGAGCGATATCCCGGGACAGTACTGGTCCAACGCCAAGAAGCTCCTCAAGTCGCGCGGAGCCGACCTTTCGAACGCCGTGATTCTGACCGACGATGGCTCAACGCCCGTCATCGATTCCAACTGGGTTGTTACGAATGCCTACTATAACGACAACGGCAACCTGGAGATTCAGCTCACGCACAAGAACAGCTATGGCAACTCGTCCGGCGGCCAAAGCGGTACCGACAGCTCGAGCTCCAATACGCTGGAGGACTTGAGCAACAAGGCGCAGGAGTTGGGAGATAAGGCGCAAGAGCTGGGCGATACGGCACAAAACCTGGGTGATACTGCTCAGAATCTGGGCGATATGGCTACCAATGCCTGGGACGCTCTGCAAAACGGCATTTCGGGCGCACAGGGTAACTAGCTGTTAAGCGGGCTACAGCTGCTCTGCCGGACGGTCGGGCGAGCTAAAGCCCGAGTCAAACGTAACGACGCATGATGCATCGGGCCGGCGCTCGTGCACGATGCGCGTGACGAGCTCCAGTAGCTCTTCGTCGGATATGTCAAAGCCGTCGGGACGCACCAGGTCAAACGAAACAAAGCCGTCGTGCTCGTGCAGGTCGTGGATGGAAAGCGCAGGGTCGATCTGCGCTACGCCGCGCTTTACCCAGCCGCGCAGGTCGTCACCGGTTGTTGCAATGGGGTCGCAGTGCAGCGTAATGCCAATGCCCATCTGGCGTTTGATGTCGTGTTCGATGGTGTCCAGAATCTCGTGGTGCTCAAAGGCATCGCCCTCGCCGGGCATTTCCACGTGTGCGCTGGCAAACTGACGGCCGGGGCCGTAGTCATGCACCATGAGGTCGTGCGTGCCTAGAACCTGGGGGTATGACATGATCCTGTCGCGGATTTCCTGGACGAGCTTGGGGTCGGGCGCTTGCCCCAACAGCGGGCTGATGGCGTCGCGCACCAGGCCCATGCCGCTGATGCAAATGAAGATGCCCACGCCCAGGCCTGCCCAGCCGTCGAGATCAAAGCCGGTCGCTTGCGAAATAAGCGCCGCCGCCAAGACCGAGCCCGAGGTGATGACGTCATTCTTGGAGTCCTGCGCCGTGGCGATGAGCGTTTCGGAATCGATGCGGTTACCCAGCGTGCGGTTGAACGCGGCCATCCAGAGCTTTACGAGCATGGACGTAGCCAGTGCCGCAAGGGAAATGAACGTGTAAGCGGTGGGGGAAGGCTTGATGATCTTGGTGACCGACTCGAGGATCAGATTGATGCCGACGGCGCAAACCAGGACGGCGACGAACAGGCCGGCTAGGTACTCATAGCGACCGTGGCCATAGGGGTGGCCTTCGTCTGCCGGGCGGCTGGCAAGGCGGAACCCGAGCAGACTCACGATGTTGCTCGAGGCATCGGAGAGGTTGTTGAAAGCGTCGGCGATGAGGGAGACGGAGCCGGCGAGCAGGCCCGCGATGCCCTTGGCCAGGCACAGGGTGATGTTGAGGCCAATGCAGACGAGGCTTGCGGAAAAGCCCGCGTTGGTGCGGCAAGATGCATCGACCGGCTCGCTCTCGCTGCCGGGAACAAGCGTATGTACCAGCCGATTTACAAATAGCATAGCGGTCGTCCTCACAATCATGTTTAAGGGGATAGTGTAGCTCGCACGGGGGCGCCGTGCGCCGATGCTCAGAAAATGCAGCAATAGTCTGCCGGTGCTAACGAGCGAGCCTTCTCGTCTGCCTGGGTGGTCCATTTTGGGCCACATGGGTATGGGCATGTGCCTGCTTGCTCGACATACTTAATGTCGACAACCCCTGTGCAAAGGAGGACGTTTCCATGGACGAGATGTTTGCCATTAAATGTCAAAACTGCGGCGGCCCTATGTACTCGCACCAGGCTAAGCGCAGCTTTGAGTGCGCCTATTGCGGCACGGTGGTTCCGTGGCAGGCGGACGCCGGAGAGCCCAAGAGCGCTTTGGGTATTCGCCATACGCCGTTGACGGTGGTGGATGGACTGCTCAAACTCACGCATGTGTCGCAACTCGAGCGCCCGCAGGACCCGGACTGGTATTTCTTCAATGCGCACTGGCGCAATCAGTCGGTCCTGGAACATCTGCTGTGGGAGGATCGCGGCACGGCGCAGGAGTTCCAAGAGGCCACGCATGTGAGCATTCCTTGCCCCTTCTGCGGAGCGTCCTTTGAGGGCGAGTCAGCGCAGCGTGTGTTTGAGTGCCCGTCCTGCGGCAATAAGATCGGCATTGCGGACCTGCTCAAGCCGGGGACGTTTAGCAAGCGCCTGACCATGGGCGTTGGTGCGGAGTATGTGCCCGAGCAGGGTATTCCCTGCGAAATCTCGCCGCAGCAGGCACGTGCCAACGCGCTGCAGCTGGTGCGCCAGTATCCGGATGCCTTTGCCGGGCACGACGTGGAAGACGCGATCCAAAACGACATGATGCTCTTCTATTTCCCCATGGCGCTGGCGGACTTGCGCATGATGGCGAGCTTCCCGGGCAAGGGCCTGAGCAAGGAGGCCTTGGTGTACTACGAGGTGCTCGACTGGGCATACCCCAGGGCAAACTACCTGGACGTTCGCCTCATGGGCATTTTGGAGCCGTGGGACTTTGCCAAGGTCGGTCCGTTCGATCCCGCCATGCAGGAAGGTGACTTTCGCGTTGTCTCAGTCGATGCGTCTACCAAGGACCAGGTGGTCATTGATAAGTTGGCGCTCGACGTTGCGGGCAACGACGCCGAGGCTGTACTGGGGCTCAATAAAAAGAGCATTCGCATGTGGGCGCGCAAGGCCCGCAAACATAAGGACGGCCTGGTGATGGTGCCGGTCTACTTTGTCGATCGTCCGGCGACAGACGGCCGCGATGGCGAGCAGGTGCGCATTGCCGTAAACGGCCAGACGGGCCGCGCGGCCGCGGTGGTGTTTAGCGACAAGCGCGAAACGCATATCGTGGCGTCGCTCAGCCCGAGCCTGCATCTGTCCGGTGAGAGCACCGTGCACGCCACGCCCGTCGAGGTCAAATACGTTAAATCGCCCTTCCTGTACCAGATCGTGCGCCGTGGAGGCGGCGAGCAACCGCGCCAGGTTGCAGCGGTTGCCGAGGGTTCTTACCGAGAGGAAAAGCCCAAACGCAAGGGCTTGTTCGCTGCGATCTTTGGGAAGTAGGGGAGTAGCGCCGGTTGTTGCCGTAACGTGATGGCCGGGGGTGCGGGGCGGCTCTCAGGAGTGCGGGCTGCTGTCTGATTGTTTGAGGGTGCCAGATGTAAATAAACAGTGGAGCGGCTGCAAAAGAGCTGCCTCACTGGGTAAAATCAGGTTGTGCCGCGGAACCCGCTCCTCAGCGCTTAAACTTCGGAGACGCGGGCAACGCAGGTATTATCGTCTAGGGCCGGCTGCAACCGGCCCTTTTCTATGACTCCCTTCGCTATCCGTTACTGCTTATATTCCCGCCAGATCGCGTAGAGGTTCCGGGCAATGCCGGTCGCGTACATCGAGAGGCGCAGGATTTCAAGAAACAAGTTCATAGGCTTCACCCCAATCGGAGATCGGAGCGTTGCCCGCAGGCGGATTCCGCGGCAGACAAGATTTTACCCTATACGCCGCAGCGGGGGATATCTGACCCCAGTGTTAGAGTGGTGTCCATTTGCATGGATGACCGGGCATGATCGCGACATGTCCTGGAGTTGAAATGCCGCTGGGGATACGAGGGGGAGCCGGGGTCGGATGTTGGGGCTCAACGAAGCAAGTGGCGCTTCTGTCTTTTTGGGATCGGGGATGCGAATCAGCCTGCAGCAATGGGCCCAGCTCGATTCGGGGCGCAGTGAGTCCCGAATCGAGCGTTCCTGGCTGCCATGCATGTCAGGTGATGAAAGCCCACAGCGGCATCGCCTTACACGGCAACGGGGGCCTCTTTGGGGCGTCCCACCCTTGGTGCATCGGCGAGTCGTGCCTCGATGGAGGCTTTGGACATCATGTGCTTGGTGCCATCCTTCCATGAATCCAGCAGTCCTGCATTTAGCAGTTGTGACACCCGTGCTGAGCTAACACCGAGCATACGCGCGGCATCCACTGCGGTGACGGCGGGAATGTCGCCGAGTTCGCGGTTGACGGCTACAGCGATAATCTTGCCGCCGTGTCGCGGCTCATGTCCGAAGTCTGGCACGGGAAGTTCAATGCCGTCCGAATCAAAGAACTCGAATTCCCATACGTAAACCAGGTAAGACCTCCTCTAATGGCGAATAATACGAGGCGTGCTCCTAGAATATTCCGGTCGCATCGATGCAGCTGAGCATACCTATCTTAAAGCCTCGCGCGGACACGAATTGCTGTGCTGTCTGACATCATCGCATGGGGCCTTGCGGTGGTTAAAATGTGACCATAGAGGCAGTTTTAGCGAACCCCGCGGGAGTGACGCGTATGGACAACAACACGCTGCTGTTCCAGGACAAAGGTTCGGGTAGGTTTAAAGACGTCAAGATCTACCTTAACCGCATCGAGGTGCTCAAGAAGGGCACTTTTGGTGGCAAGCACACCGAGATTGTTTATCTTAAGGACATTACGGGGGTCAGCAGGATCAAGGGCCGCGACGTTTTCCTACGTAACAGGCTGTTGACTGCCTGTGTCTTTAGTCTGAGCAGCCGCTCCCAAGCTCAGGAGTTCGTGAATGCGCTGAACATGGTGATGTAGCCGATAACGGTGTTCGGGCTAAGGTAAAAATCGGGGCGCAGAACGGTATTCTGCGCCCCCCCAATTGAGTCGATGTGTCTAAAAGGCGGGCTTGCCTATTCGCTGTCGTCCCCAACGTTTTCGCGGTCATTGGCAAGCATCGCCGCGCCGGCGACCGTTGTCGCCACGGCGGCGGCAGCGAGCCCGGCGGCAACGCCAGAGCCGTCGCCCGTGTCGGCGAGTTTTCCGGTCGAGCCCTTGCTCTTGTTGCCGCCGCCGTTCTTGTCGGCGCCGTCTGCGTTGGAACCCGTGCCGCTACCGGTGCCGCCTGCACTGCCCGAGGCCGCTACGGTAAAGCTTGCGGCTCCATCGCTGGCGAGCGTGTAGTTTTGCGCCGCGTCGCCCAACAGACCTTTCGCACGCACCCAATACGTCCCCGCGGCAAATGCCTCGCCCTCGGCCATTGCCGTGCCCGGAGCGCCGTCCGCGTCGTGCACAAACTCGAGCTGGGCGGTGCAGGCGTCGGTTTCGAGCTTGCCCTCGAGTGATGCCGCAATCTTGGCGCGCACGTCTTCGCCGGCCTTAAGGCCTTCGAGTCCCTCAAAATGGGGCGTCAGCGCGAGCGGATCGATATCGATGGGCACAGAGCCCTGCAGCCCCGTAACGGTCTCGTTGCCCAGGGCGTCGACATCCACGTATTCAATGGCAAACGCATGGCCCGAAGCTGTCGCGTTGAGCGCGTTGCTGCTGTCGGCAAGGCGGAAATGACCCTCGCCAACGGTCTTGCCATCCTGGAATGAGGCATCGCTCAGCGAGTCGCCGTACGTCATGCGCATGCGGGTCGGGAGATAGTACGGGAGATAGTACGAAGCCGTCTGCTTGTGCTCCGTATCGTAATTGCGCTGATAGATGCTCCGGGCCAGCGCCGCATCAACAAAGTCGGATGCGATGATGCCAATGTGCTTGAGGTAATCTGACTTTGTATCCTCGATGCCGCTGGGATTGATGTACGGGCTCTTATACAGATGCTCGTTGACTACTCGTGCCGAGGTAAAAGGATTGCCTCCGTGCGACAAGCCCGTGCAGCTGGTGTAGTTGATAGACCAGCAACGCTCCAGGACTTTCTCCTTGGCCCCGTTATCGTCCTCGACATCTACCTCGTTGCGCGCGCGCCCGGACGTTTCCTTCAGCGCATTATCGACCCAGCTGAGCTTGTCGGTTCCCGTGAGTTTGTACTTGTCCTGGGCGTATACCTTGGTGCAATAGGGCTCTTTATCGCCTGTTTCCCCCGCGGCTTCAAAGCCCCGCGCGTCTTGGACGAGACACATAGTGGCGCTGTCGGAGTGAGCCTTGATCTTGTCATCCCATTCGGTAAGGTCGAGGCCCCACGTGTGGCCGCTTACACTGTTGCCGGCGAGCCTAAATCGACGCAGCAGAACGATCTTTCCGCGCACCTCGTGTAGCGTGGGGATTCGGCTCGACGTATAGAACAGTTTGGGGTTGTCGTCCAAAACCTTGGCGAAAGCCGTCGTAACACTTTCGTCGGTAGCCTCGTCGTTGCCTCGTGATACAAGCATGATGAGCGCTTCTGTCGGGTTTTCGTTCAAAAACGTTTTAAAGTACCCGATGACATCGGAGAGATGCAGATAGTCCCCGTCTTTTTTGAATAGGTAGAAATCCCCGTGGCAGATGCCAGGGTTGTCGCCCTTTCCGAGCCGGATATCAAAATAGCGAATGCCTTCGAGCAACTGCGTGGGAATGTAATCCTGCTGGCATTTTACTTGCGAGGATTGGGGCTCGGTGTCGTTGTCCACGCTACAGGTGCCCGAATCGTGCGTACCCGGGATGCTCAGCTCGTCGAGGAACTTGTTGTCGTCGACGTATTTCATCCAACATGGCCCATCGACGTAGCTGCTGTACGTGATCCAGTCGAGGCTGCTAACCGTGGCATCGTTCTTTTTCATGTCGTAACCGATAAGTTCGAGCTCCCACGGAATGCTCTTACTCTTATGGCAGATCTTATTGTTGTCCTGGTCTTCGCCGTTCGATTCTATTGCCAGGTACTTAATGTCTTTTTTCTCGGTTTCTTTCTCGACCGTGCGGTCTCGGATGATATAGGTTCCGTTTGATTGCCGCTCGAACGCAAAAGCGCGGCTGGGCTTGTTGTCATACTCGCCGCTCCATACGTGGATGACCTTTCCGTCTTTGTCCGAGTCGCCATCGACCGACCAAATGCTGTAGCCCGTCTTTTTATGCTCTTCGAAATTGAGCAAGGTGCGGATAGCATACCAGTTTGTATCGTCATTCTTGGTCGTTACGTTCTCAAGGATGAGCTTGCTGGACGTGCCGTCATTAAACAGATGGCAGACGTTGCCGATGACGTTGCCGTCTTCGTTAACGCTTGCGGTACGAAAATAGCCCGCGGGGCGAAGGCGAATGACGAAATTGTCGAGGCTGACTGCTGGCCCGGCCGTGCTGTCCGCAAAGGCTGCCCGCGGGCTAATGCCCAGCATGGCGGTTTCGGGCAGGCTTGCAAGTGGCGACAACGCCGCGAGTCCAAGGCCCAACGTAAATGCTCGGCGGCTGATGGCGCGGTGTTCGGTCATAACTTCTCCATTCGTAGAGTGCGGTTATGCGATAGTTTTGGTCACTATACTGCTCAGATGTTTAAAGATGCTGGTTTAATTGTCTGCGCGGCGCAATAAATCGGCGGGCGGACGTGTTGGGGTGCTTGTCGTTTTCGTACTGTTGCTACATTTGGAGCGGTTCCGGCGTCCGGCATCCTCGCGTTCGTTGGCTACCGGCATAAGAAAGGGAGGGTCGGTTTACCGGCCCTCCCTGGGTACGAAGCTCTGGGGTACCGTCGCTTGTTTGCACTGCGCCTGTGTTTCCCGCTGCACTCGCCAGTCGCTTAACGCTTGATCTCGATATCGTCGAGCTTGACGTCCATGGCCTCGGTCTTGGCCTCGGCGATGTCGTCGGCAAACTCCAGAGACTTCATCATGGTCTCGACGGCGTCCTTGTGTTCCTCGACGTTGTCGATGCGCACATACACACTGCCACCGTCAACGTCGGTGAAGTGCTCGGTCGTCACGCCGCCCGAGTGCGTAAAGTAGGCACTGCGCCAGGTCTTGCCGTTGTACTTAACGGGATCGCTCTCGGTCCATCCGGAGTTGGCCTTCCACTTTGCCTCGTAGTCGAACAGCTCGTCGGCGTTCTTGTCAGGATCGAAGACGGGGATGAAGCGGTCGCTGGCGTGCTCGCTCTCGGTGAACTTAAACTGGGCCCTATCGGCCGTGTCGCCTGCGACGTCGGTGATCTCGACGCCCTCGGGGACCTCGACCTTAAACCAAATGAAATCGGTCCTCATATCCACGGCTGGCTTTTCTGCTCCGCCGCCACCGCCGCTTCCGGTAGCGCCGCCGCTGCCACCGCAGCCCACTAGGGAGACTGCGGCTAAGAGGCTTATGCAGAGGGTGAGAATCGCAAAGGCCTTCTTTTTCATGGTCGTGTCCTCCTCGATCTGTAACCGCCCATGGATTACCTGCCTTTACTGTACGCGCGAGCGGCTCGTTCTGGTGGGCCATGTGTCCCATTCTGGGGGCTGGAATTGCGCCGACAAGTGGCAATATACGCGGGTCCAAAAGAGGGGAGGGCCGATGCTGTCGGCCCTCCCCGGGGTTGGGTGCCCGTTGTTTTAAAAGGGGCGCGTGTACGCGGGCGTTGCCCCAACAGGTTCCTTGTTTATAGATATGCCCCAGTTTGTGACGTCCGGAAGTCTCGAAAGGTGGGCCATGTGTCCCATGCTTGCGTTGTCGACGCCTATCGCGTGCCATAGAAATCCGCGATGGCCAGATGCGCTGACGCTCGCGTACTTATGGGCTAGACTTAGCACCATTACGTGATCGATGCGGTCGGCCGGCGTCGGCCGCCCGACCGATATATATGACTTGAAGGTGCGTGTGCGTATGAGCCAAGAGATGATGGATAAAACCTGTCGCGGTTTTGCCGAGGCGCTGGCCGCGCGCGAGCCGGTTCCCGGTGGTGGCAGCGCGAGCGCTTTTGTGGGCGCGCTGGGCGCCTCGCTTTGCGGGATGGTCGCTCGTTATGGGGCAACTAATCCCGCGCTTGCCGATCGCGCAGACGATCTGACGCGCGCATTTGCCCAGGCAGACGAGTTGGTGCAGGAGCTTGTGGGCCTGGTTGCCGAGGATGTTCGTGCATACGGCCAGGTATCTGCGGCATACGGTATTCCTCGTGATGATCCGGCTCGACCTGCGGCGATTCAGGATGCGCTGCGCGTGGCTGCCATGCCTCCGTATCGGATCATGGACGCCTGCGGGCGCGCGCTGGCGCTGCTCGAGGTCATGGCGGACAAGGGCTCCCGACAGCTGCTGTCCGACGTGGCGTGCGGTGCCGTATTCTGCCGCGCCGCCATGCAGGGCGCGAGCCTGACGCTCTTTGCGAACACCACATCTATGAAGGATCGCGCTCGTGCTGAGGAGCTCGAGACGGCGTGTGATGAGTTGCTCGACACATGGTTGCCGCGCGCCGATGCGCTGGCGCGCCGCGCCTCCGACGCTGCAAGGAAAAGGGGATAGACATGGCTGAACTGCTGAAGGGTGCTCCCGTTGCTCGCGCTTTGACTGAGGAACTTGCTGCTCGCTGCGCAGCCCTGCGCGAGCGGGGCGTTGTTCCGACGTTGGCTATCGTGCGCGTGGGCGAGCGCGAGGACGACCTGTCCTATGAGCGTGGCGCTCTTAAACGCTGCGAAAAGGTTGGCATCGAGGCTCGTCGCGTTTTGCTTCCTGCCGACGTCTCGCAGGACGAGCTGCTGGCGGCTATCGAGGGCATTAATGCCGACTTGGCTGTTCATGGCTGTTTGATGTTCCGCCCGCTGCCCGCCGGCCTTGACGAGGATGCGTTTGCCGCGGCGCTCGATCCCGCCAAGGATGTTGACTCCATGACGCCGGCCTCGCTGCTTACCACGCTTTCGGGTCGTGGCGAGGGCTTTGCTCCCTGCACGGCCGAGGCCGTGTTGGCGTTGCTGGACCATTACAGTGTTGAGCTGGATGGGGCCAAGGTTGCGGTCGTCGGTCGGTCTCTGGTGATTGGTCGTCCCGTTGCCGCCATGCTTACGGCTCGCAATGCCACGGTGACGATGTGCCATACGCATACACGCGATCTTGCTGCCGAGTGCCGTTCTGCCGACATTGTGGTTGCCGCCGTTGGACGCGCGCGTACGATTGGCGTGGATGCCGTTCGCGAGGGCCAGACGATCATCGATGTTGGCATTAATTGGGACGAGGCCGCTGGCAAGCTGGTCGGGGACGTTGATTTTGATGCTGCAGAGCCGGTTGTTGACACCATCACGCCCGTGCCGGGCGGCGTGGGAGCTGTGACGACGGCGATCCTCGCCAAACACGTGATCGAAGCGGCCGAGCGCGCATTGAAATAGGCGTTTTGGGCTGTTTGAGGGGTTAGTTCTATACCCCGTGGACAAAAAATGCCAAATATGAGTACTGTTGCCAAGATAGTCACATATGTCTTACGTCTTTTTGGCTTCCTAACGGTATCCATTATCGTTAGGAAGCCTATTTTATTGAACTTATGGGGAATAACGTTGTCTTGCTTTTGGGCAAATGGGGATTTTCGGCACTCGTTACAGGGAAATTTGCTGCCACTAAATTGGTGACAGTACTCATATTTGGCATTTTTTGACCACGGGGGCTGCCGAGGCCGTGGTTTCGCCCTTTCTGCGCCGAAGCGATACACTGTTATCGTTTGATTTCTTCACTCAAGGAGGATGCGCATGCCGTGCACAACGATTCTGGTCGGTAAAAACGCAAGCTACGACGGGTCGACCCTGGTCGCGCGTAACGAGGACTCGTCCAACGGGGTGTTTGAGCCCAAGCGTATGCGCGTGGTGCATCCCGACGAGCAGCCGCGCGTCTACACGAGCGTCCTGAGTCACCTGACCGTTGAACTGCCCGATAACCCCATGCGCTACACGAGCGTCCCCGATGTTGTCCCGGGCCACGGCATCTGGGCCGAGGCCGGTTTCAACGAGCTCAATGTGGGCATGTCCGCAACCGAGACGCTCACCACCAACGAGCGCGTCCGCGGCGCCGACCCACTCGTGGACTACGTGCCCGCCAAGGGCAACGAGGGTGAGGACGGCTATGTGCCGGCGCAACCTGGTGGCCTGGGCGAGGAGGATATGGTGACCCTGGTCCTGCCCTACGCCAAGTCCGCCCGCGACGGCGTCCGTATCCTGGGCGACCTGCTCGAGCGCTACGGCACCTACGAGAACAACGGCATCGCCTTTAGTGATGTGGACGAGATCTGGTGGCTCGAGACCATCGGTGGTCACCACTGGATTGCCAAGCGTGTGCCCGATGACGCCTATGTGACCATGCCCAACCAGCTGGGTATCGACAGCTTTGACCTGGATGACGCCGAGGGCGCCCAGGCCGACCATATGTGCTCCGCCGACTTGCGCGCCTGGATGGCCGAGTGGCATCTGGACCTGACGCTGGGCGTCGAGGGCGACGGCCCGGCTGTGGTCTTTAACCCGCGCGAGGCCTTTGGCTCGCACAGCGACAGCGACCATGTCTACAACACGCCGCGCGCCTGGTACATGCAGCGCTGCCTCAACCCCAGCGACGTGTGGGATGGCCCCGACGCCGACTTCACGCCCGAGAGCGACGACATCCCTTGGAGCCGCGTGCCCGAGCGCAAGGTGACCATCGAGGACATTAAGTACGTGCTTTCGAGCCACTACCAGGGCACGGAGTACGACTGCTACGGCAGCAAGGGCACGCCCGCCACGCGCGGCGCCTATCGCCCCATCGGCATCAACCGCAACAGCCAGCTCGCCGTGTTGCAGCTGCGTTCCTATGCGCAGCCGGCCTATCGCGCCGTGCAGTGGATGGCCTTTGGCTCCAACTCGTTTAACGCGCTGGTTCCGCTGTACGCCAACGTCGAGACCATGCCCGAGTACTATGCCGACACGCAGGCTCGCGTGACGTCCGAAAACTTCTACTGGGCCAACCGCCTGATCGGTGCCCTGGCCGACGTCCGTTTCCATGAGTGCGGCCGCGCGGTCGAGGATTATCAGGAGAAGATCGGTGGCATGGGCCACAAGCAGATCCATGACGTCGACGCTGCCGTAGCCGCTCTGCCCGAGGCCGAGGTGCCTTCCGAGCTTACACGCGCCAACGAGGCCTTTGCCGAGCGTGTTCGCGTGGAGACCGATGCCCTGCTGGGCAAGGTGCTCTACACCACGAGCTGCGCCATGAAGAACTCTTTCGCGATGAACGACAACGTGAGGTAGGGATTTCCCGTCGATCGAATAGCGCTAAAACGCTTTGTCGCTTTCGCTCAATCTTGGGTACAAGAACGCCAATGCAGTTGTTTGTGATTGGAGACAACCATGGTTATGAAACTCGATCAGCTTGTTAACGGCGCCATTAACGTGGGCTTTGGCGCTGCCGCCGTTGCTGTCGAAGGCGGCAAGAAGGTCCTCGACGACCTTAACACCAAAGGCGAGCAGGTCCGCAAGGACACCGCCACCCCCGATATCGCCCGCAGCGTGTCCGACATGTTCGAGCAGGCCGGTGGCACCATCTCCGATCTGACCGAGCGCTTGGGCATACAGGGCGAGACTGCGGCCCAGCGCGTGCTCGACGAGCTCATCCTTGCCCGCGTCCGCGTTATGACCGCCCCTGAGCGCACGGCCTTCCTAGCCCATGTGCGCGACATCGTCGATTCGGTCGAGGACAACGTGACCTCGGTGCCCGTCGAGTCCGTTGAGCCCGACGATGCGAAGGATACCGAAGAGGCCGAGTAGCAGCGCAGATGGCAGATTCCACCACCGATTACAACAATCTAGATCCTTTGGGTGACGAGGCGGCGGTTGTCGATGAGGTCGATGCCGCCGTCTCGGGCGCTCGCAAAAAGCCGCGCGCTGTCGATATGGTGCCCGAAGAGCCCGACGCGATGGCGCCGGACGAGGAATACCAGCTCACGCCGGCGGGTCGTCGCGAACGCATCGGACAGATTGTTCGCCTGGTCAAAAAGTACCGCGTGTGGGATAACCTCACGCCGGTTCGTTTGCGCCGCCTGCTCGAGGAACTCGGCCCCATGTTCGTCAAGATGGGGCAGATTCTGGCCAACCGGTCCGAGATTCTGCCGCAACGCTTTTGCGACGAGCTGCGTCGTCTGCGCTCCGACGTGGAGCCGGTGCCGTACGAGGTCGTACTCAGTTGTCTGGAAGAAGAATACGGCCTGCGCCTGGGGGAGATGTTCGATGCGATCGACCCCAATCCGCTTGGTAGCGCATCGCTCGCGCAGGTGCACCGCGCTCGTCTGGTGACGGGCGAGGACGTGGCCGTCAAGGTGCAGCGCCCCGGTGCGCAGCAGGTTATGGCACAGGACATCGATATCATCCGCTCGGTGGTGCGTATCGTTTCCAAGTTCGTCAACACCGATCAATTCGTTGACCTGCACGGCGTAGTCGAGGAGTTGTGGACCTCGTTTCGCGAGGAGACCAACTTTTTGGCCGAGGCCAAAAACCTCAACGACTTCTACGAGTTCCATAAGAGCGTTCATGGCGTGACGTGCCCTAAATCCTATCTGGACCTATGCACCGAGCACGTGGTGGTCATGGATTACGTCGACGGCATTTCGATCGCCGATCCTGAACGCTTGGTGGCCGAGGGCTATGACTTGGAAAAGATCGGTGCCGCGATCGTCGAGGACTACTCGACGCAGGTGCTCGACGACGGCTTTTTCCATGCCGACCCGCATGCGGGAAACATCATTCTCAAGGACGGTATCGTTTACTTTATCGACTTGGGCATGGTCGGACGCATGTCGAGTCACGATCGCGGTATCGTAAAGGACATGATTTTCGCCGTGGCCGAGGGTGACGTTCCCAAGCTCAAGGATTCGCTCATGCGCTTCGCCGTGACGCGTGGCGATTCGGCCGAGCTCGATCATTCAGCGTTTTTGTCCGACCTTGACTTTATCGTGGCTGACTTTGCGGGCCTTGACCTGAAGGATCTTGATATCGGCGAGTTTTTGACCTCGCTGTTAAACCTGGCGCGCAAAAACGATGTTGAGCTGCCGAGCGTGGTGACGATGTTCGCGCGCGGCATGGTGACGCTCGAGGGTTTGCTGACCGAGTACATGCCCAACGTCAACATGATCCAGATCATCCAAACGCACATTAAAAACGAGAAAAGCACCTATGCGCGTGTGCGCGATATGGGGCGCGATCTTGCCGCGAGCAGCTATCGCGCGGCGAAGGGCTCACTCGAGGCGGCTGAGTACCTGGGGCTGGCTTCGCGCATGCTTACGCGCGGCCAGCTTAAGGTGAACACGCAGATCATGAGCAGCGATAAGGCACTGCGACAGCTGGGCGGAATTATCGACCGCATGTCGATGGCTATCGTTATCGCCGGCCTGTTTATCGGTTCGTCGGTGGTGTACTACGCACGCATCGAGCCGGTTGTGTTTGGTATCCCGGTCATTGGCTTTATGGGCTACGTGAGCGCGCTGGTGCTGGCGCTTATGCTGGGCCGCAATATCTGGCTCAACAGCCACGGCGGCAAACACTAGAGGCTGCGACCGTCACCGCTTTTTCCTATCGCAAACAATAGCTTTTACCTTGGGCTTCGCCTGTGTGCGGGGCCCTTTTGCGTGATACCATTTTGACGATAATAATCGATGGCCTAGATGGTGGTGCGGAGACGCACGAACGCGCGGTTTTCCTGCGCGTTTGGGAGAATCGGGGTGCAAGTCCCCGGCTGTACCAGTAACCGTAATTCCTCTTGGCTCGGGATGTTCGCGTCGCAGATCGGACGACGCGCCTGAGCCGTTAAGGTTAAGTCGGATCGCCTCCCATCTTGCATGCGGCTGCGGCGTATGCCGCCGGTGTGCATAGGGCTCTGGAGGGAAGGGGGACCCCGATGGGGGAACTCGAGCGTAACATGCGCGATGACGTGGGGCAGCCGCTGGGCAATGCTCCAAGTACAGACAATGGGGGACAAATGGATATGTTTGAGGACGAGCGCGAGCGCGCCTCGCTGCATCGCCGTGGCGCGATTGCACGCGGCGTAGCCAAGCGCGGCCTGGTGGCATTCCTGGCCTTCGCGATGGCCTTTGGCACCACGCCGGCTCAGCTGTGGGCCGAGGGCGCCGAGGGCATTGCCGAGGCCGTGGCTCAGGCTGCGACGCCGGGCGAGGACGCAGCGCTTGCGGGCGGTACCACTGAGCAGAGCGGCACCGAGGTTTCGGATTCCGAGGGCGTGCCTGCGGCTAGTGCCGCCACAACAGAGGCAGCAACTGGCGACGAAGGCTCGGCGACGGGGGAGAGCCCTGCCACGAGCGAGCAGTCTTCGACGGCGCCCACTGGCCAAGCAGGATCTGCCGCCGCGGCTGCCGTTCAGACGGAGAGCCCGACAGAAACTGGCGATGTCGCCAAGAAGCAAGTCGAGGTCTCGTTCTCGATTATCGGCACCGATGCCGACGGCAAGGCTCAGACCTGGGTGGCACCTACGCAGCTTAAGCTCGACGAGGGCTCGACGGCTGCGGACGCCTTCGTTAAGCTGCAGCAGAAGGTGGGCTTCAAGGCGAAATACGATCCGAACACGGCATACGGTTTCTACCTCGAAAGCATTACGTCCCCGAGCGATGGCCGCACGCTTGCCTTCGATCCGGCGACTTATGCCTACTGGCAGCTGTTTGTCGACGGCGCGTCTTCCTCGGTTGGCGCGAGCGGCGTCAAGCTCACCCAGGGGCAGAAGATTGAGTTTGCCTATACGGCTGGTAGCTCGTCCCCTGTCGTTAAGGACCAGGTTGCCGCAAATGTGACCGTCATTGGTCGCGATGCCCAGGGCAAGACTCAGACTTGGGTCGATAACGCGCAGTATGTGGTGACGTCCGGCTCGAACGCACTTGACCTTACGAAGGTCGCGCTCGAGGCGAATGATATTGACGCCGTTGTTGCGGGCTCCTTCATTCTGAGCCTTAAGTACAACGGCGTTGAGCTGGGTACGCCGCTCGATTATTCGACCTCTTGGCAGCTGTTCATCAACGGCAAGTCGAGCGACTACACGGCGGACAATGTCACCATTCATGCCGGCGATACCGTTACGTGGTTCTACGGTGGCTGGGGCGACCAGTTGCCCTCTGATTCCGTCCATGCTTCCGTTCAGGTGCTTGGCAAGGACAAGGACGGCAAACAGCAGGTGTGGGCCTCGACGGGCCAGACGGGTCTCAAGGCGGGCTCTACTGCCAAGGATTTGCTGGAGCAGACTGGTCTTAGGCTCGATTCTAGCGAATCGTCTTGGGGCTGGTTCCTCAACGGCATTTATTCGCCGTTCGACGTCGACGGTAAGCCCTATGTCGGGGATGCTGCAACCAATAGCTATTGGCGCTTCTACGTAAATGGCGAGTTCAAGAACGTTGGCGCTGGTGCCTACGAGCTCCAAGAGGGTGACGCCGTCACCTTTATGTATGCTGGCGACAGCGATGCCCTTCCTGGCCAGGTTCTTGGGTCTGTCGATGTTATCGGTCCCGATGTCAACGGCAACAATACTCGCTGGGGCTCGGCAAGCAATGTTTCTTTGCCCGAAGGCTCCACGGCCCAGAACCTTATTGAGGCATTTCTGAAGGCCAAGAGCGTTGCGTATAACGGCTCCCAGAGTGGTGAGTACTGGCTCCTTAATTCCATTACTTCGCCGTTCGATCACAAGCCGTATGGCTGGGATGGTGCGACCAATAGATATTGGCATCTGTATATCAACGGAGAGCTCACATCTCTCTGCGCCAACCAGGTCACGCTCAAGAGCGGCGACAAGGTTACGTTTGCCTACACCACCGATAATTCGCCCATGCCCGACCCCGACAAGATTGTCGTGGACCCGAGCGCGACGGCTCCTGATTGGGATGCCGAGTGGGCCGGCTACGGCAACAGTGGCAACGGTTCGACCGTAACGGATGCCAAGACGCCTGCGCAGGCTGCCGGTCTTAAGTGGGCCTTCGATTGGAAGGCCGAGTCTGGTCAGCAGTATGCCAACTGCAGCGAACCTGTCATCGCCAACGGCTTTGTGTACATCGCGACCGAGAACGAGCTCATTAAGATCGATTCGTCCACGGGCAAAAAGGTTGCCTCTGCGCCGCTTGCCTCCAAGGTGAGCTATACCTCTCGTCCGATCTATACCAATGGCCTTATCATCGTTCCGCTCAACGGCGGTGCGGTCCAGGCGATTACTGCAGACAAGCTGATCTGCAAGTGGCTGACGCCTGGTTTGACGGACTTGACGCAGAGCTCCTGCACCGTCGTTTCGGACGGCGAGTACGTCTATGTAGGCTCGGTCGATATTTCGTATGACGAGAATTACAACGCGACCTACGGCAACGGCTCCTTTGCGCGCATTAAGATTGCCACGGGCGAAGTTTCTTGGCAGAACATCGACCCTGCCGAGGGCTATTACTGGACTGGTGCGGCTTTGACGGATAAGTATGCCATCGTTCCTACGAGCGCGGGTACGCTTAAGTGCATTGATAAGACGACGGGCGATGTCGTTTCGACCATGAAGCTCGGCGCTGTCGCAAATGCCGATTGCATTGCCGATCCGTCCAATGGTTCGACCTTTTATCAGATGACGCACGATGGAAAGCTCCATGTGATTTTGCTTTCGGCGACGGGCGTGTTGAGTGAACAGAAGACGGTTGATCTGGGCCTTACGAATAATCTGAGCGCCCCTGCGGTGTCTGGTGACAATCTGATTGTCGGCGGACAGACGGGTACTGGCTCTGCTCTGGTTCTCTATAACCTGAAGACGGGTAAGACCACGATGGTCGCTGCTGCCGACGGCAAGGCGCTGCCGGCTGGCCTCAACGGTATTGCTGCTACTCCGCTGGTGAGTGTTCAGGGCGGCAAGACCTATGTGTACTTCACCGTTAACAGCGCGGATAGCAAGGATTACGTCAACTACTCTGCTGGTGGTGGCGTGTATCGCTATACGCTCGGCGATGCAGAGGCGACGCAGATTTATGATGCGGCTGGCCATTACCAGTACTGTGACTCTCCGGTCATTGCCGATGCATCTGGCAACCTGTACTACATCAATGACTCGGGCACGCTGTTCAAACTCGGGGCTGTTGAGTCTTGGACGGTCGCCTTTAATTCCAACGGCGGGTCTGCTTGCGACACTAAGTTTGTTGCTACGGCCGACGGCAAGTTGGTCAAGCCGGCCGATCCGACGCGCGATGGCTACACCTTCGCTGGCTGGTATACCGATGAGGCTTGCACGCAGGCGTATGACTTTAGCACGCCGGTGACGGCCGATCTGACGCTGTATGCCAAGTGGACCAAGAATGCTGTTAACCCTGGCGGTAATGGCGGTTCTGGCACTAATGGTGGCAACGGCGGCGCTGGCAACGGTTCCGGTGCTGGCGCTGGCGCGGGTTCTGGCTCCGGCTCGAAGGGCGGCGCTATTGCCCCGGGCAAGAAGCCGGTGACCAAGACGACGGTGTCGACCAAGACCGAGACCAAGGACAACAAGTCCGACAAGAAAGACTCCGATAAGTCCGATAAGAAGGACGAGAAGAAGTCTGACAAGAAGTCTGGCAAGAAGGACAGCAAGTCCGACAAGAAGTCCGATTCCAAGTCCGATACGGGTGCTGTTTCCACGACCGCTGCTAAGAAGTCCTCTAGCGCTTCCGAGCAGGAGACTGGCATCAACCCGCTCGCCATTGTTGGCGTTGCCGCCGGCGTCATCGGTCTCGCCATCGTCGGCGTGTTCGTGTTCACCAAACGTCGGTAGGTGAGGGCTGTGTCCAATAAATCCAAGGACGCTGATCCCAAGCAACCAGATTCCTCGTTCATTCAGTTCGACGATGCAAAGCAAAAGGGCGCCGCTTCGGCGGCGTCCGCCCCTCGTCGCAAGGCGCTCCTTGGCGTTCTGGCTGCCGCGTGCACCATTCTGATCGTCGTCTCGCTGGGCTTCGTCCATCCTTCCACAAGCGGTGCCTGGTCCATCGACTGGATCATTCAGACCGTGACGGGGGAGAGCGTCGTCACCAAGGACACCAAGGCGTCTGGCTCGACTACGACTTCGGGCGAGGCCAGTTCCAAGGATTCCAAGTCATCGAATGACGCAAAGGATGAGTCCAAGGACGATTCCGAGTCTTCAAACAAGGAATCGGATAAAAGCTCGGATAGCAAGAAGTCCGATGGTCAGGACGGCAAGAAGTCTGGAGATAAATCCGCTGCCCAGAATACGGGAACCGGCGATACTTCCAATGTGTCTGGCGGTGCTTCTTCGGGCGGCGGCCAGTCGTCTGATGGAGCCTCCAGCTCTAATGGCGGAAGCGCTCCCTCGGGCGGCCAGAGCGGCTCGCAGGAGTCCAGCTACGTAACAGTGACGGTTTCGGTTACATCGAGCGCCGTGGGCAATCCTGTGTCCTCTGGTGGCACCTTTACCTTTAACGAAGGCGCTACCGTCTACGATGCCCTGTACGCGCTGGGCCTTTCTGTCAACGCACGTGGCTCGTCGTACGGCACGTATGTCTCCGCGATTGGTGGTTTGGCCGAGAAACAGTACGGCGGCACGAGTGGCTGGATGTACTCCGTCAACGGCACAACGCCCATGACGGCGTGCAGCAACTACGTTCTCTCCAACGGCGACAACGTGGTCTGGTATTACGTTACAGGCTAGAGGCCTCGACATATCGCACCAAACGGGCGGTTCGGATAAGCATCCGGGCCACCCGTTTTTCATGCGTAGAGGACTGGGTCGCCGGGTCTCTCGGCAAACAAAAAACCGGTTGGAACGGGAATTCCAACCGGTTATACATTCAAGCAAATAGTGAATCGACTACGACCGTGCGCCCTCGAGGAAGAAGCGGCGGCTGAAGTAGTTGTACCAGGTGACGAGGAACGTAGCGATCGCTTTCATGGCCTGGTAGCCGATGCTCAAAAACGTGACGCCCACAAACATGTACAGGTCGTTGAGGCCCAGGCCGATCACCGACAGGATGGTGAAGATCGTGAACTCGCGCTTGCGGCTCATGCCCTCGCGATGGTCGAACACGTACTTCATGCTGAGCCAGTAGTTGACCACGACGGACGTGATGAACGAGACCGTGGTGCTCATCAAAAAGTCGAGGTGGAACAGCTCAACGAGCGCAATGAGCATACCCCAGTCGATGCCAAAGGAGATAAGGCCCACGACAGCGAACTTGAGGAACTGCTTAGTATGAGGTTGTGCCAGTGCCTTGCGCACGTAATCACATCCAATGCGTTGATGAATCGAGCAGAGGATACTTTAGAGCTTTTGCAAGGGAAACGTAAGGTCTTTGCCAAGAACTATACGAACTCGCCAAATTATCAAGTGCTAATCCGCAAACGTTGAAAATTTGCCCGTAAACGAGCAATGCCCACGAACAACACAGCGCACGACGCGCGTCATCCGTGGGCATTGTAAAGCTGTAAGGTTGCGAGTTACTTGGTCTCATCGCCTTCCAGGAAGATCTTTCGGGTCACAAAGTTGTAGACCATGACAAGCGCGGTGGCGCAAATCTTGGCGATATTGGCCTCGAGCCCCAGGCCGGCGTTGAGTGTCAACACGATGCCGTCGTTGAGTGCCAGGCCGATCACGGACAGCACGACAAAGATAATGAACTCGCGGCGGCGGCTCATGCCTTCCTTGTGCGCAAACACGTACTTCATGCTTGCGAGGTAGTTAAAGATGAGTGAGACGATAAAGCCGCTGGTATTGGCGATTAGGATGTTGAGGCCCAGACCGTAGTGGAGCAGATTCATAATGCCAAAGTCGATAACCGTGGCAATGACACCGACGACGCCAAATTTCATGATCTGCGCAAGGAGCTTTTGCATGGTACCTGCCTTATGGTGGCGCCGGGGCGCCGCGGGGATGACAAACTCAGCAAGTTTAGCCAATCCCCACGGGTGGTGCTAGGCGCGCTCCTCGATAGCACCGTTTCTATATGCATCGAGCAGCTGGCGCAGGTCTTGGATCTGGCTGCGGATCTTGGCTCCGGAATCGGTGTCGCTCACCATGCGGCGACGGTCTGCTTGGTCAAAACGGTTGGTCTCGCTTTCGATGTCCACGTTGCGCGTGAGTGCCTCGGCAACCGTCGTAAAGGCCCGGTGCGACTTGAGGCGGCAGCCGCGCGAGCTCGAGATGAGCGTATAGCCGGCGATACCCGTCTTGGGATGGTAAGCGCGGCAGAAGCCGCCATCGATGACCAGCAGTTTGCCCTCGGCGCGGATGGGCTGCTCACCCTTGGTGGTTTTAACGGGCGTATGGCCGTTGATGATGTGGCCCGTCGGCGAGCAAGCCATGGGGGCGACGCCAAACTCGCGCATGATGTCGTCGCAAACGGACGAGGATGTGGTGAGCGTATAGTACGGGTCCATCGGCTCGACCCACGTGCTCTTGTCGGCGAGGTAGGCGCGCTCGAACGTGCGCACCACGCGTCCGCTGGCGGGTGAGTTAAAGCCGATCCACAGGTACCACATCCAGTCGAGGGCATCGCGGTCGCCAACGCGCCACGCGCGGCGGGCGATATGGTCGCAGAAATCAAAATAATCGCGGCCGGCGTGCCAGGTGCCCAGGCAGTTCATGCTGCTAAAGGTGCCGTCTTCGTTGAGCGGCGCGCAGCCGTGGAAGAGCAGGTTGCCGTTGGCGACCTTATACAGGGAGCCGTGGGTATAGAGGAAATCGATGTGGCGATGCAGGTGATCGGCGGTGACAAACTCGGACACGAGCTTGTCGATGATGTGCTGCTCCTCGGGCATGAGCGTGTAGGGGTCCGCCGGATCGACGGTGGGGAAGTCGTTGGTCGTGAGCGGCCATACGCTGCCGTCGGCAAGCGTGACCGTGCTGGCGTCGTGATCGATCTTGTCGAGCAGCAGGCGATCTGCCATGTCGAACTCGGGGTGGCGCTGGATAATCTGGCCCTCGAGCTTAAAAAGCAGGACGTTAATGGCTTTGATGAGCGGGCTGATGGACTCGCCGGCGGTATAGGTGGCGTCGGCGAAGGCGACAAGCTCGCGCAGCGAGATGCCATAGTCGTTCTCAAGAATCTCATAGTTGTCGTAGCGCAGGTTGTTGCGCAGCACCGTGGCGATGCAGGCGGGCTCGCCGGCAGCGGCGCCCATCCACAGCAGGTCGTGGTTGCCCCACTGAATGTCGAGCGAATGATAGGTAAGCAGGCGGTCCATAATCTTGGCCGCGCCGCCACCGCGGTCGAAGATGTCGCCCACCAGGTGCAGGTGGTCGACGGCGAGGCGCTTGATGAGTGAGGCGAGCGACTCGATAAAGTCGTCGGCGCTGGCGGTCTCCAAGATGGATTCGATAATGCGCTCGTGATAACGCACGCGGTAGTTGTTCTCATCCGGATGCGTGTGCAGCAACTCGTCGATGATGTAGGCGTAATCGCGCGGGATGGCCTTACGCACTTTGGAGCGGGTATAGCGGCTCGAAAGCGAGCGGGCGACCACAATGAGTCGGTCGAGCATGGTCTTGTACCAGGTGGGCGAGTCCTCACGCCGGCTGCGGACAAGATCGATCTTCTCGCGCGGATAGTAGATGAGCGTGCACAGCTCGCCCTTTTCGTCAAAGGAGAGCGTGTCGCCAAAGATTTCGTCGACATGTTCGCGCACGACGCCCGAGCAGTTGTTGAGGATGTGCATAAAGGCTTCGTACTCGCCATGCACATCGCTCATAAAATGCTCGGTGCCCTTGGGCAGGTTGAGGATGGCCGAGAGGTTGATGATCTCGGTGAATGCGGATTGCTCGGTAGGGAACTGTCTCGATAGCAGGCGCAGATACTTGAAGTCTTGCGGATTGCGATCGAATGCGACCATGAGGCACCTTCCGATGTGGTTGCTAAAACTGATAAAAACAGCGTCAAACGTTTATCAGTATGCGCCGCTTTTGTTTCGATTGGAGATGGGAGGTCGAATTGTTGGCCGAACGGTTTGGTAAATCGATTTAGTCGAGGTGGATATGGCGGTTGAATGGAGACGCGGGGTCGTTTTGCAGGCGCATGCCTCCGGGATCGATAGAGATGATGACGGTAAAGATGTTCACTACCTTTGGTTCAATTTGGTAAATAGTGGACATTTGTACCGTATTCACATTTGCTGTGCGATAATTTGCGCAGCAATGAGTAAGGAGCCTCATATGAGTGATTTTGTCCTGACCTGTGAATCCGCCGCCGATCGAACCCGCGAGTTCTTTGAATCGCGCAATATCCCTGTCGTGTGTTTTCATTACGAGATCGACGATGTTGTCTATACGGACGATCTGTATCAGTCGATTGCGCCGGACGAGTTTTTTGCCCAGATTGCCGCGGGCGCCATGCCCAAGACGTCTCAGGTGAGCGTGGGTGAGTACGAGGAGTTTTGGGAACCGTTCGTTGCCGGGGGTAAAGACGTGCTGCACCTGACCTTGTCGTCGGGTATTTCGGGCACGTATGGATCGGCCTGCGTTGCGGCGCAGATGCTCGCGGATCGCTATCCCCAGGGCGGCAAGGTGCGCGTCATCGATTCGCTGGCAGCGTCTTCGGGCTTTGGCCTGCTGGCGGAATGTGCCGCCGACGTGCGCGATAGCGGGGCTTCACTCGACGAGACGGCCGCTTGGATCGAGGAGCATAAGCTCAACCTGCACCACTGGTTCTTCTCGACCGATCTGTCGAGCTACCTGCGCGGCGGTCGCATTTCGGCTGCGAGCGCGATCATCGGCACGGCGCTTAAGATTTGCCCACTTATGACGGTCGATTGCGACGGCAAGCTGTCGCCACGTGAGAAGATTCGCACTAAGAAGCGCGCGATTTCCGAGATGGCTAAGACCATGATGGCACACGTGCAGGACGGTGCGGATTATTCGGGTAAGTGCATCATGTCGCACTCGGCGTGCCGCGAGGATGCCGAAGCAGTTGCGGCGCTGATTGAGGAACAGGTTCCGCAGCTTAAAGGCAAGATTGAGATCAATAACATCGGTACTCTGATTGGCTCGCATACCGGACCTGGTACGGTGGCGCTCTTCTTTATGGGCGACAAGCGCGTGGATTAATTTGCCCCATCACATCGCTGCATGATTGCCCAAACGAAAACGGCCCGCCTCACGTTTGTGGGGCGGGCCAAGATGTTTTGCTAGCGTTTCTTTCCTCGGAAGAAAAAGCCGTGCAGTGAGGGCTTGAGCCCGCGGTTGGCGCGACGCTCCTCGACGCGCTCGTGGATCGAAGCGACGCGCTCGATGACCTCGTCGGGAATCGGCACGTCGGGATTCATGTTCTCGACCTGGCTGACTTCGGCGGCGGCGACCTGGTCGATAATGGGCACATCGTCGCGCGAGATAACGGGCGTGGCGTCTTCCTTCATCTTGCGATAACGCTGCATCATGTCGGTCTGTAGCTGCTGTGCCGAAGGCGGCGTCCAGATGATGGCGTTGGCGCCGGCGGCGATGGTCTCGCGGATGCTCTCGGGCGTCTTGCCGCCCGGCGCGATGAGCGGCAGGTTGGGATAGTGCTCGCGCAGTTCACGCAGGACCTGCGGCGTGTTTTTGCCAGCGGCGATGTTAAGAATCTTGGCGCCGGCGCGCACCTTTGCGTGAGCATCGTCGTCGCAACGTACGACCGTGGCGATGACGGGGATGTCGGCGATGTTGGTGATGTGCTCGACCATCTCGGCGGTGGCGGGGGAGTTGACCACACAGCCCGCCGCGCCCTGCATCTCGGAGACGGCTGCCATCTGAACGGAGCGCTTGCCGGTGGTGGTGCCACCGCCCACGCCTACGAAGACCGGGCACTCGGCGACGGTCAGCAACGCCTGCGTAATGGCGGGCTGCGGCGTGAAGGGGTAAACGGCAAAGACGGCATCGGCGTTGGAGTTGCGGATGACCGCGACGTCGGTGGTGTAGATGAGCGATTTGATACGACGGCCGAAGAGCGTGAAGCCGCTGGCCTCCTCAATCTCGTCAGGCATGCGAAGGGCCGCCTTGCGCAGGCGCCCGTCGATGGGCAGCGGCTCCATGGGAAGCAGTCCGTTGGGGGTCACAGCTACCTGGGGTTCGGTGAACTCGTCTGCGAGCTCGACCTCGGAGAAATCGACCGAGGCGACAATGTCCTCGTGAACCTCGGCGGGCACATCGATGGGGGCTTGGTCGTTTGCCGCGGCAGGCGTGTCGAAAGAGCTGGTGCCGACGAAGGCGTCGACGCGCTCATTTAGATCGTTGAGGGTATCCATGGAAGCTCGATTCTATGTGATGACGGCCGGCGCGATGCAGCCGGAATTGCGAATGCTAAATCGTTTGACGAGTTGATTTTTCCCCGCCGCGTCCTCCGTTAGACCGAAGGGCGGCGAACGTGAAGGAGCTGTGGTGGCGGTGATCGAGGTGCTATCTTGAAAGTCCCGTTTAAAAGAGAGGTGACGCGGTATGGAATTGACAGCAATGTTTGGCTCGATCGGCCTGTGTGTGGCCGCAATCGTTGCCGCCGCGGTCATCTACTTTGTGGTCACGGCCATTAAGGGCAAAAGGGCCGAACGCAAGGAGCGCACGATGCTTAAACAGCATCGCGACCAGCAGGGCAAACGCGCACGGAGATAGCTTGTTGAGTTTTGGATCCGTGCGCTAGCTGCGTTTTCGGATCAGGGCAATGTAGAAGCCCTCAAATTCGCGGCTGGGCGGAATGGTGAGCGTGCCGGGCAGGCCGTTGGCGATGGCCGATACCTGACCCGCGGCAATGGCCTCGGTCAGGGCGTTGGACTCGATGCGCGGCTCCTCACCAGCTTCCTGGGCACGGCGTGCCTCACTTTCGCTTGGCGTGCCGTCGAGGGGGATGAGCTCGCAGTCCATATGCTTGTCGAGGGCTTCTTGCAGGGCGTCCTCGTTTTCCTGCGGCAAGATCGAACAAGTCGAATAGACGAGCGTGCCGCCCGGTTTGAGGGCTCCCATGGCGCGGTCCAGAAGCGCACGCTGCGAGCGGGCGCATTTGACGAGCAGCTGCTCGGTCAGGCCGCGCAGGCTTTTCTCGTTGCCGCTGATGACGGTGCCCGTGCCGGTGCAGGGAGCGTCGAGCAGGATGCGGTCAAAGCGGAAGAACTCGTCGAGCTCGCGTGCATCGGTGCGCATGACGGGCACGTTTTTTGCGCCTTGGCGGTGGAGGTTGGCTTCGAGCTTCTCGGCGCGGGGAATGCTCATCTCGCAGGCGGTAAGGTGCGCCTGCCCCTGCGTGAGGGCGGCGATCTGCGTCGTCTTGCCGCCAGGGGCTGCGCACATGTCCAGGATGTCCTCGCCTGCCTGTGCGCCCAGGACCAGCGGCGGCATCATGGACGACAAGCTCTGCAGGTAGATCTTGCCGTCGCGGTAGATGCCGAGATCCCACAGATCGGAAACCTGGGCCTCGGGCAGGATGAAGGCGTCTGGGTACCAGGTGACGGGGTTGTGGGCGATGCCGGCGGCATCGAGCGCCGCAGCGATGTCCTCGGCGGTTGCCTTGAGCGTGTTGGCGCGCAGCGTGACCGGGCGTGTGGCCGCGGCGCCGAAGCCCTCGATCATGAGCTCGGCATCGGCGGGCGCATAGGCGCCGGCGACCGTGTCGACCATAAAGCGCGGCAGGTCGGCGGCGCAAGGAAGGGCGGCAAGCTGGTCGGAAAGCTCGGTGGCGGCAAACTGCCTGAGCTTGAGCTCGGCCTTGACCTGCTTTTTCTGCTTACGACGACGCGGCTTGGACATCCGTCTTTCCTTCCCATTCCATTACATGTCGAGTGTTTAGTACTGGCTCTCGTGCTTGCTAAAGAAGTCGAAGCGCGGGGGCAGCGGCTTTACGCGGTGCTCGCCGGGCTTCTCGCCCAGGCTCTCCACAAACTCATCCGTGGAGGCGAAGATGTTATCCCAGCTAAAGAAGGCGACCGGGTCGATGTCGAAGTACTCGCAGATGAGCTCGCAGCCGGCAGGGACGATGCCGTGCATGAGCACGGTCGCCACGCGCAGCTCGGTAAAGGCGTCGACGAGGGCCTGCGTCATCGCGGCGTTTGCTGCCTTGCCTTCGAGCTTGTTGGCGGCCTTGGAAGCGTCGCTCCAGCGCTTGTTGGCGGCGCGCAGGTAGTCGTCGCACACGGCAAGCGCGCGGTGCGTCTCGAACTTGTACATAGCCTGCTCAAAGGCGAGGGCTGCCTGCTCGGCGGCTTCGACCACGGCGGCAGAGGCCGCACCGGCGGGGATGCAGCCGTTGCGATAGGGGCTCTCGTCGCCTTCCTTGACGGCGACGCCGTAGAAGCAGCTGCGGGCCAGACGGTTGAACACGCCGGTCAAAAGGGCGCTCTCCTTAAGGGCCGGATCGATGACGCGCTTGTCGTCGCAGGCGCGCACCTCGTTGCCGTCCTTGTCCTTGCCGGTCACGCGGGTGTCGTATGCCTTGGGGCTAAAGCTCACCGGCTTTTCGGACAGGCCGAGCGACAGCCAGTGCGCGCGCATCTGCTCGCAGGTGTAGTGGTTGAGCAGGTCGTCTGCCGGCGGGGGAGGCGTCTGCGAGGACGAGCTGGCCTTTTTGCCCATGTAGAGCAGGTGGTAGCAGGCGCTGACGGTGCTTTGCGTAAGGTTCCAACCCAGGGCCTCCCACATGGCGGTCTGCGCGATGCAGTAGAAGTAGATGTTGTCCTGTCCAATGAACTGGTAGATCTGTGCGTCGTCCGAGCACCACCAGTCGCGCCAGTCGAGCGAGCTGTGCTGGTAGGTGGGCGCGGAGACCTGCGTGGAATCGGCGGCGGGCTCGCCCATGAGGGCGGCGTCCTGGGCGGCGACACCCTCGGTCACGCCGGCGGCACGGGCGTCGCGGGCGAGTACGGTACGCGTGTAGCTGATGGGCGCCCACAGGCTCTCGGGCCAGCACCAGCAGGTGACGTCGGTTACGCCGTCGACCTCGGGCACCGGAACGCCCCAGTCGATGTTGCCGGTGATGCGGAAGGGCACGAGCGCCTTGCCGCTGCGGAAGCGCACGCCGCCGTTGGCGAGCACCGCGTGGGCGTCGTCGCGCTCCTTCCAGCTGGGGAAGGTGACGGTAAAGCTGCTCTTGTTGCCCTCGGGCTCCAGCACGGTGTGCTCGGGAAGCTGGTCCTCGACGGCATTGAAGGCCTCGCGGAACTTGTTCTGGATGTAGAGCTGAGCCGGCAGCAGCCACTCCTCCATGGTCTTGGAGACCACTGAGCGAACCTGCGGGCTCTGGGCGAGCTTGGCGGTGTAGGCCTTCATAAAGTCGAGGTAGGCCGGCAGGTCGAAGTAGAGGTTGTCGACCGGGCGCAGCTCGGGCACCTCGCCGGTGAGCTGGCTCTTGGGCGCGATGAGCTCCTCGGGCTCAAACTGGTGGCCCAGGTCGCACTCGTCGGCATAAGCCTTCTCGGACTTGCAGCCCTGGATGGGGCAGCGGCCGATCACCTGGCGGCCATTGAGGAACGTGCCGGCCTTGGCGTCGTAGAACTGCAGTGTGGAGCGCTTGGAGATGGTGCCCTGCTCGTGCAGGCGCTTGATAATCTCGGCGGTAACCTCGTTGTGAATCTGCGCAGCCGGCTCAAGGCCTGAGCCGCCGTAGATGTCGCAGCTGATGTTGTAGTTGTTGAGGGTCGCGGCCTGTCGGGAGTGATTGGACTCGACATACTCGCCGATGGACTTATCGTAGCCTTCGTTCTCCTTGAGCTTGCGGTAGCTCTCCATGATGGGCGAGCCATAGCAGTCGGTGCCCGAGGTGAAGATGACGTTCTCGCGGCCCAGACGGTCGCGCAGGAAGCGGGCGAAGAAGTCGGCCGGGACAAAGACGCCACCGACGTGGCCAAAGTGAAGGCCCTTGTTGCCGTAGGGCTCGCCGGCGGTAACGATGGCGCGGCGAGGCCAGCTGGGACGGTCGTTCATGGAGTATTTGGATGCCATGGGACTCCTTCGCATATGGTGAGAGCGCGGCCGGGCGCGGGGCTCGGCGGCGCAGTGGTCAATTCGTGCATATCGTTCGACATTATCGCACATGCGGACGGGTACGTGGCAGGGGCGCTATCCTAAGATGCTATGAATGAGATTTCCAACATACATGCGTTTGAAGACGAGGAATTTCTGCACGCTTGCTTCGTGTGGGGGATGGTCGTAGTCGGCGTGTTTGCCGTGTGCCTGGCGCCGGTGTTTATGCTGCTGGGCGGGCCTGCAGACTTGGATGCGGCTGACGCGGGCGGCTGGATGGCTGTCGTGGGCTGGATAGTCGGCTTGGCTGCGGTTTCTGCGGCGTCATTTGCCGTGCACGAGCTGGTGCACGGTGTGTTTTTTAAGCTGCTGGCGCCTGCGGGCGCGCAGGTGACCTTTGGGGCGAATCGCGAGACGGCGATGATCTATGCCTGCGCCGAGGGCGTTGTGTATTCGCGCCGGCGGTACATGGCGGTTTGCCTGGCACCGACGGCTGTTGTGACGACAACGCTTGCCCTGGGGTTTGCGTTTTCGGGCTATCCGCTGCTGTGCTATCTGGCGGCCGGCTTGCATTTGTCAGGCTGTGTGGGCGACTGGTATTACGTGCGGACCATTTTGCGCGACCGCCGCATTGTCGCCTGCGAGGACACGTCCTTCGGCGTGCGCTTTTTCGGGTGAGGAGATGTCGATGAAGCCGTTGTTGTTGCACGCCTGCTGTGCGCCGTGCTCTCTTGAGCCGGTCCGCCTGCTGCGCGAGGAAGGGTTTGAGCCCACAATCTGCTGGACCAACCCCAATATTCAGCCGCACGATGAATGGCAGCGGCGTTTGGACGAGCTGCGCCGGTGGTGTGCCGATGGCGACATCGAGCTTATCGAGGCGGGGGAGGACCGCGAACGCTGGGAAACCGGCGTGGCTCCGTTGGGTGCCGATCGGCCCCGTCGCTGTCGTGCGTGCTATGCCCTGCGCTTGGCCGAGGCGTGCCGCGTGGCCCAGGAGCGTGGGTTTGAGTTTGTGGGTACGACGCTCGCCGTCTCGCCGTATCAGTTGTTCGAAACCTGCAATGATGTGTTGGAGCGTCTGGCTGCCGCCCGCGGTCTCACTCCGGTGATTCGCGATTTTCGTCCGTATTACCCCGAGGCGACACGCCGTTCGCGCGAGCTGGGCATGTATCGGCAGAACTACTGTGGTTGCCGCTTCTCGGCTGTCGAGGCGGCCATGGACCGCGCCCGCATCCGCGACGAGCGCAAAGCGTCCAAAAAGTAGTTCATTTGGGACGTCAGCCTGCTAGGATGTAGAGCGGACTTTAGCTATATAAGGAGTATCCGACGTGTCTATGCGTACCGATGATTTTGACTACAACCTTCCTGAGGAACTGATCGCCCAGGCTCCAGCCGAGCCGCGCGACTCCTGCCGCCTGCTGGTGGTGGATCGCAAGGGCTCCCAGGCGGGAACGCCGCTGGAGCACGGCGGTACCGTTGAGCACCGCATCTTCCGCGACATCATCGACTATATCGAGCCGGGCGACGTGCTCGTCATCAATCAGACGCGCGTGATGCCGGCCCGTCTGATCGGTCGTAAAACGGGATCGGGCGGCGTGGTCGAGACCCTGCTGCTCAAGCGCCGCGAGGACGTGGATCCGCTGGGCCATGTTTGGGAGTGCTTGGTCAAGCCGGGTAAGCGCCTGAAGCCCGGTGCTCAGATTGAGTATCGTGCGGGCGGCGCCCATGCGCCCGAGGGGGCTCCCGTGGTGCTGACGGCCGAGGTCATCGACTTTGTCACCGATAGCCGCGGCGGCCGCCTGGTGCGTTTTGAGCCGGCCGGTTGCAATGCCGCCGGCGAGCCGCGCACGCTCGACGAGGCCATCCATGCTGCCGGCCACGTGCCGCTGCCGCCCTACATTACCGATTACGAGGGCGATCCCGAGAAGTACCAGACCGTCTACGCCATGAAAGAGGAACACTCGGCTGCAGCTCCCACGGCGGGTCTGCACTTTACTTCCGAGCTCATGGCCGCTATCGAGGCCAAGGGTGCGAAGTTTGCCGCCGTCGAGCTCGAGGTGGGCATCGATACCTTCCGCTTGGTGGAGGAGGACGACCCCACGCAGCACGTCATGCACACCGAGCGCTACCACGTGTCGCAGGAAGTTGTCGACGCCGTGCATAAGGCGAAAGCCGAGGGTCATCGTGTGATCGCCGTCGGCACTACCGCGGTGCGCTCGCTCGAGAGCGCGTTTGACGCAGAAGCCCCGGTGTTCGATCCGGCCGTGACGGCGCGCTATTTTGAAGGCCGCGAGGACGGAGCCGACACGCTTGGCCGCGGTGACATCGTGGTGCGCGAGAACGCCACGACGCAGCTCTACCTCATGCCCGGCTCGACCTATCACGTGGTAGACGCGCTGATCACGAACTTCCACGTGCCGCGCTCCACGCTCATGATGCTCGTGAGCGCGCTTGCCACCCGCGACCAGATCATGGATGCCTACGCTGCTGCTATCGAGGAGCGCTACCGCTTCTTCAGCTTTGGCGACGCCATGCTCATTCAGTAGGTTACGGCGTTTTACAAACGCCGTAACCGGTCGACGCTGCGCGGGCCGCATTTGGACAATCTGACGTTCAACTTCAAGGGCACGACCAGAAGGTCAGCGCCCTTTCGTTTCACGTCACCTTGTCTCAAATGTGACCCGCTCGCTGACTCTGCCATTACATCGGTGTTGCCGTGGTTGTTGAGTAGTCATTGGGCACTTGGCACTTGGGGACGTTCCTTTTGTGCCGGCACCTGGGGACAGTCCTTATGTCATGAGATCGGTGCAAGAGGGGTAGGTTGCCTTGCGTCGATCTAAATAAGTTGCGGTGAGATAGTTCTTGAATTGGCCTTTTTGGGGCTAAACAGGAACTATCTCACCGCAACTGCGTTGAGCGTTTTTTGGCGGTTGGTTTACTTGCTTGCGAACAGCCAGACTAGGATGATCACCAGGATTGCGGCGACGATGCAGACGATGGCGCCGGTGAATTTGATGCGTGAGTCGCGGGTACGCTCGCGCACCGCGTCCTCGGTGGCCTCGAGCTGGGCGACTTCTCGCTCGGTCTCGGCGTGTTCGGCTTTGTCTCGGGCCAAGGATCCTGCAAGCGACTCAGTGATCTCTGGATGGTCATGTACCTCGGTCGCCTGCTCGATGATCGACTGTGCATGTGCGGCATCTGCTTGGGCGTTGGCGATGCTTTGCTCTTGGTCGCGGCGTGCCTTGTCCTCGGCGGCGATCTTCTCGCGCAGTTCGCGCTGGCGCGTCGTGGCGGCAGTTTTCGCCGTCTGCAGCTCGTCGCGCGCGGCATCGGCCTCAGTCGTCACGGCTTGGTGTGCGCGTTTGGCTTCGGCAATGGGGGCTTGAGCCTGCTCGACGGCCTGCTCGGCTGCGGCAAGCGAGTGCTCAAGGTCGGCGGTGATGCGCGGGACATCTTCTTCGGCTTTACGCAGGGCATCTGCCGTGTCGGAGATCTGCATCGAGAGCTCGCTGGTGCGCACCGTATAGCTGGCGGGATTTGCCGAGGGATTGCGTTGCAGCTCGGCATACTCATGACGCAGCGTCTCGAGCTGGGCGCGCGTGGCGTCGACGGTTTGTTGTGCGGCCGCAATGCCGGCGTCTCGCTCGGCCTTCACCTTGTCGCGGATACGCTTGGAATCCTCAAGACGTCGAACGAGGCGGTTGCCGGTCTCGCGCGAGCTCGCCTCGCGGGCCTCCACGGCGTCGAGCGCGGCCTTCAGGCGGAGCTCAGTCGCGTCATCCTCTGTCTTCATTTGTTCGAACTGACTCTTGAGCTCTGTCGCTTTGGCGGCGTGGGCATCACGGTCAATCTCGGCTGCCGCAGCGGTCTTTTGCGCTGTGGCGATCGCCTGACGCTGGTCGGCGACGATCTGGTCGTAGCGGCCTGCGATATCCTGGCGCGTCTCGAGTTCCTCGGTCTGATCGGTAATGCGCTGCTCAAGTTCGGCCAGGTGGGCGCGGGCATCGGCAAGTGCCTTTTTCGCGGCGTTCATCTCGCGCATGGCCGAGGCACCTTGGGCGATAAAGGTGCCCACGGCGTTCGCAGTGTTCGAGACAGCGGTCCCCAGATCGTGGCTCGCGGCGGGGTAGTGCGGGGCGGTCGGGCGAGCGGTGTCGGCAGCGTCCGCATCGTCAGCCTGCGGCGCGGCGATATTGCCGGTACCGCCCTCGACCACAGAAAAGCCTGCTGCGTGCGGATCGACCGCATCGGCGCCAATCGTGGGGTGCTCGAGCTGCAGAAACGAGGGCATGGTGCTGCCCTGGTCGGCAACCGGAGTCTCGCCGGGCACAAAGGTCGAGGCGGCCTCGGCAGCCTCCTCTTCCTCGGCATCAATATCGGCATCGGACACGGCGTCTTTCATCGCTTTGACGGCGTCCATCATGGAGTCCATGACGGCATCGAGCTCTTCTTCCGAAGACACCTCGATGGGGCCCGCAGCTTGCGGGGCGTCGTCCTGTACAGGGGCGTCGTCCTGAGCGGGCGCATCGTCGTTTTGCTCATCGGCGTTTTCTGTTTCGGGGGTTTCCGCCGTAGCGCTTTCGTCCAAGATGGGGTCGTCGATGTCGATACCATCGCAGGTCACAGCGTCAGTATCTGCGGTGACGTCTGCGGGATCATCAATATGCTGTTGAGTCTGGGGGTCCAGCTCGTCTGTCATAGGCATGTGCTCCTCATCGTTGTTTGTCACCCTATGATAAAGTCTCGCGCCGACATCCCGCGCGCCGCAGCAAAGTTTCAAAACGTGTTCGATGGCTCGATCTGATAACAACAACTCGGCCGCTTTATCCAGTTTGTACTTGACAATCCCTTCGCCGAATGACGTTGCGCCGTTCGCCTGCTGCGGTCTTTATTTTTCACTTGAACACGCTAAAGTTGCATTTCAGCTTTTGGCGCGTGAAGTTGGATACGCGCAGTCGGCGGGCGTGCCCGTCGCGATTCGAAAGGACTTTGTATGGGACTTTTCACTGGTAAGACCGTGATCGTCACCGGCGGCGGCAAGGCCACGCTCAAGGACGGTTCCGCTGGCTCCATCGGTTACGGCATCGATATCGCTTTTGCCAAGGAGGGCGCAAACCTCGTTATTACCGGCCGCAACGTTGCCAAGCTCGAGGCTGCCAAGGAGTCCCTCGAGGCCGAGTACGGCGTCAAGGTTCTGCCTGTTCAGGCCGATGTCTCAGCTGGTCAGGACAACGAGGCCGTCGTCCAGAACGTCATCGACAAGGCCATTGAGGAGTTCGGCCGCATCGACGCCGTCGTCAACAATGCTCAGGCCAGCGCCTCGGGCGTGACCATCGCCGATCACACCATGGACCAGTTTAACCTGGCCATTTACTCCGGTCTGTATGCTACCTATCTGTACATGCAGAAGGCCTATCCGCACCTGAAGGAGACCAAGGGCTCCGTGGTCAACTTTGCCTCGGGCGCCGGCCTGTTTGGCAACTATGGCCAGTGCAGCTATGCTGCCGCCAAGGAGGGCATCCGCGGCCTGACCCGCGTTGCCGCCAACGAGTGGGGCCCCGACGGCATCAACGTCAACATCGTGTGCCCGCTTGCTTGGACCGCTGCGCTCGAGAACTTCCAGGATGCCTACCCCGAGGCGTTCAAGGCCAACGTCCACATGCCGCCGGCTGGTCACTACGGCGACGTCGAGAAGGAAATCGGCCGCGTGGTCGTTCAGCTCTGCGGTCCCGACTTTAAGTACATGAACGGCGAGACCGTCACCCTCGAGGGTGGCATGGGCCAGCGGCCTTAGGGGTTACGCGGTTTTACCAAACCGCGTAACGGCTCGACGCTGCGCGGGCCGCATTTGGACAATCTGACGTTCAACTTCAAGGGCGCGACCAGAAGGTCAGCGCCCTTTCGTTTCACGTCACCTTGTCTCAAATGCGGCCCGCTCGCTGACTTATGCTCAACCTGTGGCGCCATTTTGCCTGAAGGCACCTTGCTCGCTCTGGTGGGCGCTCGCTCATATGACCCAATCCGCTGTCAAGAGCCACAATGGCCCCGCCGACCGCTTGCAA